>NZ_CP031217.1:1342344-1677930 GCF_003346815.1 Halarcobacter bivalviorum
TTTAAATAAAACCCTCTTTTTTAAAATATTTTAAAACCTGCTTATATACAGTTCTTTTGAAGAATGTAATATAATCATAAATATTCTCAGTAGGAACAAATTTATATTCACTAAACTCAGGAATATGAGTATTAATATCTATTTTTGCACCTTTTTTTAATTTTACCAAGTAATACTTTTGGATTTGTCCATCATAAGGGTGCATTTTTTTGGCAATCACAGGCGGAAAATCATAGCTTACCCATTTTGGATATTCTGCGATTATCTCAACATCCCTTGTTCCAATTTCTTCTTCAAGCTCTCTAAACAATGCTTCATTTGGCTTTTCACCATCATCAATTCCACCTTGTGGAAATTGCCAAGCATTCTCTACATCTGTTCTTGAAGCTATAAAAATTTCACATTTTTCAGGATATTTTGCTGATAATACTATTGCTGCTACATTTGGTCTGTAATTCTTTTTATTTTTAGTATCTTTCATTTCTTTATCAGTCATAAATATTTTTTCCCTTATAATTAGCCGGATATTATAATAAAATTAGGATTAAAAATTGCTTTTATATATACATATACCTTTTTGTGATAGTAAGTGTCACTATTGCGCTTTTAACTCATATACAACTAAATTTAATCTAAAAAAAGATTATATGAAGGCTTTAAATATACAGTTAAAACATGATTTAGAAAATTATTGTAAAGATAAAACATTAGAAACAGTTTTTATAGGTGGAGGAACACCTAGTACTATAAAAATTGAAGATTATGAAGAGACTTTCAAAATTTTAGAAAACTATATAGATAAAAATACAGAAATAACAAGTGAGTCAAATCCAAACTCTGCAACAAAAGATTGGTTGCAAGGAATGAAAAACTATGGAGTAAATCGAATTAGTTTTGGAGTACAAAGTTTTCAAGAAAATAAGCTAAAAGAATTAAATCGAGCGCATAATGCAAAAAGTGCAATAACAGCTATACAAAATGCTTCTTGTATAGGTTTTGATAGTATTAACTGTGATATTATTTATGGTTTCAAAACAGATACTTTTGATAACTTAAAAGAGGATTTTTCTTTAGCATTTTCATTACCTATTACTCATTTAAGTGCTTACTCTTTAACCCTTGAAGAGGGTACAAAATTTTTCAATAAAAGTGAAGTTAAAATTGATGATGAAGAGTTATCATATAAAATATTTGATTTTTTAGAAAACAATGGTTTTTCTCAATATGAGATATCAAACTTTGCAAGAGGTAAAAATTATCACTCAAAACATAATTTTGGTTATTGGCAACATAAAGAGTATTTAGGAGTTGGTGCTGGAGCTGTTGGATATGTAAACAATCAAAGATATTATCCAAATAAAGATTTAGATGAGTATATTAAAAATCCAACTTCTTATGAGGTAGAAGAGTTATCAAATGATGATATAAAAGTTGAAAAAGTACTTTTAGGTTTTAGATGTATTTTAGGAGTAGAACTTTCAGTTTTTACAGAAGATGAGTTAAAAAGAGTAAATCATTTAATAGAAGAAGAAAAAATCTATATAAAAGATAAAAATGTTTTTAATAAAAACTTTCTTTTAGCAGATGAAATTTCTCTTTATATATTAGAGTAAACTCTTTTTGATATAATATCACCTTTATATATAAGGATATAAATGACAATAAAAGAAGTTGTAAGAAACTATTCTCAAAGATTAAAACAAATTACTCATATTCCAGCAAAGGAAGTTGAAATATTAATTTGTCATATTTTAGAGAAAAACAATATTTGGTTACATCTAAATTATAATAATGAATTTAATCAAATAGAAAAACTAGAAAAACTTATTAATAAAAGAGAAAAAGATTATCCTTTAGAGTACTTAATAGGAAAAGCCTCTTTTTATGGAGAGAGTTTTCTAGTAAGAGAAAATGTATTAATACCAAGACCAGAAACAGAAATATTAGTTGATAATGCAATAGAAATATTAAAAGAAACTCAAAATAAAACAGTTTTAGAAATAGGAACTGGTTCTGGAATTATTTCTGTAATGTTAGCTCTTTTAATTAAAGATATTAAAATTATAGCTGTTGATATAAATGATGATGCATTAGCTTTAGCAAAAGAGAATGCAAAAAAACATTCAGTAGAAGATAAAATCACCTTTATTAAAAGTGATTTATATACAGATATTGATAAGAATGAAGATATTTTTATGACTATCTCAAATCCTCCATATATTGCAAATAATTATAAGTTACCAACAAATGTAAAGTACGAACCAAGCAATGCACTTTTTGGTGGAGAAGTAGGGGATGAATTATTAAAAAATATCATAGATGAAACTTCAAAAAGAGAGATAAAATATCTACTTTGTGAAATGGGATATGACCAAAAAAAACCTTTAGAAAACTATTTAAATAATTTTAATATAAAAGACTACTCTTTTTATCAAGATTATGAAAAGTTTGATAGAGGTTTTACAATAGAATTTAAAAATTAAAAGGAATATAAATGTTTAAAGAGTTTGATTTAACAAATTTAGAAAATAGTAAAAGTAAATTAGAAGAGATTTTAGAAAATAGTAAAAAAGAGATTGAAGCGTTATTAACAATAGAAAACAAAAGTTATGAAAATTTTGTAAAACCATATGAAGAGATAGGGGAGAGTATTAATGAATTTATAACTCCAATCTTTCATATTGATTCAGTAAAAAATTCAGAAACAACTCAAAAAGTTTACGAAGAGTGCTTACCATTAATCTCAAATTACGAAACTGAGATCTCACAAAATGATAATATTTATAGGTCTTTAAAAGATATACAAGATAACTATTATACAACTTTAAATGATATACAAAAAAAAGTATTAGAAAATGAGATTAGAGATTTTAAATTAAGTGGTTGTCACTTAGAAGAAAAAGATAAAAAAAGATTAAAAGAGATCAATTTAAGACTTAGTGAGTTATCTCAAATTTTTTCTCAAAATCTTTTAAATGCAACAAATGCCTATGAAATGATAATTGAAAATTATGAAGATGTAAAAGAGATTCCTAAATCAGATTTAGAGTTTGCAAAGTTTGAAGAAGATGGAAAAACTAAATATAAATTTACTCTTCAAATGCCTTCTTATTTAGCATATATTACATATGGTTCAAATAGAGAAAGAAGAGAAGAAATCTATAAAGTATACACGACTAGAGCACCAGAGAATGAAAAAATAATAATTGAAATACTTTCATTAAAAGATGAAAAAGTTAAAATTTTAGGTTTTAAAAACTATGCTGAATATTCTTTACAAACTAAAATGGCAAATGAAGAAATTGAGGTAGTTACTTTCTTAGAAGAGCTTGCAAAAAAAGGAAAGAATAGAGCAAAAGAAGAGATTGAAGAACTAAAAAAATATGCTTTAAAAGATGGTATTTCTAAGATAGAAAGTTATGATTTAGCATATTATAGTGAGAAATTAAAAGAGGAAAAATATGATATTGATGAAGAGTACTATAGACCTTATTTTGAAAAGAATTCTGTTTTAAATGGTTTCTTTAATTTCTTAAATAAAATCTTTGAAGTTGAGTTTGAAAAAGCTTCAGATGCTAAAGCTTGGGATAAAGATGTACTAGTTTACAATATAAAAGAAAATTCAAAAGTATTTGCAAGAATTTATATTGACTTAGAGGCTAAAAAAGAGAAAAGAGGGGGTGCATGGATGAATAATTGGCACTCTCATTATGTAAACAAAAATGGTGAAAAAAGATTACCAACAGCTTATATTGTTTGTAATTTTCCTCAATCAAAAGAGGGTGTTCCTTCACTTTTAAGACACTCTGATGTAGTTACACTATTTCATGAAATGGGACATGCTTTACATCACTTATTTAGTAAAGTTCCAGAAGCTTTTGTAAGTGGTATTGCTGGTGTTGCTTGGGATGTTGTAGAGTTTCCTTCTCAATTCCTTGAATACTTTTCTTATGATAAAGAAGTTTTAAAGATGTTTGCAAAGCATTATGAAACAGGAGAGGTTTTAGATGATGAAGCTATTGATAAGTTAATAAAAGCAAGAAACTTTCAATCAGCCTTAGCAATGTTAAGACAAATTGAGTTTGCATTGTTTGATTTTAAACTGCATCAAAAGTTATACAAAACGGAAAGTGAAATACAGGGTTTATTAAATAACATAAGAGATGAATATGCCGCTATTAAGCCACCTGAATACAATAAGTTTCAAAATGGTTTTTCTCATATTTTTGCAGGTGGGTATGCTGCTGGATACTACTCATATAAATGGGCAGAAGTTTTAAGTGCAGATGCATTTTATATGTTTATCAACTCTAAGAAAGTATTTAACAAAGAGTTAGCAATGAAATATAAAAAGTCTATTTTAGAAAAAGGTGGCTCTGAAGATATGAATAAACTTTTCTATGAATTTGCCTCTAGAGAGCCAAGTGTTGATTCTTTATTGAAAATTGATGGAATTATTAGCTAGTTTTTGTAATAATATCACTTTTAATTAATATATAGAATTTTATAAGGGTTATTTATATGACAAACGCAGAAACAATCGCAAAACTTAATGAAGCTTTAGAAAAATTAATAGTTGCATACGAACAATTACAAAACTCTTATGACCAGCTTCAAGATGAGCATAATACTTTAGAAGATGAAAACGAAAAATTAAATAGTGAGAATAATAAACTAAAAGATAAAATTTCAGCTTTAGAAGCTGAGACGAGAAATTTAGAGGATAATCTAAATAATTTACAAGATAGTAGTGAAAAAGATTCTTCAAATATCAACTCAATGTTAAGTAAGATTGAGGGACTTTTAAGTAAAAAAGCTCATCCAGAAAAACATAAATATGAGTATGATGAAACATCAAAAGCAAGAGAAACAATACAAGAAGTAATTGTTGATAAGAAAAAAGAAGAGGAAACTGAAGAAAAAGAAGATAAAAAAGATTCTACTTTTTCAACAACAAGTAGTAGTTCTTCAGAAAAAATTGATTTAAATAGAATGGCATCATTATTAAACGGTTTTAATAACTAATATAAAAATATGATACTTTTATTAAATAAAGATTCACTCTTTTCTACTTTTGGAGTAAATACATTTCAAGACTTAGATTTAGCAATAAGTAGTATGGCACCTTCTATGGTAGATTACTACTTATCTGATTTATCAAATGGAGTAGATGATACTTATTTAAATAAAAGAAGTATACAAGATAGTATTAGTATTGGAGAATTTTCAATATATTTAGATTATGATGATGAAGTTTATTTAGAAATAGAAGATAATCTTCAAGATTTTGAAACAGGTTCTTTATGGTAAAAACTACTAATCCATAAGATTAGTAGTTGCTTTTAGTCTATGTTTATCAAAGTGGGTATAAATTCTAGATGTATTTATATCTGCATGTCCTAAAGCTTCTTGTACTAAAATCAAATCTTGATGTTTTTGATAAAGTAGGGTTGCAAAAGAGTGTCTTAACATATGAGCACCATTTTTCTCTTTTCTAATCCCTGCAAAAGTTAATATATTTTCTACTATTCTACTAACATAAGCTTGAGTTAACCTATTTCCTTTTTTGTTACAAACAAGCAAATCATCATTTGCATCTCTTTGTTCTAACCAAAAAGCTAAATCATTTTCAATAATCTTAGTTTTAATCATTACAACTCGAGGCTTATTACCTTTTCCTCTAACTTGTAAAATATAAACATCATCTTCTTTGTATATATCTTTTAGCCTCAAATTTAACATCTCTGAAACCCTAATACCTGTATAAATTATAATTTTAAGGATAAGTCTATTTCTATATTGAGTATCAAGGGAGAATTCAAAATTATTAATAGCTTCTAAAAACCTATCTATTTCTGCCTTATTCATAAAAGCAGGTAGTTTTGTACCTGATTGACCTTTTAAACCACCCCAGTTTTTAAGTTCTATTTTAAAAAGATGAGAACTTCCATCCTGATTTTCATTTTGTTTATCAATATAAGAAAATAGACCAAGTAGGGCAATTCTATGATTCTTTTTACTTGCATCTGATAAACCACTTGTATATGATGCTAAAAAATCACTTAGTAGCTCTTCATCTATCTCTTTCATTGAAGCTAAGCCAAGTTTTGTTAAGAAATTAAAAAGTTTTTCTAAAGGATTATAATAGGTATTAATTCCACTTAAACCAATATTTCTTGCTTCTTTAACTAGAGTTTTCAAACTCTCAATAGAATCTGTACCTTTAACTAACTCTTGAATTATTAGTGCAAGTTTCTCTTTATCTAAAACATTTGAGTTTGAAAGTGTTGTTAATTTGTATCTAATAAATCTTTCTATCCAAAATAGAAGTGTTTTATCAAAGCTATTACAGAAATCTAATTCATATCTCATTTATAAGCCTTTTATTTAAATAAAAGAGATTATAACTAAATATATATTAATTAGTATTGAAAACTATAATTTTCAAACTTTTACATTGGGATAAAAGAAGAATACTATCTTCTTTTATTTTTAGAGAATTCTATTATATATTGTGCAATTTCATCTAAATGAACAATATCTTTTACAGCTCCAGCTTGAATTGCTTTTGCAGGCATACCAAAAACAACACAACTTGCTTCATTTTGAGCAATTGTGTATGCTCCATTATCATGAAGTTCTTTCATGGCAATTGTACCATCATCACCCATTCCTGTCATCATCACTGCCATTGCTGCTCCACCAACTGCATTATTAACAGATCTAAACATAACATCTACACTTGGTCTATGATGACTAATCTTAATATCATCTAGTAATCTAATTTGATATTCACCCCTTGCAGTTCTTTCTATAGTCATATGCATATTTCCTGGTGCTAAATAAGCATGACCATTTTCTAAAACCATACCTGTTTCTGCTTGTTGAACTCTAAGTGAAGAGTTATCATTAAGTCTATCTGCAAAAGATTTTGAGAAACCATAAGGTATATGTTGTGTTATTACTATAGGAGGAAGATCATTTGTTAAATTCTTAAAGACCCTTAACAATGATTCAACTCCACCTGTTGAAGAACCAATAGCTATAATTTTCTTCCCCATTAGTGGTGCAGGTCTTAAAGGTATAAGCATATCTGGATGATTTTTCTTATTAACTTCTAAAGTTCTAGTTTTTACTTCTTTTTTTGGTCTAGGTTTTTTTAATGTATATCTTTTTAAAAGGAATGTTAGGTTTAGTAGATTTTCTTTAATTCTTTCTCCAAAAGATATCATTGATTCCCCTGCTTCAGGTTTTGGTATAAACCCAACTGCACCATCATCAAAAATATCATTACCTCTTACACTTTCTCCTGATATAACTACAGCAGGCATTGGATGAAGTCTCATAAGGTTTCTTAAGAATGTTACACCATCCATTTTAGGCATATTTATATCAATTGTTACTAAATCTGGCTCATATTCTTTGATTTTTTCTCTTGCATCATAAGCATCAAAAGCTTCTGCAATAACTTCAAAATCTTCAATATTATTAACCATATCTTTAATAATTCTTCTCATTGAAGGAGAATCATCAATTACTAAAACTGTATACATTTAATTCTACCCTACTTTATTAGAATAATTCGATTTCCATCTCTGGTTGAGCTTTACTTGAATCATCATCAAATAAGTCAACAGCACCAACATATTCTTTGATAACTGGTGCTTTTGTAATTTCTGTCTGTAATGCTTTTTCTTCTTTAAGAATTTTATTATCTGTTTCACTTTTCTGAGTTACTTTAATAAAAGTTTGAAAAGCATCAGCAAGGAGAATAAGTCTACCATGTTCTCCTCTTGTATGTTCACTAATTAATTGAAATCCCTCTGATTTACAAAAATCTTTTGCAAACTCTACATTTCTATGACCAATTGAAACAGAAGATACATTTAGTTGCATAATATCTGCTCCACCTGATATTTTTGCAGACATATTCTTTTTGCTACATCCTAGTTTATACATCTCATTTAGCATTGCTTCAACTGAATATAAACCATACTTCATATCATCATTTGTACTATTTGTTGTAGGTAATAAAAAGTGGTTCATACCCTTTATTTTTTGAACTTTATCATAAAACATAATAGCTACGCATGAACCTAAAAGAGTTTTAAAAGCCACATTATCTAGATCTTTACCCACAGCAAACTCTCCACCAATTACGGTATGAGTGTTGTAACCTTTTGTTTTTTGAGTAAATCTTGATATAGAAGCTTTTTCAATGCTTCCATCTTTGTGACCTATAACAATCAATTATATTCCTTTTTTTTAATAAATATATTTTGACCTATTCTATCTACATAATTAACTAAATCATGAGGATTCTCAGAATGCCCTAAATATAATGTTCCACCTATTTTTAAATGAGAAAATAGTCTTTTTAAAATTTTATTTTGATCTTCAGAAGAGAAATAAATTAATACATTTCTACAAAATATCACATCAAAATAATCTTTTTGAAAAGGATATGATGAATCATTTAAATTGTTAACCTGAAAAGTAACCATTTTTTGAAGTTCTGGTTTAACTTTTATTAAAATTTCTTCTGTAGTTAAAGTTTTATTAACTCTTCTTTTAAAAAATTTAGGTGGTTTTATCCAGTTTGGAAACTCTTTTGATGATTTTGCATATCTATATACACCATTTGCTGCATATTGTAATACATTAGTATCTATATCTGTTGCTATAATTGAGGCATTAATTCGACTATTTAGTAAATCTTGTGTCTCTAAAACAGTCATTGCCATCGAATATGGTTCTTCTCCTGTTGATGAAGCAGAACAATACATTTTAACATCTCTTCCAGAATTAGCAAATTGAGGAAGAACTCTATCTCTTAAATCTGTAAAATGAAACTCTTCCCTAAAAAAATGAGTCTTATTTGTTGTAAAAGAGTTAATAAATTCCATAGTGAAAGAACCCTCTTCTATTGCATCAAGTAAATGATCAATATCACCAGTGTATTTAGTATCTCTTTTTAACTTATGAAGCCTGTTTGCTATCATAATATCCTTGTTCTCTGCTAGGGTAATCCCTGTTAGAGAATAAAGGATTTTTTTAACTCTCTCGTGTAAAACTCTATCACTTGCCATATTTATTATGAAGCGAATTGAGCTGCAGTTAAATCTTTTTCAATTTTGATTTGTGCATTGATAATACCTAGAACATCTAAAATTAGACCAATACTTCCATCACCTCTTACTGTTGCAGCACCTATTCCTTCTACACTTCTAAAGTTTTTATCTAAAGGTTTTACAACAACTTGATGTTGATTTAAGAACTCATCAATAGAAATTGCAACTTTTTGATTACCTGACTTAACAACAATTAACATTCCATCTTCTAAGTTTTCAAAAGTTGGTTCAACACCGAATAATTGATGTAGCCTTACTACAGGAATAAACTCTTCTCTTAACATTAATAAATCTTGAGAACCATCACCAATCTTTTTAATCATTTCTGAAGTTGGTTGTAATGATTCAACAATTGAACTTAATGGTAAAATATATTTTTGATTTCCTACTGCTATATCTAAGCCATCAAGAATTGCAAGAGTTAGAGGTAACATAATAGTAATTATAGTACCTGCTCCTGGTGTAGTATCTAATTTAATTGCACCACCAAGTTTTTGGATATTAGTTTTAACAACGTCCATTCCAACACCTCTTCCTGAGATATCAGTAATCTTATCTGCTGTTGAAACTCCTGCTCCAAATACAAGCATTGCTTTTTCATTGTCACTCATTGTATTATATTGATTTTCATCAATTTGCCCTTGCTCTAAAGCTTTAAGTGCAACTCTTTCTCCATCAATACCTTTACCATCATCCTCAATAGTAATAATCATTTGACCATTTGCTTGTTCAGCAGAAATTGCAATAATACCAACTTCTTCTTTTCCATTTGCAATTCTTACATCAGGTGTCTCTAAACCGTGGTCTAAAGAATTTCTAATAATATGCATTAAAGGATCTGTTAATCCTTCAATCATTGCTTTATCAATTTCAACACCATCACCATAATGCTTAAATTCTACTTTTTTACCTAATTTTTTAGAGATATCTCTTACAACTTTAGGGAATTTAGAGTAAATAGCATCCATAGGTACCATTCTGATACTCATAATAGAGTCTTGCATCTCCCTAATATGTCTCTCTAATAATTCTAATCTTTCAAGAACAGCATTTCTAGTTTTATCAGCTTCAATCGTTGTAGAAAATTGAGTTAACATAGCATTTGTAATAACTAAATCTCCAACATTATTCATTAGTAAATCGATCTTTTCAAGATTTACTCTAATATTATTATTATTTGAAGCTGCAACTTTTTTACCTGTATCTTTCTCTTTTCTTTCAGGTATTTTTTTACTAGCTGCTGAAGCTGTTGGAGTTTGTTGAGTTGCTACAGGCTTAGTTTCTTGAGCTATAGGAGTAGCTTTCTCTTCTTGTGCAATTAATTCTTCTTTTTGATCACTATTATTTGCTTCAAGTTTTGAATCCGCAGTAATTGCTGCCATATCATCAAAGAAACCAAAATCATCATTATCATCATGTTCTATTACAGGGGTTTGCGCTGTTTGAGATAATTTATCTAATTCTTCATCGAAGAAACCATAATTCTCATTGTCTTGATTGATTTCATCATTAAAAAATCCAAAAGTTACATTAAACTTATTATCATTAATATTTTCATCATAAAGACCTATATTATCTGTATTTGTTTGAGGTACTTCTACTGGAGCAGCAACAGTTTCAACTACAACAGGTGTTTCTTGTTGAGTTTCAGTAGGTGTTTCTCCATTTATGTATGCTCTAATAACAGTTAAAAGTTCTGATGTCTTTTCTTCAAACATTTCTCTTGTAAGTTCTTCTGCAACTTCTAATTCAAGAAGTTCTTTCATAACATCTAAACCATCTATCAAAGTTCCTGCCATTTCTGGTTGGAATTCAATTTGATGATTTCTTAATTTATCCATCATATTTTCAACATCATGAGTAAATTCAGCAAAAAGATTTAATTCAACAGAAGCTCCACTTCCTTTTAGAGTATGAACATCTCTGAACAGTTGTCCCATCTCTTCATCAGTAAGTGTTCCATTGCTTTCTGCTTCAAGTAAAACATTATCTGCAGATTCAAAAAGCTCTTCAGCTTCCTCTACAAACATCTCTCTATATTTAGATATATCAAAACCAGACATGATAAAACCTTTTTATATTTATCTTTTTAAATTATTATCTACTTAAAACTATGTTTACTGCTTTTAGTAACTGCTCTGGTACAAAAGGTTTTACAATCCAACCAGTAGCTCCTGCAGCTTTACCTTTAGCTTTCATTTCATCACTTCTTTCAGTTGTTAAAACTAAAATAGGTTTTGAAGCATATTGTGGTAATTTTCTTAATTCACCAATTAATGTTAAACCATCCATATTAGGCATGTTAACATCAGTAATAATTAAATCATATGAAGTTGCCTTAGCTTTTTCTAAACCATCAACTCCATCAATTGCCTCTGTTACGTCAGTATAACCACCTTCGTTCAGCGCATAGTTTAGCATATCCCTTAACATTGTAGAATCATCTACGATTAAAAGCTTAGCCATATAAACCCCTTATTTGTAATAAAAATATATTATTTAAATCATCTTAACTAAACATATATTAATTTAGTATTAAATTTTAAAACTGAGCTGAAGCCAGTTCTATTCTATCTTTCTTAACTTTTAACACTTTAATTTCAACATTATCATCTACTTTTAAAACATCTTCTACTTTATTAACTCTCTCTTTAGAAATCTTTGAAATATGTAAAAGACCTTCCCCACCCTTTGGTAATTCTATAAATGCACCAAAGTCAGCAATTCTTACTACTTTTCCAGTAAGAATTTCATCAATACTATATAGTTTTTCAAAATCAATATATTTCTTTTGATTATCTTTTCTCTCAGGAGCATTATTAGAAATTGTTTTAATATGTTCACAAGCATCTAAAACATTTTGTTTGTTTTCTCCACTTACTTTAACATTTCCTGTGTCTCTATCTAAATCAATAGAAACAGAGAATTTTTCAATAATTTCTTTAATTGTTGCACCTGCTTTACCAATAATTACCATAAATTTACTTGGATCAATGGCAAATTGCTCAATTAATGGTAATGCTTCACTTGGAACAATCTCTTGTGCTGCTTCTTCCATAAGACCTAAAATATGCTCTCTTCCCTCTTTTGCTTGAAGTAAAGCCTCTTTTAATACTGAAAGTTCAATTCCACCAAGTTTAATATCCATTTGAAGAGCAGTAATACCCTCTTTAGTTCCTGCTACTTTAAAATCCATATCTCCATCATGGTCCTCAAGACCCATAATATCAGTTAATACAGAGTAGTTATCACCTTCTACAACCATACCCATAGCAACACCTGCTACTAAGTTAGAAATAGGAACACCTGCTGCTTTTAAAGCTAAAGAACCACCACAAACAGTAGCCATTGAAGAAGAACCATTTGATTCTAAAATTTCAGAAACTAATCTTACTGTTTCACTATAATCTTTATCAATTGTTGCTTCTAATGCTTTTTTAGCTAAGTTTCCATGTCCTAATTCTCTTCTCCCTACTCCAAACATAGGTTTAGCTTCACCCACAGAAAAACCTGGAAAGTTATAGTGAACCATGAAATTTTCAGTAGAAGTTGATTTTTCAGTTAAAATTTCATACATTTGACCATCTTTAGAACCTGCTAAAGTACCTACAACTAAAGCTTGTGTTTCACCTCTTGTAAAAAGACAAGAAGAGTGTGCAGAAGGTAAAATATTTGTATCAATAGAGATAGGTCTTACATCTTTAAGCCCTCTTCCATCAGCTCTTACTTTCTCATTTACAATCATTTCTCTTACTGCTTCTCTTTTTACTATTGAAACAGCTTCATAAATAGTACTAAACTCAAGTTCTTTTTCAACACAATATTCATCAACTAAAATTAATCTTGCTACTTCTTTTAACTCTGTAGCTCTTTCACTTTTAGCTAATTTTTTAATAGCTTCTTTGATATTTTCTAAGTAGTTATTTCTTACATGATTGATAATTGCTTCATCAATTGAAAATTCTACTAGTTTTACATCTGCAAGTTCTTTACAAACTGATTCAAAACCTTTTTCATATGTTTCATTTGATTCTTTTAAAGCATTTTGCGCAACTGAAATAGCTTCAACTAAATCATCTTCACTCATCTCATTTGTTTGGTGTACTTTTGTAAATGCTTCAATATCTACTTCAACCATCTCTTCTGATGAGATTGATTTCATTTCAATCATTAAAAGTTCTTCTTTTGAACCAGCTACATATAAGTCTAATGTTGAATCATCCATTTCATCATTTTTAGGATTAACTACATACTCTCCATTGATTTTTCCAATTCTAACACCTGCAACAGATTTTCTTATTGGTAAATTAGAAGTATATAAAGCTGCACTTGCTGCATTTAATGATAAAACTTGTAAATCAACATCTTTATCGGCACTTAATACCATTACAGTAATAGTTGTTGGATATACATATCCTTTTGGAAATAATGGTCTTAAACTTCTATCAATAACCCTTGATGTTAATGTTTCAAACTCACTAGGTTTTGCTTCTCTTTTTATAAAACCACCTGGTAGTTTTGCAGCAGCATAAGTTTTTTCAACATACTGTACTGTTAAAGGAGTAAAATCTTCTTCAACAGGATTATCAAACTCACTAACTACAGTTGCTAGAACAACTGCATTTCCTAATTTAGCTAATACTGATCCGTTTGATTGCTTAGCTACTTTATTAAATTCGAAAACCTCTTGTTTCCCATTTAATTCAAATTCACATACTGTTGACATAAGTTTTATCCTTTATTCATAATTTTTAATAAGTCATCATAAGTAATTTCTTCTAATTGATCATAATAAAATCCAATATCTATAAAATGATCAAGACTCTCTACATAATATAAGTCATCTGCAATAGATTCTATAGTATTTATGCTTACTTTTGGTAAAATTGGTGTTGCTACAGAAACAGATTTTGCTCCTAAGTTAATTGCTGTTTTAATACAAGCCATCATTGTAAGACTAGTATTTAAACCTTCATCAACTAGAAGTATATTTTTGTTTGTAAAACTTCCTAATTTTTTACCTCTTCTATGTTTACACACCATTTTAGATAAATCATTATCATAAATATATCTAGATTTTGAAAAAACAAAATCTAAACTAATATCAAAAGCTTTAACTAACTCTTCATGTATTACAACTTCTTCTGTTTCTGTAACAATTGCAACTTCACAGTCTTCATTGTTTGGAGATAAAATTTTTCTAGAAAACATTACATCACAACTACCTTCTAACTCTTTTGCAATAATTTTAGCAACAGGGTACCCTCCATAAGAAGTAGCAATTACAATCCATTCTTCAAGTTTCATTTTATTTACAGGAAGAACATCAATAAGTCTATATGCAGCTACTTCTCTATTTTTAAAGAAAATCTTATCAGGAGTCATAATTAATCATTTCTTTTTAATTCAAATTGTTGTTTTAATGTACCAAGAGGTTTTAATACTAACTGAACATAAAAAATATCTTGCCTAATTGGTGTTAAATCATTTGTTGAAGCAGGCTCTGTTTCTCTTTCAAGTCTAATATCAAAGTTCCAACACATATCATTAATATTAAAAGAGATAGCCTCTTTACTTCTATAATCTCTTTCTAAATCATAAGTTGTTGAATAAGTAATTTTATAATCATGAGATAATTTATAGCTTGTTGCAATATTATAAGATTCTAATTCTTCTTTCCCTGAATTAGGAGTATCTTTAGACATATAATATCCTAACCCTAAATAATAGTCTTCATAATTAAAAGTAAAATTAGAAGAGTGCTCAATAAACTCTTTATCTTGATGATTATAAACAACTTTATTTGAAATTTGACCTAAACCATAATTATAAGTAATTTGATTTTCTAAATTATGTAATTTAGCATTATCTGCATCATCATAGATTATTGATTGTCTAATTCTATGATTAATAATTTGACTTAAATCTTCTTTATCATAAATTGATTGATTAAGACCAAATATAATATTATCAGAGCTTTCTGAAATAGGGAAAGGACTTAATTGAGCATTATCAGTAGAAATACTATATAAGTCACCCTCTTCAGTAACTGTATTGAAATGATTATATTCTGCACTTAAATTCATTGTATGAATATAATTTTCATAAGGTTTTATTAAATCACTGTTTAAAATAACACTTGTTGAATTTTCAACAAATGTTGCATCTTCAAAATCAATAGAAGATTCATTTTTATATTTCAGTTTATTTGCTGTAATTTGATTTTTAAGAGTAAGTGTTAAATAGTCATCAAATAGTGAAAATGAGTAAGAAACAGGAATAGAAAATTCATATTGATCAGCTGTTAAACCTTCTCTTTTATAATGATTTGTATATTTTAAATCTGTAGAATATAATAATCTATCAAAAAATAGAGGTCTTGTATAAGAGTGAGCTTGCAGTTTTGGTAATTCCTGTAAGGTATCTGCATTTGACTCTTTTTGAGTATCAATATAGTATCTTGAATATGCACCTAAAAGATAATTTGGTGTATCATATACATAATTTATTTTTGATTCAATTTTTTTCTCAATAGATTCTTGATATCTACTATCTTCTAAAGAGTTAAACTCTACATCATTTAAATATCTAATAGATGCATATAGACCATCTTTTGAGTCAAAAGTATCTGCAAAAAGATTTACTCTTTCATAATCTAAATTAAATCCATAGTGTTCATCATTTCTTAGATTATGCTCTTTTACATAAGAATCTTTTTCTTTAAAATATCCTGTTCCAATTCTTAACATAGAATCTGGTGAGTCTGCATATCTAAAATATAAGTAAGAACCATATCCTCTATTAGTTCTAATTTGTGGAACTAATTCTATATCATAATTTGGTGCTGGAGCAAAATATATTGGTTGATTATAGTAAAATCCTTCATTTCTTGAATAACCTAATAAAGGAATAAGAAGACCTGTTCTTCTTCTTGTATCAGTAGAGAATCCTAAATAAGGAGTATAAATTACTGGAAAATCTTTTACATATAAAGTTGTGTTATATGTATTAATCCACATATCTTTAGTATCATAATCCATACTAGAAGATCGAATACTCCAATCTGGATCTACACAATCACAACTAGAAAGAATAGATTTACCTAAAGTAATTAAATCATTCTTTTTATCAGACTCTTTTGAATTAATCCAAATAGCACTTTTTTCTTCATAAAAAATATTTGGTTTTTGATATAAGTCATCTGTATTTAAATCTAAAAATGCATAATCACTTTTTGTTTGAACATTATTATTTTTAACAATAACAACATCATCAAAAAGCTCTAAAGTATTTTTATCTTTATCATGAATTATTTTTTGTGCAGTTATATAGTAGCTTGGAGAAAAAACAACTACATCTCCATTTGCTACTAAGATATTATTCTTTGTATTTAAATTATTAGCAATTACTTGAAACTTTTCATTTTCTGCATGTAAAAATACAACTAAGATTGCTGTTGCTAAAACTTTTTTAAGCATTAATTACTAATGTCCTTCCTACTTTATCATGTAATGTTTGTCTACTCTCTGTAAAAAAAGCAAATATAAAACCAAAATAGAAAAACATCTCACTAATAAGTCTAAATACTGACCTAGTAGCAGAAGTAAGTAAACTTACTCTTCCAAAGTTATTAAAATCAATAACTCTAATTTTAGTAATAATTTTACCAACTGTTGCACCATAATACCAAATAAAAAAAGTTTGATAAATAAATTTCAATAGTAGTACTTGCCAAATAAAAGCATTCATTACAGCAAGAACAGAAACTAAATCTGTCCCATTTAATACTATATTATCCCAAAACATTGCTACAATAATAAATGTAACTAAGAAGTCATCAATTACATAAGCTAAAGCTCTTTTTCTATTTGAAGCTAATTCTAAATTTTCTGTATTCATACTTTTTATTTTAATGCTTGATAAGCAATATCTGTTCTAATTTTTTTACCAGCAAAATGAACTTGTCCACAAAGTGCATAAGCTCTATCTCTTGCTTCTTGAATAGATTTACCAAAACCAACACAAAGAAGAACTCTTCCTCCTGTTGCCATTAGTTTACCATCTTCTAATGAAACACCTGCATATGAAATATGAGTATGTTCTTTTAAATCCTCATCAACTATTTCATCTACAATAATTTCTGCTGGTTCACTAGAACCATAAGGATAATTACCACTTGCCATAACAACAGCAACACCATAATCATCTTTAATTTTAATATCTAATTTATCAAGTTGTTTTGTAGCACCTTTATAAAATAATTCAGAAACAGGTGTTTCTAATAAAGGCATTAAAATTTCACATTCTGGGTCACCAAATCTTACATTATATTCTAAAATAATTGGTTCACCTTTTACAACCATTACTCCAATAAATAAAACACCTTCAAAAGGAGCACCTTCTTTTTTCATACCTTCTAAAGTTGGTTTAATTACTCTCTCTTCTACTTTTTTGTAAATATCATCATTTACTAATGGTGTTGGAGCATAAGCACCCATACCACCTGTATTTGGTCCAGTATCTCCATCCCCTATTCTTTTATGATCTTGAGCTGCTGGTAAAACTTTATAGTTTTCTCCATCACAAATGGCAAAAATAGATAATTCATAACCATCTAAGTACTCTTCAACAACAATTGAAGTTCCTGCATCTCCAAAAGATTCTCCACTAAGCATATCAGATGCTGCTTGTTTAGCTTCCTCTTTTGATTGAGCAATGATTACACCTTTTCCAGCACATAAACCATCTGCTTTAACAACAATTGGTTCACTCATTGTATCAATAAAATCATGTGCTTCTTTTTCACTTGTAGTTTCAATAAATGCTGCTGTTGGTATGTTGTATTTTTTTAAAATATTTTTCATATAAACTTTAGAACCCTCTAACTGTGCTGCAGCCTTACTTGGTCCAAATACTGTTAAACCATGTTCTTTAAAAATATCAACAACACCATCTACTAGTGGAGCTTCTGGTCCAACGATAGTTAAATCAATAAAGTTCTCTTTTGCCCAAATTGCTAATTCATTATAATCTTTAATATCAATATTCTCTGCAAGTTGAGAAGTTGCACCATTCCCTGGATTAAAATATAATTTATGATCTTCTTTTTCTTTTGAAAGTGCAAGACCAATAGAGTATTCTCTTCCACCACTACCAAGTATTAAAATATTCACTTTTATTTCCCCTAAAAAAATTATAAAAGTATCCAAGTAGTCGTTAACCATCAAATGGCCCACAAAAGCCAACGTTAGCAGGTAAGAAACATACTTCAGGAGCAGAAATACCAAAGGTAAACGCTACACACCGTATGAGTTACATTACCCACAAAAATATAGTATCGGACCCTCAACAATGGAAATCCCGTGCCACTTAGATATATATTATTTTAGCTAATTATATATGAATTAAACATTAAATCGTGCTATACAAGGGCTTTTTTATAATTATTTTCTTGTATGGCATTTACAGCATCATCTATTTTATTAAAAATTTTAATATTACCAAATACATTGTTTTCATCTAGTTTTATAATACGTTTCTTATTACCTATTCCTAATAATAATATTACTTCAATATCTCTACTATTTAATTTTGTTATAACTTCTTGCAACATAAAAATAGCAGAAAGGTCTAAATCTGAGACCTCTAAACAGTCTAAGATGATAGTTTTTGTTCTTTCTCTTACCTTATCAATTCTTCTATCTAAAATTGATGCTGTACCAAAAAATAGAGAACCTTTAATTTTTATTATTTTGGTTGATTTATCTTCTATATCAATATCAAACCCTATATTTTTCTTTGGATAGATTGTTTTTATTTTAGTGTTTTTTGAAACTTTGTATATTGCAATTATTGAGGCAAAGGTTATTCCTACACCAACAGCCATAATTAAATCAACAAAAACTGTTAAAAGTACAACAGTAATCATAATTAATAAATCTTGTCTTGAAACTTTATTTATTAATCGTATAAATTTATAATCTAAAATATCAAATCCTACTTTAATTAAAATACCAGAAAGAACAGCAAGTGGAATACTTGAAGCAAAAGGAGCAAGAACTAAAACAATCAAAAGAAGAGTTAAAGAGTGAACTATTCCTGAAACTCTTGTTGTCCCTCCACTTTTAATATTTATAACAGTTCTCATTGTAGCACCCGCACCTGGGATTGCTCCAAAAAAAGAGCATAATGAATTTCCTATTCCTTGAGCTATAAGCTCTTTATTTGGTTTATGTTTTGTTTTTGTCATTGAATCTGCGACTAAAGAGGTAAGTAAAGAGTCAATTGAGCCTAATAAAGCAAGAGTAATAGCTAAAGTAATAATAGTACTTAACTGTAGAATATCAAAACTAAAAGGAAGAGTTATCTCTGGTAATCCCATGGGAATCTCACCAATTGTAGAGATAGATAAGTTTAAAAAAACAGTTAAAAGAGTTACAAAAACTAAAGCAATTAAAGCAGGTGGAATATATTTAGAGACTTTTTTTGGAGTGAAAAACATTATAATTAAAGTCAATAAAGCAATAAAAAAAGATTGACTATTACTATTTTTAATAGTTTGAGGTAATTCTACTATTGTTTGTATAACTGAACCATAAGATTCTACTCCTAAAAAAGAGTTTATTTGTAGAATAATTATAATAAGCCCTATTCCTGTCATAAAGCCAGAAATTATTGGATAAGGAATATACTTTATCCATTGTCCTATTTTAATAACTCCAAATGAGATTTGAATTAATCCAGCTAAAAAAATAACTGTAAATACAGCACTTAGATTATTTTGAAAAGCCACTATAGCAGATGCTGTAATAACTGTCATAGGACCTGTTGGTCCAGAAATTTGAGTAGAGGTTCCACCAAAAAGTGAAGCAAAGAAGCCTAAAATAATAGCTCCATATAGTCCTGCAATTGCACCTGCACCACTTGCTACTCCAAAGGCTAAAGCCAATGGAAGTGCAACAATTGCTGCAGTTACACCCCCAAAAATATCATTTTTAAAAGTGTTTATATTCAAGAAGAACTCCTTATTAGAAATCTTCTACTTCATCCTCATCAATATCTCTTTGACCTTTTCCTCTTGCAACGATATGAATTGGAGTTCCTTCAAAGTTAATATTTTTTCTTAAAAAATTAATTAAATATCTTTTATATGAAAAATGTAGTAGTTTAGGTTTGTTCATAATAAGTGCGATTCTTGGAGGCTTAACCTCAAATTGTGTTGTATAATAAATTCTTAAGTATGCACCATTTGGACTTGGTAAAGCATGTCTAATTGTTGCTTCTTCAATAGCCTTATTTAAAACTGATGTTGGTATTCTTTGTGCATAGTTTTCATAAATTTCTATAATTTTATCTTTTAATCTATCAATACTTCTTCCTGTTTTAGCTGAAACTGCAATAATTGGAGCGAAATATAAAAATTTAAATTTTGATCTAACTTTCTCTTCAAGTTTTTGGAAAGTATCCATGTTTTCATCCCATTTATTCAATACAATAATAGTTCCTAAACCATATTTATCAACAAGTCCTGCAATTTTTTCATCTAAATCAACTAATTCAGAAGAAGCATCTAATACTAGAAGAGCTAAATTTGCTTTTTCTAACATCTCTGTAGTTCTATTTAAAGCAAATTTTTCAATTCCTTCAATTTTTCCTCTTCTTCGTAAACCTGCTGTATCAACAAAAGTAATATTTTTATCTTTATATTCAAATGATTCATCAACTGGATCAATAGTAGTTCCAGCAATAGGAGAAACAACAGATCTCTCTTCTCCTACAAGAGCATTTAAGATAGAAGATTTTCCTACATTTACTCTTCCAATAATAGCAACTTTAATTTCTCCATCATCAAGTTGTGCAGTCTCATTTATATCTTCGATAGGATCTAAAAATTCTTCTAAAGATAGGTCTTCATCTTCTATTTCACTATTTATAATAAGTTCAGGCTCTATTTCTCTAGCAGGAAGTCTTGCCGCAACCCATTCCAATAAAGATTTAGTTCCTCTATTATGAGAAACAGAGATACCAAAAAGATTTTCATCATCAATTCCAAATTCGTAGAAACTCCAAAGTCTCTCTTTCTCTTTATCATTATCAATTTTATTTACAACTAAAGCAAGTTGTTTCCCTAAATCTTGAAGCTCATAAAATAGTTCTTTATCTTTATCATCTGGTATTTTTTTACCATCCACCATAAAAAGTATTATATCAGCCTCTTTTGCACACTCAATAGCTTTTCTTTTAACATTTGTAAAAATTGCATCATTAGTTTCGTCAATACCACCTGTGTCTAACATTAATGCATCTTTTTCAAGAATCTCTACTTCATGTCTTCTAATATCTCTTGTTGTTCCTGCCATATCAGATACAATAGCAATTCTTTTTTTTGCAATTCTATTAAATAGTGATGATTTCCCAACATTTGGTTGACCAATTAAGGCAATTTTTTTAAGTGTTTTGTCCATTTAGTTTTTATGTCCTTTAAAAAGTAAAAAAGGTATTAGCAAAAAAGCTAATACCTTAAGTTAATCAATTTAGACTACTTATTAGTATAGTCCAAATTTTCCTTCATCTTTTGATTTGTATAATACTCTCATATTATCATCTTTATCATAGAATACTTTGAAGATAGCATCTGAAGCTTTTAATTCAGTTAATGCTTCTTCAATATCTATTGGTTTATAAGAAGAAAGTCTTACTGGGAAAATTTCTGTATCTAATTTATCTAATTCATTAGCAATTTGATCTTCAATTTCTTGAGAAACTACTTCTGTAAGCTTAGTTGCTTTGTGTCCAGTAATTTTATCATGATGTCTTCTTAAAACTTTTGATACTCTATCTACAGCAATATCTACTGCTGCATATAAATCTTTATCTTTTTGTTTTACAACTACAGTATCTAAATGTGCAATATTTAAAGTGAATTCAAAAGTAAAAGCTTTTCTACCATTTTTTTCTTCTTGTGCAATAATTGCATTCACAGATATAATATCTAAATTATATTTTTTGAAAATTTCAATTGAGCTATTAATATAATCTTTAATTGGCTCTGTTAATTCTATGTGTCTTCCTACAATACTTGTATTCATAACATACTCCTTTGCTTATATAATAAAGATATTTTAGCACAAAATAAATAAAAGCAGCATATATAATATTAAAATAGATGACTAAATTAATATTTCTCTGTTACCTTTTGCATTTGCTTCACTTAGAACACCTGTTTGTTCTAATTGTTCTACAATTGTTGCTGCTCTGTTATACCCTATTCTTAGTTTTCTTTGAATATATGAAATAGAAGTTTTTCTATCTGTTAATACAACATCTTTTGCATCTTCATAAAGCTCATCTAATTCACCTAATTCAACTCCAGTTGCACCAGCTATATCAGAAGAACTTCTATCTTTTACAAAATTCATATCATATTGAACTTCTCTTTGGTACTTTAAGAAATCAACAACTGCTTCAATTTCATCTTCTTTTGACCAAGGAGCATGAATTCTTACTATATTTGAAGTACCTGGAGGTGTAAATAACATATCTCCTCGACCTAATAATGATTCTGCACCTAATGAATCTAAAATAATTTTAGAATCTACTTTTTGACCAACCTTATATGATAATCTACTCGGAAGATTTGCTTTAATAAGTCCTGTAACAACGTCTACAGAAGGTCTTTGTGTTGCAACAATTAAGTGAATTCCACTTGCTCTTGCCATTTGAGCAAGTCTTGCTATTGAGTGTTCAACATCTTTTCCACTTGTCATCATTAAATCTGCTAACTCATCAATAACTACAACAATATAAGGTATCTTATCAAAACCTTCTTTTGTAGCTTTTTCATTATAGTTTTCAATATTTTTAGTTTTTGTTTGAGACATTAAAGTATATCGTCTTTCCATCTCAGCAACCATATTAGATAGAGCATTTATTGCATCTGTTGGTTTTGTAATAACAGGTGTTAAAAGATGAGGAATATCATTATACATAGAAAACTCAAGCATTTTTGGATCAATCATTACAAGTCTAAGGTTATCTGGAGAGTTCTTATACAATAATGATAAAATCATTGCATTAATCCCAACAGATTTACCTGAACCAGTAGTTCCAGCAATAAGTAAATGTGGTAATTTTTTAAGATCAGTAATAAAAGGTTTTCCTACAATATCTTTTCCTAAAACCATAGTTAATGATGATTTAGAGTTTTGAAAAATTTCACTCTCTAAAAGTTCTCTTATATAAATAGTTTGCATATCTTCATTAGGAACTTCAATACCAACAACATCTTTACCTGGAATTGGAGCTTGGATTCTTATTGTTTGAGCTTTTAAAGCCATCGCTAAATCATCTTGAAGATTTAAAATTTTAGAAACTTTAACATTTGGTGCTGGTTTAAATTCAAAAGTTGTAACTACAGGGCCTGTATAAGTTCTTACAACATCTCCTTCAATTTTAAACATTAATAGTTTTTCTAATAAATCCTCTATTTTCTTATCTATAACTGCTTCAGAAATTTTTGATTTTTTATCTTTTGGAGGACTTTGGAAAAACTTTGTTGGAGGAAGTTCAAAATCCTTTGGTTTTTCTGTTTTCCCTAATTCTATATCTTCTAATAACTTCTTATTTTCTTCAAGTTCATCTACTATAATTCCATGGGAAGCTGATTCTTCAACTATAGAAATATCAGAAATCTCATCTTCCATATTTAATATTTGTTTATTAGTAAACTCTTCTGCTTGATCTAAAGAGATAATATTTAAATCATCAACTCTAATATTTGCAATCTCTTCTTCACTATCTTCAATTATTATTTGAGGAATATTATCTTCTTCTTTTATAGATACTCTTTCTTCTATAGGTGCAGAAACTTGCTTCTTCTCTCTTTTCTCTTTTGGTCTACTTGTAATTCTTTTTGGCTTAGCTGATGTATCAACTTTTTTAAAACTTGGAGTTATTTTTTTTATATCAATATTAAAATTCATATCTTCAAATAGTATTAAAAAAGAGATTACAAAACCAATAAGTACAAATATCCAAAGTCCTGCATTCCCGATAAATGGCATCATTGAATCAACTATAAAGTTTCCTATTGCTCCACTCAAAGTACCATCTACAATTAAAGACTGAAAGGTTAATAATGTAAGTAATAATAATAAAATAGAGATAGTTTTAATTGAAAAATCACTCCAATCAAAATTATCTTTAAAATTTACAATATATAATGGATATAAAAAAAGAAATAGATATGCATAAGATAAAAATCCAAAATTTGAGTGTGAGAAATTTGCAAATAGTGAACCTATTTGCCCCACACTACTTTTATCTGATACAAAAGTTGCATATTCAAAATATACAATTAAAAAAAGTATAATTAATGAAAAAATTTTTTTTAAAATTTTAGAGCCTTTATTTTAATAATTTTGCAATTCTACCTTGAAGCTTCAACCATTGTCTATGCTCAAATAAAGGGAATCCTGCCCACTGTTTCTTTGGTTCAGTAATTGATTTTGTTACTCCCCCACGTGCTGCTATAGTTGTAAAAGGTGCAATTTCTAGATGCCCTGCAGTAGCACTTTGTCCACCCATAATTACATATTCATTTAAAATTGTAGAACCAGATAAACCTACTTGTCCTGTTAAAATACAACCATCTTTTAAAATACAATTATGTGCAATATGAACTAAATTATCAAGTCTCACACCATTTCCAATAATTGTTGAGTTAAAAGCAGCTCTATCAATTGAAGAATTTGCTCCTATTTCAACATCATTTCCAATAGTTACATTACCATTTTGATAAATTTTAATATATTTACCAGTTTTAGTGTGTGCAAAACCAAAGCCATCACTACCAATAACTGTTCCAGAATGGATTATACAATCATCTCCAATAGTACAATCTCTATAAACTGAAACATTAGGATAAATTATAGTATTATCTCCAATAGTTACATTATCTCCAATAAAACTACCAGACATGATAGTAGAGTTTTTACCAATCTTTGAATTTTTTCCAAGATAAACATTAGGCATTATTGTACTATTTTCTCCAACAATACAATCTTTACCTTGTGTTTCAATAATTTTTGGTGCAAAAAACTTACTTAACATTGCAAGTGTTAAATATGGCTCTTCACATACAATTGCAATCGTATCTTTTGGAACCATATTTTTAAAATCTTCTTTTACTAAAACAGCACCTGCATTAGTTTTCTCTAAATCATTAATATATTTTTTATTTTCTA
Organism: Halarcobacter bivalviorum; assembly: GCF_003346815.1. Classification (NCBI taxonomy): domain Bacteria; kingdom Pseudomonadati; phylum Campylobacterota; class Epsilonproteobacteria; order Campylobacterales; family Arcobacteraceae; genus Halarcobacter; species Halarcobacter bivalviorum. The sequence goes on from NZ_CP031217.1 coordinate 1,367,720, forward strand.
AAAAAGAGATTTCATTTTTATTTGCATCTAAAAGTGTATTTAGACCAGAAACTTCTATTTTAGAATCAATCTTGATATCAACTTTTTCTAGTATTTCAGATAAAATCAATTTACTTCCTATCTTTCCATTGCTACAACACCACTTCTTACAACTTCTAGTGGTTTGTATTTGTTCATAATATTTGTAAAATTTGCAATTCTACTTGGTGCATCAGTTGCTGAGATAACAATTGCATCAGTAGTAACATTTTGAATATGTCCATTATATGCTCTTGCAATTACTTCTATATCACTAAGTGGTTGATCAATTGGTATTTTAATTAATACTGTCTCTTTTTCAATAACATTTTGGTGTTCATTTACTTTTAAAACAGGAATTAATTTATTTAATTGCTTAACAATTTGATCAATTACTCTTTTACTTCCAGTAGTTACAATAGTCATTCTAGAGTATTGAGTTCCAGAAATTGGAGCTACTGTCAAAGAATCGATATTATATCCTCTTGCTGAGAATAGTCCTACAATTCTAGATAATACGTTGTGTTCATTGATTACAATTACAGAGATAACTTGTCTTGTTGTTTCTGAATCATAATAGTGGTTAAAATTATTCATTGTTATCTCCTAATAGAGTCATTTCATTTAAAGCATGTCCATTTGGAACCATTGGTAGTACAATTTCATCTCTTGCTACAATAACATCAATCATTGCAGGTTTTTTCTTTTCTACTGCATCTTTTAATGCTTCGTCAAACTCTTTTTTACTTGAAACTCTATATCCATTTCCACCAAATGCTTCTACAAGTTTTTTAAAGTCTGGTTGTGCACTTAAATCTGTTTCAGATAATCTATTCTCATAAAATAGTGTTTGCCACTGTCTTACCATTCCAAGATAGTTATTATTTAAAATAATATTAATAACTGGTAATTCATATTCAACACAAGTCATTAACTCTTGAATATTCATTAAAATTGAACCATCTCCTGTAAAATTAATAGAAATTTTATCAGGATTCCCTCTTGCAACTCCCATTGCACCAGGAAGTCCAAATCCCATAGTTCCTAAACCACCAGAAGTATTCCATTGTCTAGGAAATGAAAATGGATAAAATTGTGCAGTCCACATTTGATGTTGTCCTACATCTGTAGAGATAATAGCTTTATCTCCTAAAGTTTGACCTACTCTTTCAATAACCCATTGTGGTTTAATAACTGCATCTGAATCTTGATATCTTAAAGGTTCTTTTTCTCTATAATCTTTTAATAAAGAAACCCAGTTAGTATAATCATTAAATTTCATATTTTTTGCAGCTTCAATCATACCTTCAACAGTTACTTTTAAATCACCTACTATTGGAAAATTTGTATGAACTAATTTATCAATAGATGTTGGGTCAATATCAACATGAATAACTTTTGCTTTTTTAGCAAATTCATCAAGTCTTCCTGTAACTCTATCATCAAATCTAGCTCCAAGTGAAACAATACAATCTGTATCATATGTTGCCATATTTGCTGCAAACTCACCATGCATACCTAACATTCCTACAAATAATTCATTATCATCACCCATAACACCTCTTGCCATAAGTGTTTCAACTACAGGAATATTTGCAATTTTTGCAAACTCTCTAATCTCATATGCACAATTTGAAAGAATTGCTCCCCCACCTACATAAAGTAAAGGTTTTTTAGATTTTGCAATTGCATCCATTGCTTTTTTTAATTGTCTTTTATTGTAATTAACTGTAGGTTTATATGTTGGAATATCAACCTCTTTTGGATACTCAAAATTTGCAACTTCAGCTGTAATATCTTTAGGAATATCAATATGGACAGGACCTGGTCTTCCAGTTGCTGCTATATGAAATGCCTCTTTTATAATTCTTGGTAAATCATTAATATTATTTACTAGATAGTTATGCTTTGTGCATGGTCTACTAATACCTACTGCATCAATCTCTTGAAATCCATCTGTACCAATAATTGCCGTTGGAACTTGTCCTGAAATAACAACCATAGGAACTGAATCCATATATGCATCTGCAAGTCCTGTTACTGCATTTGTGAAACCTGGTCCACTTGTAACAATTGCAACACCTACTTTACCAGTAGATTTAGCATAACCTTCAGCAGCATGAATAGCTGCTTGTTCGTGTCTAGTTAATATATGTTGAAAAAAACTCTGCTTATAAATTTCATCGTAGACATTCATAATAGCGCCACCAGGGTAACCAAATACTACATCTACCCCTTCCTCTTTTAATGATTCTGTAACCATTTTTGCGCCACTTATTCTCATTGTCTTTTCCTTTTATAAAATAATCAAAGATTATACAGAAGTATTGATTAATAGCAGTTTAATAAGCAATTAAATGATTAAATTTAAATTTAGCTTAGATTTATTATTTTTTGGCTAAAATGTATAAGATTTAAACTACTATAAAAGGTTTTTGATGGATATTAATAACGTAAATAATAATATAAATTCATTAAATAATTCAGTTGATTACCAATTAAATAAAACAAATGAATCTTCAAAAATCGAAGATAAAAGTAGTGACTTTTTAAGACTTACAATAAATGAGTATAATAAAAAAAGAGATGAATTATCAGAGTCTTTACAAGCTTTTAATAATGGCATTGCTATTACTAAAACAGCTGAAGTTGGGCTTTCAAAACAAGAAGATATTTTAAATAGTATTCAATCAAAATTAGATAGTTTAAATGAAGATACTCAAAATAAAAATGAAATTAAAAATGATATAAATAAAGAGCTTCTAAAATTTAAAGAAGAAGCTTTCCAAACAAAATATAAAAGAGAAAATTTAATTGCTTTAGATGAATATGAAGAAAATTTAGCAATTACAGTGTCAACAAAAGAGGCTCATTATTCTATAAATAAACCTAATACACCTCAAATTGCAAATAGTTTAGCTCAAGAATTCAGTAGAAATGATTTTAACAATGAAGAGTCTTTAAATCTTACAAAAGATCAAGTTCAACTAGCAAAAAAAGAGATTCTTGGGATTAAAGAAGAGTTTAGTGATTTATCAAGTAAACTTCAAGATAGTGCAAAAGATTCAATAAGTCAACAAATTAATTTATCAAAACAAAATATGAGAAATAAAGAAGTAAACTTTGGTAAAGAAATGAATGATTTCTCTAAATCAAATATTACTTCTAATATGGGTTATTTAGCCGCTTCACAAGCAAATATAATGCAAGAGCAGAGTGTAAGACTATTGTCTAAATAGACAAGAATTAATAGCTACACCTTCTCTTAAGCCATCATCCAAAACAATTGACTCTTTTTTATTTAATACTTCAAAGATAGCTTTATAAATATAAACACCAACTTCTATAAATTCAACTCTCCCTCGTCCTACTAATTTTGTGATAGTTGAAGTTGAAGAGTTTCTAAACAGCTCTAAACACTCATCTAAGTCTTTTATTTTGATTTTTGTACCATTTACTGCATCTTTATCATAATGAAAGAAATCTTGCCCTAATTTTATAGCAGCTATTGTAGTTGGAGTTCCTGCTGTCGCTACAAAAGTATATTCATCTAAAGCTATATTATTTTCTTCTAAAAAGTTTTTAATATCTTTTTTATGAGCTTGTAACTCTTTATTTAAATCTTCATAATTATCATATTTTTGTGTTAAGGTAACTATTCCAAAATTAAAACTATTTGATATAAACTCATCTTGATTATTAACAATAATTTCCGTTGAGCCTCCACCAATATCTAATAAAATAAATTTTGATGAATTAATTTTTTCTCTTTTCAAAGCATATTTTACAGCTAAAAGAGTAAGTCTTGCTTCTTCTTGCCCATCTATTATTTTAAAATTAGCACCAACTTCATCTTTTATATATTTTAATACTTCTGAAGAGTTTTTTGCTAATCTCATAGCAGCTGTTGTTACACAAACTGCTTTACTTGGATCATAAGATAATTGTTCTGATGAGTTTTTTATAGCCTTGATTACTCTTTGCTGAGCTTCAAATGAAATATTTTGAGTATGGCTTAAACCATCAGCCATACCTACTACTTCATTGTATTCACCTAATACCTCATGATTTAAACAATCATATACTAGAACTCTAAAAGAATTAGAGCCTAAATCAATAGCTGTAACTTGATTCATTTATGGATGTCTAATTTTTAGTTTTGAATTTAATAAATATCCAATGATAATCATTGAGATTAAAACAATATTTTCATTTATAAGACCTGTTAACCAAACTAAATATACAAGCCATAAAAGAATTGCTCCTAAAGGCGTAGGAACACCAACAAAATATTTTTCAACTTGCCCTTCTTCAGCATTAATATTAAACTGAATTAATCTTCTAAGACCTGAAATTACATAATAGATAAAAGCAAATGCAACTAAAGGCGTAAAAAGCATTAACTCTTTTCCATCAATTACTGCAAAGAAAATAAACATTGTTGGAACAATAACAAATGATAAAAAGTCAGCAAAAGAGTCTAACTGAATACCAAACTCCGTAGATAGATTGTATTTTCTAGCAATCTTCCCATCTACAATATCAAAAGCACCTGCAAGCCAAGCGAAAAGTGCAGCTGCAAAAAAATTATCGTGTGTTAGATAGTAAACTGCTAACATCCCCGCAGCAATATTAAAAAAAGTAGCCAAATTAGCTAAGTTGAAATGGCTATTTTTATTAAATAGAAATGTCAATTATTCTCCTTCATTATAAATCGTAAACTGATTTCTTCCATTTTCTTTAGATTTATATAAACATTCATCTGCTACTTTATAAAGTTTATTACATGAAACATATGAATATGGCTTATATATTACTGCTCCAATGGAGATAGTTACTACATTTGATATTTTACTATTTTTATGCTCAATATTTAATGATTGTACATTTTTATTTATATCACTTAGACACTCTTTTAAGATATCTTCATCAATATCAAATAAAATTACACCAAACTCTTCTCCTCCTAATCTAAAGACATATTCATAATCTTTATTAAAATAAGCCTTTAGCTCAGAAGCAACTGCTTTTAAAGTTTCATCTCCCATATCATGACCATAAGTATCATTATATTGTTTGAAAAAATCTATATCAATCATTATAAAAGCTGTATGCCAAGAGTTTTGATTAGAAATAAAAGGCATATTATCAAATATCTTATCAAAATATTTTCTATTATAAAGTTTTGTCATAGAATCAGTAATTGATTCTATGGCATATTTTTTTGTAAGTATTTTTAATTGGTTGTCTTTTTTAATAATTGAATAAATAATAAAGGAAATAAAAAGAAAAGATACAGCTATTAGTGCAATCATATTGTAAAAAAGGTAATCTTTCATAGAGCTATACTCTTTTAAAAACTTTACTCTTTTTTTATAAGCTATATTTTTTTCATACTCTTTTAAAAAATCTATTTTTTTAATAACTGAAGTATATGTAGATATTTTTGCTTTATTGTTTAATGAAGCTTTAACCTCTATATCTATTTTATTTACTACTTTTTTCTCTTCAATATCTTTATAAGAGTTATTATAATAGTCCCAATCTTTTTTAATACTCTTAAAATATGGTTCTCTCTCACATTTTTTGTAAGTTCTCATACATTTAATTAAATCACTATAATTTTCTTCAATTGTATGTAATTTTAATACTGGAATATAGTTTCCAAAATATATATAATCAATCTGTTTTTTCAACTTATCAATTTGTGAATTAAACATAAAACTAGATGTAAATAAAGAAGCCAAAATAATAAAACTTAATACACCTAATTTAAAACTTACACTTTTATAAAACTCTTTTTTCATGGGAAAATTATATCAAATAAGAATTAAAAAGGCTTATAACTTAGCTTAACTTAATCTTAAACATATTTTAGATATACTCGCGACTTTATATAAGAAAGGGTTTTATTTTGTTAAATATAAAAGAGACAATAATAGGTAAATCAATTAAAAGTGATGTTTTATCAGGAATAGTTGTAGCTATTGCTTTAGTTCCAGAAGCAATTGCTTTTTCAATTATTGCTGGAGTATCACCTTTAGTGGGTTTATATACTGCTTTTATTTTAGGATTAATTACTGCTATTATTGGTGGTAAAGCTGGGATGATTTCTGGTGCAACTGGTGCAATAGCCGTTGTTTTAGTGGGACTTGGAATAAAAGTTAAAGAGTCTATTTCAGAAGAATTAATGGCTCAACTTACACAAAATGGAGAGTTAGCAACATATATTCTTCAATATATTTTGGTAGCTACAATTCTTGCTGGTATTTTCCAAGTTTTAATTGGTGTATTTAAATTAGGAAAATTAATCAGATTAGTACCCCAACCTGCAATGTATGGATTTGTAAATGGTCTTGCAATTGTAATTGCACTTGCTCAATTTCCACTTTTTAAAGGTGAAAATTGGATTATGTATGCACTTGTATTATTAACAATGATAATAGTTAAATTTTTCCCAAAAATTTCATCTGCAGTACCTTCTGGTCTTGTTGCAATTGTAGTAATCTCTGCTTTAGTAATTGGTATGGATTTAGATACAAAAAGAGTTGGAGATTTAGCTGATATTTCAGGAAACTTACCCTCATTTGGAATTCCTACTTTACATATTGATATGGATGCAATTTTAATGATACTTCCTTATTCTGTATTAGTTGCTCTTGTAGGACTTATTGAGTCTTTACTTACTCTTTCTGTTTTAGATGAAATGGGTGGGAAAAGAGGAAGTGGAAATCAAGAGTGTATTGCACAAGGTGCAGGAAATATTACTTGTGGGTTTTTCGGAGGAATGGCTGGTTGTGCTATGATTGGACAATCAATTATTAACTTCTCAAATGGTGGCTGGGGAAGACTTTCTGGAATAACAGCTGCTGTTTTATTAATCTCTTTTGTTGTTTCTTTAAGTTCTTATATTGCATTAATTCCTGTTGCAGTACTTGTAGGAATTATGTTTATGGTTTCAATTGGAACATTTGAGTGGGAAAGTGCAAATAGATTAAAATATATGCCAAACTCTGATAGATTTGTATTAATTGCTGTTACTGTTATTACAGTATTTGCTGACTTAGCAATTGCAGTTATCACAGGGATTATTATCTCAGCTCTTGTTTTTGCTTGGAATCATTCTAAAGTTAGGTCAAGAACATATAGAGAAGATGATACAACAAAAATATATGAATTTGATGGTCCTTTATTTTTTGGTTCAACAACTTCATTTTTTGAACTATTTGATACAAAACATGACCCAGAAAATATTATCTTAGATTTTAAAGATGCAAGAGTTATGGATATTTCAGGAGTAGAAGCTATTGATAATATTACTAAGAAATATGCCGATGCAGGAAAAAAACTTACAATAAGACACTTAAGTGAAGATTGTAAAAAAATACTTAAGAATGCAGGTCCTTTTTGTACTTATGAAGAGGATGATCCTAACTATAAAGTAGCTATCAATTATTAAGCTTATTTACTTTACTTTTTTAGAACAATTTGCTAAAATTGTTCTATTAAAGGTTTAATATATGGAAATAAATTCTTACTCTCAATCAGCATCATCTATTTATCAACAATTAGCTCAAAAAAGAGCTGAACTATCTAATATTGATAAAAAAGAGCTTGAGAAAACTGCTTCTGATAATTATGACAAAACTAATGCTTCAAATGAAAAGTTTGAGCAAAAAGATTATCAAAGAGTTTTAGAAAAATATAAAAACCTAGATGCAGATGTTAAAAGTCATGAACAAACTCATGCTTCAAGAGGAACAACAACTGCTCCAATTCAATACAATTATCATCTTGGACCAGATGGAAGACTCTATGCAAATGGAGGTTCTGTTAGATTAGATACTTCAATTCCTAAGGAAGAAGGAAGTGCAAATGCAAAACTTGAAGAGTTAAAAAGTGCTTCAACTGCTGTTGATGCTTTAAGTAGTGTAGATGCTCAAATTGCAAGAACTGCTAACTTAAATAAAATGTTATTACAAGCTCAAGGAGACTCTTATGAGAATAGATAATAATTTAAATGGAATGATTGCTGCACAAATGCAGATAAATGAATCAGCTCAAACACTTGCAACAATTGCTGAGACAGTGGGGGATCCTGAACATATGGAAGTTACTGATGATATAATTAATGCAATTGTAGGACAAATTCCACAAATTATTGCTTATGAAGTAAATGCAAAAGGTATTGAAATGCAACAAGCAGCTGCAGATACTTTATTAAATCTAAAGGCATAAATATATGGATAAAATTAATATTGTTTGTCCTCACTGTTTAAAAGTAAATAAAATTCCTAAAAAAGAGTCATATGCAAAAGCAAATTGTGGTTCTTGTAAAAATTCTCTACTAGATACAACACCTATAAACTTAGATGAATCAAATTTTGATCATGTTGTTGTAAATTCAGAGATACCTGTAATTGTTGACTTTTGGGCACCTTGGTGTGGTCCATGTAAAATGATGTCACCTATTTTTAATGAAGTTTCTCAAAAATATGCATTAAAAGCCCTTTTTGTAAAAGTTAATACTGAAGAACAACAAAACTTAGGTGCTAAATATCAAATAAGATCTATTCCTACTTTAATAGTATATAAAAATGGAAATGAAGTAAAAAGAGTTAGTGGAGCTTTAGACCCACTAAGATTATCAAGTTTAGTAAATGAACATTTATAAAAACTAATTATTAGTTTTTATAAATTGTTTTAATTCTTTTAATTGATTTTCATTAAACACAGTAATTCCATTTTCATTTAAAAGTCTTGCAGTCATTCCCTGCCCTTCAATTAAATTATTTGAAAATGTTCCATCATAAATTTCAATATTTCCACATGATGGTGATTTTGCTTTTAATAAAGCAACTTTGATTTTCTCTTCCAAACATAAATCTAAAGCTTTTTTTGCACCAACTAAAAAATTAATTGTCACATCTTCATTATTTATAGTTTCAACTCTAAAAGGTTTTGTTAAACTTGTAATTTCAGCAGGATCTCTAGGAGTAGATAATCCTCCTTGAACTTCTGGACAAAAAGAGTAAATTTCATTATCACATAAAATATCCATAAAAAGTTCTTTTAAAGCAAAAGAGAAATTTGGGTTATATGCTACAGATGAGTTTTCTGCATCATATCTTACATCTTCACCAAGTAAACAAGAAGAGATTAATATCTTCATATGTTAATCTCTATCCAGTAATTCTTTTGTAAAGAATGTAGATGTTTGAATATTATTAAAAGCTGATTTCATAGAGATAAACATTTGAGGATTTTCTTCTTCCATTTTTTCTAAAAGTTCTTTTGTTTTTGCTCTTGCATGAGGCATTTTAATATCAAATCTCATTGCAGGGCATGCTTCATCACCAATTACAGAGATTTCATTTGTTTGTGCAAATGCTCTTAATTGTCTTTCTCTACAAAAAATTAACGGTCTAATAACCTGTAAACCATTTTCTGCTTTGTAAATAGGAGGCATTGATCTTAAAGCTCCATTATATAAGAAATTCATAAAGAATGATTCCATAGCATCATCTAAATGATGTCCTAAGGCTAATTTATTATATCCTTGCTCTTGAGCAGTTGAATAAAGGTATCCTCTTCTCATTCTTGAGAAAAAAGAACAAAATGAAGAGTTCTTTCTAATTTTATCTTTTGATAAGTCAAAAATTTCTGTATCAATAATTTCATGTTCAATACCATGCTCTTTGCAATGATCTGCTAAAAATTGAACTTGTTCTCCCATTCCATAAGTTACTGTTACTGCTTTAAATTCAAAATCAAAAGGAGTAACTTTTTTTAGATGGTTTAATGCATGGATTAAAGTTGTAGAGTCTTTTCCCCCTGAGAAACCTACTAAAACTCTATCTCCTTCTTGTATAAGTCCGTATTCTGCGTTTGTTTTACCCACTAAACTTGAAATCTTTTTACTTAAGTTTACCAAAATTTCTTTCCTAATAATTTTTTCGCGATTATAACAAAAAAAACTAAATTAACTGCTTTTTTAGATAAATTGAATATAATTTCTTTTTTAATTATACCTAGTAAAGATAAGATTGATATGACACAAGAAGAAATAAAAGAATTTAAAGAGACTATTGCAAGAACAATTATTCCAATAGTTCAGAATATGACAGAAGAGCAAATTAGAGACATAATTAAGATAGTTGAGAAAGAACATAAAGATTTACCAGATGGTTTCGGAAATATGCTTTATGAACAAATATTAATTATGAAATATAATGGAAGACATTAATAATATTTTCCATAAAAGCATTTAAACCTTTAAAGTAATTTCTTTACTGCACTTTTAGATAAAAATACTATAATCATGATTTTTATAATGGTTGTAAAGGATAAAATAATGAATAAAATTCTTTTTAAATTTAAGATTTATTTTCTAATATTTATATTATTTAGTGGTTGTTCAACTGCTACAAAAGAAGAACAAGTCGATGTTCCTTCAAAATCTATTGAAAAAGTAGAAGAAGTAACAAAACCTGTTGAAAAAATAATATATAAAGAAAAAATTGTATATGTTGAAGAGAAAGTAAAAGACTCTAAAATTATAGTTGGGAAAAATGAATATATTTATATTCCATCTGAAAAACTAAAGTTAAAAGCAAAAATTGATACTGGTGCAACAACAACATCAATTCATGCATTAAATATTAAGCCTTTTGAACGAGATGGTAAAAAATGGATTAAATTTGATTTAGTAGATAGTGATGGAAAACTTATAAACAAAGCTTTACCTATAAGTAGAACAGTTTATATAAAAAGGCATGGTGCAAAAAATCAAAAAAGATATGTAGTTAAAATGAGAATTAATCTAGCTACAAGTAGCCAACTTGTTGATGTAACACTTACAGATAGAAGTAAATTTACTTATCCTGTTTTAATAGGAAAAAACTATTTAAATGGCGTAATTTTAGTTGATGTATCTAAAAAATATATGCATGAACCTACAACAAAATTAAATAAAGAGTAAAAATGACTTCAAAAAATCAGATTTTACTTTTTTCAATAGTTTTAATACTAACATCAATTTTATTGATGACTTATAAAGTTAAAGTTTTAAACTTTCCTCTTTTCCAAGAAGAGACAACTAATATTTGGAATGTAGAAGCAAAAATTAGTTTTGATAGTAAAAAAAATCAAAGTGCACTTATCTCAATGGCTCTACCAACTAATCAAAATGGATTAATAATCATAAATGAAGAATCAAGCTCTGCTGACTATGGATTTACAAAAAGAGAATTAGAAGGTGTAAATAGAGGGGTTTGGTCAAAAAGAGAGATTGAAGGTAATCAAGTAATCTACTACTCTATAGATTTAATTAAAGATAAGTATTATAAAGCTTCAAAAGAAGAAGAATATACTAATTTAGAACCTATTGAAGTTCCATCAGTAATAGTTCAAGCTGCTGAATCATTACTACATAAAATTTATGACAAAAGTTCAGATTCATTAACATTTACTTCTCTGCTTATAAAAGAATTTACTCTTAGTGAACCTTCACAAGCTGCTAAAATGATTAAAAATAACTATATGAACTCTAAAAAAGAAAAAAGAGATACTTTAGTTCAACTTTTAAATAAAATGAAATATCAAGTTAGAACTATTGGTGCTTTATCTTTAGAAGATAAACAAAGAAATATTGAATTAACTCCGATGTTTGAAGTTTTCCATAAAGATAGCTGGTATTTATTTGATATAGATAAAGGATTAATTGAAAATAATAGTAATATATTTATTTGGCAAAGAGGTTCTCAATATTTACTTGAAGCTGAAGGTGTAAAAAACTCTGATGTTAAATTTTCTGTTACAAAAAATATTGTTCCAGCTAGAAATGCAGCTTTATCAAAGGATTTAAAAAATCAAAGTACTATTTTAGACTTTTCTTTATTTACTTTACCTAATGAGTCTCAAAATACATTTAAACTTCTATTGTTAGTTCCACTAGGAGCTTTAGTTGTAGTTATTATGAGAGTTATTATAGGACTTAAGACTTCTGGAACTTTTATGCCTATTTTATTATCAATGGCATTTATTGAAACAAGTCTATTACCTGGTATTATGATGTTTATTTTAGTTGTAACTATGGGGTTAATTGTTAGGTCTTATTTATCCCATTTAAATCTTCTATTAGTTGCAAGAATCTCTTCTGTATTAATTGTAGTAGTTGGTATTATGGCATTTGTTGCAATACTTTCTCAAAAGTTAGAACTACAATATGCTACAAGTATTACATTCTTTCCAATTATTATTTTAGCTTGGACAATTGAAAGAATGTCTATTATTTGGGAAGAAGATGGGCCTAGAGAGGTGTTTTTACAAGGTGGAGGTTCATTAATTGTTGCTATTATTGCATATTTTGCAATGACAAACCCTATTCTAAGTTTTATTACATTTAACTTTCCAGAGGTTTTATTAGCAGTATTAGGGTTAATTATTCTTCTTGGAAGATATAGTGGCTATAGATTAAGTGAACTTTATAGATTTAAATCAATGGTAAAATAAATGCTTGCAAATCCTTTCAAACTAAAAAAACTTGGTATTTTAGGTATGAATAATAGAAATATCAACTATATAGGAAAGCATAATGATAGAAAAAACTTTCCTCTTGTTGATAATAAGCTAAAAACAAAAAAACTAGCTCAAGAACATAATATTTCTGTACCAGAGCTTTTAGGATATATTCAATACCAAGTTGAAATCAATCACTTTGAAGATTATATTAAAAATCAAGATGGTTTTGTAATAAAGCCTGCACAAGGAAGTGGAGGTAAAGGTATTCTTGTAATTGTAAAAAGAGTTAATGATAAGTTTATTAAACCTAGTGGTGAAGAGCTAAACTATACAGATATTAAAAGACATATCTCTAATATCCTAAGTGGTCTATACTCTTTAGGTGGAAGAAATGATGTTGCTGTTTTTGAGAAATTAGTTGACTTTGATAATGCCTTTGACGGGTTTAGTTATGAGGGTGTTCCTGATGTTAGAGTTATTGTTTATCAAGGTTTCCCTACTCTTTCAATGATGAGACTATCAACTTCAAATAGTGATGGAAAAGCAAATCTACATCAAGGTGCAGTGGGTGTAGGAATTGATATTAAAACAGGTAAAGCTCTAAATGCTGTTCAATTTGGAAAACCAATCACTACTCATCCTGATACTAATAGAAATTTAAAAGAGTTAGTAGTTCCTTATTGGGATGAAATACTACATCTTTCTGCAAGATGTTATGAAATGACAAATATGGGTTATTTAGGTGCTGATATTGTTATAGATAAAATAAGAGGACCTTTAGTTTTAGAATTAAATGCTAGACCTGGTTTAGCTATTCAAATTGCAAATGATATAGGTGCTTTAAAAAAATTTAATTTAATTGATGAGTTAAAAGATAAAAATAAAAGTTTAGAAGAGAAAGTTGCTTTTGCTAAGGAACATTTCTAAAAGTAAGAAGTCTCCTTCTTACTTTTCTAAGTCTCTTGCTCCAATATTTCCATATCTATGGTATGAATGAGAAACTGATTGCTCTATAAAATAGTTTAGAAGTTCTAATCTTCCTTCCATCATAGGCTTAGCTCTTACTATAAATGTTACTGTTTTTGCAGCTTCTTTAAATACCTCTTCTGAAACCTTTGAGATATCAGAGAAGATTACTCTATCATATTTTGAAATCTCTTTTTTAAATTTCTCTTCATCTTGCACTACTAAGTTATCTCTAGCAGTAAATAGAGTTGAATAAGCCTCTTCTAGGAAAGATTTTACTTTTGCATTTTCATCAAGAGATACTTTAAAATGAACTTTTGCTACTCTTGCTGCTAAGATTCTTGATAATACTTCAAAAAGTGTATCATCATTTGATACTCTAATTAATACATTATTTAATGGAAGATATCTAAAATGATTATCTTCTCCTCTAACTTTACAATAATCTTTCTCTTGTGAAAACTCATTCTCATAGTTTTCATAATATGATTGTAGAGCAAAAGATAGTTTTTCAAAATCCTCTTTATTTTCAGTTTTTGATTTATAAGACTCTATAAATCTTGTTAAATCTGTTGAATATTTTTTTGATACTGAAGGAGTATTTATCTCTTCAAAATTAACAAACTGTGTAATATAGTTAAAAATACCTACTTTTCTTCCAGCTCCAATTGCAGATTTACCCATACCACCGAAAGGTTGTCTTAAAACAATTGCTCCTGTTGTACCTCTATTAATATATAGATTTCCTGCTTTTAAGTTCTCTTTCCAATATGCCACTTCTCTCTCATCTAATGATTCAATACCAGAAGTTAATCCATACCCAGTAGAATTTACAATATCAACTGCATGTCTTAAATCATTTGCTTTAATTACAGCTAGTACAGGTCCAAAAAGTTCTGTTTTATGAATAAAACTTCCCTCTTTTATTCCCCATTTAATTGCTGGTTTTAACATATATTCATTATCTTCAGCATATGAAGGCTCTAATGCCCATTCTTCACCCTCTTCTAATTCAGAGATAGCTTGTTTTAAAGCTCCACTAACAGGATTTGCTAATGTTCCAATTCTATTTTTAAAATCCCAAACTGAACCAACACTCATAGATCTTGCAGTATCAATTAAAGCTTTTTTGAAAGATTTATCATTATAAACTTCCTCTTCTAATACTAAAAGTGAAGTAGCCGAACATTTTTGTCCTGAGTTTCCAAAAGCACTTTGACAAACATTTTTAACAGCTTGGTCTCTATCTGCCATATTTGTAACAATAGTTGCATCTTTTCCACCAGTTTCAGCAGTTAAAAATAGATCTGCTCTTGTTTCAAGCATTTTATATGCAGTATCTTCTCCACCTGTTAAGATTACAAAATCAACTTTTTTATTTGCAATAAGATGTTCTCCAGCTAAAGCACCAGGACAAGGAACAAACTGTAAAGTATTTTTTGAAACTCCTGCATCCCAGAAACATTTACACATTTCATATGCAGTTAAAGCAGCTACAGAAGCAGGTTTAATAATAACAGTATTTCCAGCTGCTAAAATTGCAGCAATCCCTCCTAATGGAATTGCAACAGGGAAATTCCAAGGTGGCACAACAACCCCTACTCCTTTACCTGAGAATTCTAAGTTTTGATATTTTTGAAAATAGTTTACAGAATAAGGATAAAACTCTAAAAAGTCAACTGCTTCAGAAACCTCTACATCTGTTTCTGTAAATACTTTTCCAACTTCAGCTGCTGCAATACCAATTAAATCATCTCTTCTTTCTCTAACCTTTATTGCTACTTGTTTTAATACTTCATGTCTTTGTTCATGAGTTTTACTTCTCCAACCATCAATATCAGCAGCAGCAACTTCAACTGCTTTTTCTAAATCTTCAGCTGTAGCATTTGCAAATTTTCCTGCTAATACACCCTCTTTTAATTGAGATTTATCTATTGCTTCTATAATTTTTCTATTTTCAGTTAACTCTTCTGCACCAACTACAACTGGAACTACTTTATGTTCAATATCTTTTGAGAATTTCCATTTTTTTACAATATTTCTTGCCCACTCTTGATTATTTGGTAAAACAAAATCCGTATCAGCTTCTGCATGATACTCTTTTGTATCATAAGAAGAGTGGCTAAAATCTGCCCATTTTTCATTTAATCTATCTTGTTTCCTTTTTGCTCCAACAAAAGAAGTAGCCTCTTTTTCAAAAGATTTTCTAAATAACTCTTCTTGCATTTTCCAATCTTTTGAACCTACTTTTAATCCAAATGAGTATCTAATAAAGTTATTTGGACCTGTATTTTCATCTAATCTTCTTACTAAATATGCAATTGCATTTGTAAACTGCTCTTTTGAGGCTGTAGGACCATATAAAATTACACTCTTAGAGATCTCTTTAATTGCTAATCTTGCTGGTTCACTCATTCCTTCTAACATCTCAATTGTATGATATTCGCTTGTTCCTAACTCTTGTGCTAATTGTGTAGCAAAAGCTAATTCAAATAGATTATGTGAACCTGTTCCTACATGCATAAAAGGAGCATTTTCTGGTTGTAATGCATATCTAATCATTCTTTTATAGTTTGAGTCAGTATCACTTTTATCTGTATAAGTTACCATTTCCCAATGCTTTTGAGATGCTTCTGTCTCTTCCATCTCCATATTAGCACCTTTAACAAGTCTAAACTTAATAGGACTACCACCCTTTTCAACTCTTTTTCTTGCCCAATCACATAACTTTTGTTGCCATAAATAAGAGTCTGGTAGATATGCTTGTAAAACAATTCCTGCATAAAAATCTTTGAACTCTTCTTTTTCTAAAGTTCTTTTAAATACTTCAACAGTAATTGCTAAATCTCTATACTCTTCCATATCAAGATTGATAAATTTATTTGATTTTGTGCCATCTGGTGCAATATAAGGATATTTTTGTGCTTGTCTATAAATTGTACTTAATTTTTCTACTAAAACTTCAACGGTATGCTCAAAGTCTAAAGCAGAGATTTGAGAAAAAATTGTAGAAATTTTAATTGAGATATAGTCTATATTTGGATTAGCTAAAGCTTTTAAATATTTTTCCATTCTCTCACTTGCTTCTTCTTCACCAAGAACAACTTCACCAATTAAATTAATATTTACTCTTGTATTCTCTTCTCTTCTCATTTTAAGATGTTTATTAAAAGGCTCATCTTCTCCTTTTAAAACTACTGTTTTTGTATCTTCTCTAATTTGATTAACAAACATAGGAACAGAAATATTTGGTAAATATTTACCAATATTTTGAAATAACCATAATAGAGTTCTATCTTTTGTTGTAAAAAAGTGTGCCATCCCATGTTTTTCTAATAAAAAAACAATTTGATTTGCAACTCTACTATTTGACTCTGCTCTAAAACATTGATCCATTAACTCAATTAATAGTGCTTTATCTTTTGGATGTTCAAGCATTTTATTCATTTTTATGTAAAATTCTCTATCCCAATCACTTACAAGTTCTGTAGCTCTATTTTGCCATCTTTCAGCAAGTTTTACAGCTGATTCAATTACTTCTTTTTCATTTATCATTCGTTTATCCTTATATTTTAAACATAATCAAATTATAGTAATACAAAAAGTACTACCTTTAAAAAATTATCCCACATTAAAACTTAAATAGGTCTTAATTTTTATCTATTTTTTATCTAATAATTACTTATTTATAGTACTTGTGAAAGTTACAGATATAAAAATACTTTAGCATTACTTCAAGGAGTTTTAAAAGAAATCAAAGTAATATAATATATACATATAGAAACAAAGGATTGTTTTTTGGCTAAACAAAAATATGATAGACAGATTATTAAAAATGTTATAGATAAGAGTTTAAAGAATAAAAAAGAAATTACTCAATTAACCATAAAAATTGATTCAAAATTAGATGATGCACTTGCAACACTATCTGATAAAATTAATATCTCTAAAAATAGACTTATCGAAAATATTCTTTATGAAAGTGGCATTATTGAAGAAGTTGAGGAAAACTATTATGAGTAATTTTCCAAAACAAAATGAAGTAGTAGATGCAATTTTAAATGGAATCGTACAAGCTAAGAATAATTTTTTATTTTGGACAAATAATAGATTAAGCCTTTCATATGGTCCTCATAAAATTGTAACTATTCATATAGCACAAGAGATTGCTAAAATAAAAGAAAAAGCACCAGAAATTTTTATTAATGCCACAGTTACAGATATTTTAAGATGTACTTTACCTGATAGAACTGAATATCCAAATTTTATGGCTAAAAGAGGACTTACAGAAGGAACTTTTAGTATAACTTTAGATGAAAGAATTCCTCATAGTAATAATAATGATTCAATTTCAAGAGTAATTATTTCTGTTAAAAACAATGTAATTAATACAAAAAAAGAGTATTTAGATGAGATTGATAGAATATGTAAAATGGTACAAAGAGATGAAGAATATAAAGAATCAAGCTTAGATTATGGAGTATTTACTTTTTATTCAGATATTACAAAAGATGCAAGAAAAAAACTTGATAAAAGAATTCCTGAGATTATCAAAAACTTCGATAAAGTAGTTGCTCAATACGATAATTTAAAGGCTACTTTTAAAGGTGGAGAGATAAATAAAACAGATAATGACGAAGAGTGGTCAATGAGCTGTTATATTATTGAACCTTTCTACAAATAAACTAAAGTTATAATTCTCATAATTTAAACTAAACAATTCCTTTATAATAAAAGAATAAGATTCTTAAAATTTATTATTGAAGGAGTTGTCTTGAACAATTTTTTATTTAATCAAAAAGCATTATTTGAAAATTTATCTTTATTGCTTTTAAGACTATTTATTGGTGGAACTTTTCTAGGTTATGGAATTTCAAAAATTCAAAAATTTGAGAGTTTCTATCTACCTTGGTTTACAGATAAATTAGGAATACCTTTTCCTGAGTTAAGCCTAAGTTTAGTTATCTTTTTTCAAATTGTTGGAGGAGTAGCTATTATTCTAGGACTATTTACAAGAGTTTTTGCTATACCTTTATTTCTTATTATGTTAGTTGCAATGTTAACAGTTAATATACATAATGGATTTAATACAGCACCAAATTTTGGTTATGAGATAAATTTAGCTTATATGTCTATTCTTTTCATTCTATTTTCATATAATTCTGGAAAATTTAGTTTAGAAAATATCTTATTTAAAAGAGATTAGAAGGGTAATCCCTTCTAATTAATGTTTTTTACCAAGATAAGCCTCTTGGATTTTTTCTGATTTTAACAACTCGTCAGCTGTTCCTTGGTGTGTAATCTTTCCTACTTCTAAAACATAAGCTCTATCTGCTAACTTTAATGCAGCCTTTGCATTTTGTTCTACTAATAAAACTGTAACTCCACTTTGTGAAATCTCTTTTACTGCTTTAAAAATAGCCTTTACTAAGATTGGAGCAAGTCCTAATGATGGTTCATCAAGAATTAAAAGTTTTGGTTTAGACATAATAGCTCTTCCAATAGCAAGCATTTGTTGCTCCCCACCAGAAAGTGTTCCTGCAAGTTGTTTTCTTCTCTCTTTTAATCTTGGTAAAATATCATAAATCCAAGATAGAGTCTCTTTATCATGATCTTTTAAAGTATAAGCACCCATCATTAGATTCTCTTCTACTGTTAAAGTTCCAAAAACTCTTCTTCCTTCAGGAGAATGAGACATTCCAAGACTTACTATATCATGAGCAGGAGTATCAGTAATATCATTTTTATCAAAAATTATACTTCCCTCTTTCGCTTTTAATAGACCAGAAATAGTTCTTAAAGTTGTAGTTTTTCCAGCACCATTTGCACCTAAAATAGTTACAACCTCTCCTCTTCTAACTTGTATAGAAATACCTTTTATTGCTGTAATTGCCCCATAAGAGACGTGAAGGTTTTTTATTTCTAATAAAATCTCATTATTTACCATTATTCATCCTCCTCGTCATCATCACTTCCAATATATGCTTCAATTACTCTTGGATCATTTTGAACAAAGTTTGGTTCACCTTGAGAAATCTCTTTTCCAAAGTTAATAACAGTAATGTAATCAGTTAAACTCATTACCATTTCCATATCGTGTTCAATCATCATAATTCCAATATCCATTTGAGATATTTTTCTAATAATTTCTGTTAATTCTATTGTTTCATTTTCATTTAAACCAGCTGCTGGTTCATCTAAAATAAGTAGTTCAGGGTTTGCTGCTAATGCTCTTGCCATCTCTACTTTTCTTTGATTTCCATAAGATAAATCTCCCGTAGGATTTGTAGCTAGGTGAGTTAAATTAAAAAACTCCATTAACTCTTCTACTTTTTTCCAAGCAGCTTTTTCATCTTTTTTATATGCTGGTGTATGAAAAATTGCATGGTACCATTTCTGTTTTGATTTAGTATGATACCCTGCCATAATATTTTCTGCAACACTCATGTCACTAAATAGCCTAATATTTTGAAAAGTTCTTAGAACTCCTTTTTGAGCAATTTTATGAGGTTGCATTCCTGTAATATCTTCACCTTTATATTTAATAGTTCCTTGCTCAGGAGTATAAATACCTGTAACACAGTTAAAAAGTGTTGTTTTCCCTGCTCCATTTGGACCAATGATTCCATAAATTTGACCAGGTTTTACTTTAATAGTTAAATCATCAATTGCAACAAGTCCATGGAAAAACTTTGATACATTGTCTATTTCTAGTACATATTTCATTATTTAGTTTCTCCTTTTGGTTTCGCTTTTAAAGCTTTCTCTTTAAGATATTTTGGAATATTTCCAAAACTTGCAGGCCAAACACCATTTGGCCTTAAAACCATAGTTAAAACCATTGCTGCACCAAAGATTAAATATCTTGACTCTTTAAATTCTGTAAATAATTCAGGTAATACAAACATTACAAATGTTCCAATAATTACCCCAGGAAGTGAAGCAGAACCACCAACAAGAACAATAGCAAAGAACATAACAGATTGCATGAAAGAGAATGACTCTGGACTTACTGCTGAGTATTGAATAGCAAAAATAGAACCTGCAACACCCGCAATTGCTGCACCTAAAGCAAAAGCAAATAGTTTATAATAAGGAATATTGATACCCATAGATTTTGCTGCAATCTCATCTTTATTTATATAATATAAAGCTCTTCCGTATCTTGAATTATCAAGATTTCTAATTATTAATAAAGTAACTAATAATAGACCAAATGCCATATAATAAATCGCTTTATCTGAAAATAATTCATATCCAAAGATTCTTACAACATCAATTCCAAAAATACCATTTGGGCCACCAGTTAAACCAAATAAATCATTTGATAAAACTTGTTCAAAGATAATATTAAAACCAATTGTTGCAACAAGTAAATAATCTCCTCTTAAGTGAATAATAGGCCCGGCTAAAACAATTGCTACTATTACAGGAAAAATAATTGCAAAAGGAATTGTTGCAATAATTTCTAATCCAAAATGTACATTTAAAATAGCCGTTGTATAAGCTCCAATACCAAAGAAAATTGCATGCCCCATATTAAATACACCTGCTCTTCCAAGAATAATATCTTGAGAGAAAGCAACTGTAGCAAATACTAAAAAGGTAATACCAATAGAAAGCCAAGCTGAATCAACAGTAAAAGGAAAAACAGCCATTACTAAAATAAAAATAGTAGCAATTAAAGTAGTCTTATTCATTATACTTTCTCCGCTGTTTTTTCACCAAGAATACCTGTTGGTCTAACTATTAGAATAATAATTAAAAGAACAAAAGTAAATGTCTCAGCCCATTCTGTTGAGATATAACCTGCAATTAAAGCATTAAATAATCCAAGTAATAATCCACCTATCATAGCTCCTGGAATTGAACCAATTCCACCAATAATTGCAGCAATAAAGGCATTAAGACCATAAACCCAACCCATATCAAAAGTTAAAGATCTATAATATAAACCAATAAACAAACCACCTATTGCTCCAAGCATAGAACCAACAACAAAAATTATCATAATAATTCTATTTACATTTATACCCATAAGTTTTGCAGCATCTTGGTCAATAGCTGTTGCTCGAATTGCTGTACCAATTTTTGTTCTATTAATAAAGAAATATAAAGCAATCATTAAAATAGCAGAAAGAGCTAAAATACAAACTTGAGTAAATGAGATAATTACTCCTGATATATTCCATGTTGTACTAGGAAGTAAATCTGCTGGAAAAATTTGCATATTTGGTCCCCAAATAAGCATAATTCCATTTTGAATAACTAAAGCAGCTCCTAATGCTGAAACAACAGCACTAAGTCTTGGTGCCGTTCTTAAAGGTCTGTATGCAAGACGCTCAAGAAGAACACCCACAAAAGCAACAATAATAGCAGTTAATAAGAAGATAATAATTACATTAACAAAAGAAACTGCACTTGCACCAAATAATTGAGAGAAAATAGTAAGTCCTACATAAGCTGAGAAAGCCACAAGGTCTCCATGGGCGAAGTTAATTAACTTCATAACCCCATAGACCATTGTGTATCCTAAAGCAACTAATGCATACAAACTTCCTATCGTTAAACCATTGATTAACTGTTGAAGAAAAATATCCATTTAGACTCTCTTTTATTTATTAAATGATACTTTATAGCTTCCGTCATTTTGGATTTGATAAACCATTAATGATGCTCCAACTCTTTCCCCATCTTCTCTAATGTTAAATGGTCCAGTAATTCCTGGGAAGTCTTTCATATCATTTCTAATATAATCAGAGATTTTTTTAGTATCAAAAGATTTAGTTTTTTCAACACCTTCCATAACAGCTCTTAAACCATCTGCATTAACAACTGCCCAAATTGAAGGAGGCTTCATATTAAATCTCTCTTCGTATGCTGTTAAATACTTTTTAGCAGCTTCATAAGGTAAAATATCAGGAGTTGGTACATTTACTAAATATACACCCTCTGCTGATTTTCCAGCAAGTTTTAAGAAGTCTGGATTATCATTTGAATCTCCACCAACAAAATCAGCTTTAATACCTAATTGCTCTTGTTGAACTCTTAAAAGTCCACCATCAGTATAATAACCAGAATAATAAATTACATCTGGATTTAAAGCTTTTACTTTTGTTAAGATTGCTGTAAAGTTTTGAGTACCTGATTTAATTTTTCCTCTAAATGCAATATTTCCACCAAGTTTTTCAATTGAATCAACTACTGAATTTGCTAAACCATCAGAATAAGAAGAGTAGTCAGATAAAATTGCAATTCTTTGATATTTTTTTTGATTTACAAAATAATCAGCTGTAAACTCACCTTGTGCAGAGTTTGGAAATGAGTTTCTAAAGAATGTCCAATATTTTCTTTTAATTAAAGAATCTGAAGTACCATCTGAAGTTTGAAGTACTTTATTTCTATAATAAGTTGTTTGAGCAGCTTCTGTTGCTCCTGAAGTATAAGAACCAATTACTGCAAATACTCCTTCATTTACTAATTTTTTAGCACAAACAGCAGCTTTTTGAGCTTTTGCTTCGTCATCACAAGTAACTACTTCAATTTTTTTACCAAGTAATCCACCCTCTTTGTTCTTTTCATCTACAATAAGTCTAACAAAGTTATCAATACCCTGTCCCTCATTTGCATATTTCCCTGTAATTGGAGCTTGAACACCAATTTTAACTGTATCAGCTGCAAATACAGAAGTACAAACAGCAGCACTTAGTGCAAGTGCACTAGCAAGTCTTGTTAATTTCATTTAATCCCCTTTCATTAAAATAAATCTTTCTTTAGCCTAGGTAAAAACCTCTAATGTTTTTTTAGTAGTACTAAAAGTAATGACTTTTAAAAACTATTCATTATTTCACAGTAAAAATAAATTAAGACTTAAAAAAAGACCATTTTTTATAACTAATAGGTCATTTTATAGTAATTTTCTTAAAATGCTATTTTAATGCTACTTTTTTGTCTTTTTTTGCTGAATTAGTAGTCCTACAATAATAAAAGATAAGCCCATTAAAGTAGATATATAAATTTTTTCATTTAGAATAAAATAGATGAAAATTAATGAGATAAATGGTGAGATAAAAATAAGATTTGCTATCTTAGATGTGTTAGTTGCATTTTGCATTGCCTTTAACCAAAAAAGAAAAGTAATACCCATCTCAAATAGTCCAACATAAATAGCAGCTAATAGCCCATTTGTATTTGGAATAACAAAAGGTTGTGTCAAAATAAAATATATAATAATAATTGGTGTAGCAACTAAAAAGTTTGAAAACAACATTACAGTTGAATCTCCTTTAGCTTTTGTATTAAATATCCAATATAAAGACCAAAGGATAGTACTAAAAAGAGCCAATAAAACTCCATCAAGATTTGAGAAGTTTAAAGAGAAAGGTTCTCCTTTTGTAGAGATAATTAAAACTCCAAAATAGCAGATAATTCCAGCTACAATATCATTTAAAGATAATTTCTGTTTTAAAAAAGGTACAGAAAGAAAAGCTAACATTAATGCCCAAGTATAATTTATTGCTTGTGCCTCTTGTGCTGGTAAATAATCATAAGCTTTAAAAAGAACTAAATAGTATAAAAAAGGATTAATAAGTCCTAAAATAAAAACTAATTTTATATTACTCTTTATATAAGGAATCACTTGATTTAGTTTCTTATTTATTATTAATATAGAAAATAGTGCAAATAATGATGTTATTGAAGAGAATAAGACTAACTCTTCAGGAGATAAATATTGTAATGAGAATTTAAATGCCGTAGCAACAGTTGACCATAAAAAAACTGCAATCAATGCAAATTTATAGGCTTGTGATTGAGATTTTATCTTATTTCTCCATGTTTTTTGCAAATTGTACCACAGCTAATATAATATTTACTTACTTGAATGTTAAGAAGAATATTATTAATTATTTTTAAGTTTAAATATATCTTCTTTTTATAATAATTTATTATATAAAAAAAGGAGCTGTTATGATTTTAAAAGTATTAAAAATTAGTGCTTTATCGACTATTTTAGGTTTATCATTAAATGCAAATGATTTTAACCTAAGAGGTGAAGGTGTAGATATTACTTATAATGAGAAAGAGTTTACAATCAAAAGAATGCATGATGAAGAGTGTAAAACTATAAATGGTGCTGACCCTAAGAATATTTGGTCTGGAAACTATGCAAAAGAGGGTTTACCTCAAAAATGTGTTAAAAGTTTTGTAACTACTGTAGGGAAAATTACTCCTATGAAAATCAATGACACTATAAAAACTATTGGTGAAATAGAGGTTATTGAATTTATTAAAAAAGCTCAAGATAAAGAAGATATGTTACTTATTGATGCAAGGCTTCCTGATTGGTTTTTACAAATGACTATCCCAACAGCAGAAAACATTCCTTTTACATACTTTGATAAAAGTAAATATCCAGATGATTTCTATGATGTATTAGAGATGATTGGAGTAAAAGAGGTTTCAGCTGGTAAGTATGATTTTACAGATGCAAAAGAGTTATTACTATTTTGTAATGGAGCTTGGTGTCCTCAATCTACATTTGCAATTGAAAATCTAATAAAAATAGGTTATCCTCAAGAAAAAATCTCTTGGTACAGAGGTGGAATGTATTCTTGGAAGATGTTAAATTTAACTACAACTTCAGAATAGTAAATCATTAATTTGATTTACTATTTAAAAATCTCTTTAAAATCTATTACTAAAGATTTATCAACTCTTCCTTCTTCTGCCATAGAACTAATAAGTTCAAAAGTTTGTTCCTTAGAAAAAGCCTCTCTATAAGAGTTTTTACTTGTTAAACTTGTGTAGATATTTATTAAAGCAAGTGCCCTATCCTTTAAGCTCAAATCTCTTGCTTCTAAAGAAAAAGGATAACCTTTTGAGTCTATTTGCTCTTGTACTTTATAAGCATACGAGCAAATATCAGAGAAACCAATTATATTAGATAAAATCTTTTTTGTATAATAAGGATAAGCTTTAATAAGCTCATACTCTAATTTATCTAAAGAGCTTTTTTTATTTAATATCTTTTCATCAATATAGAGTTTTCCAATATTACATAAAGAAGCTGCTATCATAAAAGTTTGTTTATCTTTGTGTTCAAAATTATAAAAGTCTGCTACTTTTGAAGCATTGGTAATAATATTTAAATTCTCATTTGTAAATAGTGTAAAAATAGAAGTGATTTTTAAAATCTCTTCAAATTCTAGAACTATTGTTTTATCATGTAAAGTAGAAAAAATAAAAGTAAGAAGCTCATTTTCATTTTGTAAATCAAGCCAAAAACTTTGGTTTTTACTAAATTCTTCAAAACATTCAACTAAATCTTCTGAAAAAAGTATATTCTTTTTCTTTTCTAAAAAATTCAATATCTTCTCTCTATTTTCAATAGCTGGATTACTTAAATCAAATTTTGTATCAAGAAGATTTGAAAAAGAGATAAACTGAGAAAAAAGTGGGATTTCATAATCTTTTAAACCAAAAACTCCTGAGCCATCAAAAAACTCTTCTTGATAGAGTAAAACATCTTTTTGTTCCTCAAAACTAAAAGGAAAAAGAGTTACATAATTATTTGCTAAAAGACAGAACTCTTTTTTATCTTCTTTTGTTTTTAATAGAGCAATATTATGCATAAGTGAGTATGCACATAAATCAAATAAAGCTTCTTGCTTATAATTAAACTCTAAGGCCAATTTTAAACAAAGATAAGCAACTCTTTTAGAGTGATTTTTACTTGTTTTAGAATATCTTGATTCTATTTCATCTAAGGCATTTGAAAAAGAGAGTAAAAAATTATTTAAATTAAAATTCATTTGTTTTTTCTTATCCATAAAAGTTCCTAAGTTTTATTAAATATCCTACAATATTAATACTAATTATACATTAAATCTACTAAAATACTAAAACTAGAAATATAAGAAAAACAAATAAGGAGAAAGATGAGAAAAATCATATCAACTATGGCTATTTTAGGTTTAAGTACTTCAGTTTTTGCACATGACTATAAGCTTGAACCAAAAAAAATAAATGACAATACTTGGTGCTTTTTAGGTAAGCTTGAAGCTCCTACAAAAAACAATGGTGGTTTTATGTCAAATCACTGTTATGTGAATACTGGAAAAAATTATGTTTTAATAGATGCAGGAGCAACTTATGAACTTGCAAAACAAGCTTATGAGAAGATGAGTGAAATAAAAAAACTTCCTGTGAGTACAATAATTTTAACCCATGAACATGATGATCATTGGTTAGGTGCTTCTTTTTATAAAAAAGAGTTTAATTCTAAGTTAATAGGAAGCTCTTTAATAAATAAAAACTATAATGAAAACTCTAAAACAAGAATGTTTAAAATGTTATCTGAAGATGCTATAAAAAATACCTCTATTATTAAAGTTGATGAAGAAATTAAAGAGGTAAAAACTCTTAAAGTTGATGAGGTAGAGTTTCAAATAATACCTATAGGTAGAAAAGCTCATTCAAGTGATGATCTATTTGTTTATGTACCTTCAAACAAAACTCTTTTTGCTAGTGATGTAGTTATGAATGGAAGAATTACTTCAAATAGAGATGGTTCAGTTATAGGACAATTAAAAGCTGTAGAGATGATTGAAAAGATGGATTATAATAATCTAATTCCTGGACATGGCTTTGATACCAGTAAAAACGCTATAAATGAAACAAAACAATACTTTACTCTTTTAAAACAAAGAGTTTTAGAAGCTGTTGAAGAAGAAGTTGGAGCAGCTAATATAACAAAACATGTAAAAATGGAAGAGTTTAAAGATAAAGCTTTATATGAAGAGTTAAATTCAAGAAATGTTTTTGATGCTTATTCGGAGTTAGAGTTTTATGAAGAAGAGTAATTACTCTTCTTCAAATAGTTCAACTGTTGCAGCAGTTGCAGTATCTGTCATATCTAAATCAAGATGAGCTGCACCTTTTACTTCTACAAGTTTTACATTTAAACCTTTATTTTTAGCAATTTCAAAAAACTCTGTTGTAACACTTGGTTCAGAAATTTTATCTTCACTTCCATATACAAATAAGATTTTTGTCTCTTTGTCAATATTATCTAAAATATCAACCATTGAGATTAAACCTTTATCTTTATTAATTTTATGAATATCATATCTTCCACCAGCAAGTACAATATTTTGGATTAATTCAGGTTTTACTCCAATTAGTGTTCCACCCATCATAGCCCCTGCACTATGCCCAATAAAATTAACACTACTTGCTTCATACTTCTCTTTTAAAGCAGAAATTAATTCTCCTAAAAAAGTTACATACTCTTTTGTAGCAGCTAAATTTTTCACTTCTTTACTTGCTAATGGCTTTAAATTATTTGTTGAAGATTTTGAATACCCAGGAAGAGCAACAGCAATTGTAGTTAAATCTGTCATCATATTCATACTCTCTGCAAAAGGAGCATATCTTCCTAAAGTATTTGTACCTAAATCCCAAGTTCCATGAACAATAACTGTAATTACATCATTGTTTTCACCTTCAAAGGCTCTATATTCTATACACTCATTACCTGCAAAAATAAAACTTCCTTCTTTTGCTTCACACTCTTGTTTAGTAACAGAAGAAGCCATTAAAGAAGAAGATAAAACTAAAGATAGAAAACTTGCTTTTAAAACTTTTTTTAACATAATTACTCCTTATTAGTAAGCTATAATACCTATATATCCATCAACTTGTCTTTCAATTAGCTCAACAATTCCTGCTTGAACAAAACTTGCTTCACCAATAAAATCATCTTCAGTCCATTTCATAGTTTCCATTGTATTTTTACATACAATAAACTCTACATCATACTCCACTAAAGAGATAATTCTTTTTAAAGTTGCTGCGTCATAATCTTTTCTTAAAGCTCTAACACCATTACCATATGCAATAACTACAACCTTTAAAGATTCTGCTGGATACTCTTTTAAGATATTATAAATAGTGCTTAAATTATGATTTACTTTCTCTAAATCCGAATCATACAACTGAATTGCAACTTTTCTTGGGTCATCAAATGTTGGAAACGGTTCACTAAAGTCTGATTTTGCAAATAAAAATAGTGCTAAGGCAAACATTAATATAAAAATTTTTTTCATAAATTATCCTTTTTTTAATAGTTCTATAGAATCATTTTCTTTTATAATCCCACTTTGTACAATAGTACAATAAATACCTCTACAATCTTTAATTAAAGAAGGTAGTTCATTTCCAAAAACTGCTAAATGATTACAAATGGTACAGTTTTCAGTTATTTTTATTATACTTTGCCCTATTTTAAACTCTGTACCTACTTTATATTTATGGGGATTAAAATCAAATAAAATATTTTCCCCTAAACTTCCATACTCTAAGTTTATTTTCTTTTCTTTTGCAAGAGCATAACTATTAAAACCTACAATCATTACAGTTTTATCTAAATCTTTTCCTGCAAATTTATCATTTTCTATACCAAAATCTTTTACTAAAGTTAAAGAGTTAACAGTAGGTCTAGGAAGCCCACTCTGCCCTTTTAAAGCACTAAAAGTACCTATTACTTTTCCTATAATCATTAATTATAAATTCTCTTTTAAAATTTGTAAAAAATCACTTTTAATCCAAGCTCCTGGATAAGTATTTAAAAGCTCTCCACCAGAAGTTAAAACAAAAAATGTCGGTGTCATCCCTTTAAAATGTTTTTTTAAACCAAAGGGTAAACTAACATAATCAACATCTACTTTTAAAAAGATATAATCTTCTGACATTGTTTCTTTAACATCCTCTAAATTTAATACATCTTTTTCCATTTTTTTACAGAAATAACATGTTTTTGAAGTAGCATAAACAATAATATGTTTACCTTGTGCTTGTGCTTCTTTTAAAATCTCTTTCTCATTATAATTTGAAGAGAGCTCTTTATTTGCTTTTGGCATATTTTTTAATCTATCAGCTTTATATCCCATAAAATATTGTGCTAAAAGTTCTGCTTCTTCATCACTTATTTTTAAAGGTTCTTTCTTTTTATAGTATTTTAATGCTGCTTGGTCACAGATACTATTATTTACATCAGGATTTGCTAAATAGTTTTTTAAATACTCTTCTATTTCAACAACTCTCATATCAACATCATTTGGGTCACCAATTTTTTTACTACTATCCATAATAGCCCATGCAAGCATATTTTCTGTTGGTATTTCCAAATTTAGTAACTTATTATTTCTCTCATAAAAATTCTCTTTTAATTTTTTAAAAGAGATAAATCCTTTATGACACTCAGCACATTTTTGTTCAAAAAGTTTTTTCCCTTCTTGAAAATCTGCAAATAAATTTGTTGATAAAAAACAGGCAAATAGAATTATAAACGCCTTTTTAATCATTTTTTGTCCTTCTTTTGATTTATAAAATACTTTCTTAAATACTTTATAAATCAAAAACATAAAGGATATTCCTTTATGTTTTATCATTTTGAAACTATTAAATAATTCCTGGATTTCCTTTGATACCTACGATATCAGGAGTATCAATTTTCAAATTAGCAATATGTTTTACATTTTTTAAATATGTCTCTACAGTTTCCCATACAGGTTCACCTGGTGATTTAGCACCAACTGTAGACCATCCTGCTACTTTATAAGATTTATTTGCTTCTAATTTCTTACCATTTTTAGTAAGAGTAATATCTGTAATTCTCTCACCCATTTTTGCAGTTGGATTAATTCTATAAGAGATTCCACCTGTTCTAACCATATCTCCACCTTGTTGGTAGAAAGGGTCTTCATTAAATAAGTTGTCAGCTACATCTTCTAAAATAAGTTTAATATCTTTACCAGAAATATCTCTAGCATAAGTTTCAGGGTAAGTCATTGCTGTTTGAGTCATTAAATCATCAAAAGTAATATCTTGTCCTGGAATTACTGATGTTCCCCATCTAAATCCTGGAGATAAAGAGATATCTGCTCCTTTTACATCCATTAAAGCATCACAAATGATTTGATCCCAAGAACCATTGAAGTTACCTCTTCTAAACAGTGTTTGTTCAGTAGTTGCAATAACTCTATCTAAATCTTTTTTATATGGAGCTCTTACATCTTCAATATATTTTTTCATTTGTTTATCTTCAGGAATTAAATCAGAGAAGATTGGAAGTAATGTAAATTTAAAGTCTTTGATTTTTCCATTTTGAATATCTAAATCAAGTACATTTAAGAATTTACCATTTGAACCAGCATTACAAACATAAGTAACACCCTCTTCATTTTTAACAGGATATGCTTCAGGAACACCATCATGAGTATGTCCACCCATGATAAAGTCAATACCAGTAACAACCTCTGCCATTTTTTTATCAGTATCATAACCATTATGTGATAATACAATTACTGCATCTGGTTTTTCATTTTCTCTTACTTCATCAACTAATTCTTGCATTCCTTCATCATTAATTGAGAATGACCAATCAGGAATAAATCTTTGTGGATTTGCAATAGTTGTATAAGGGAATGCTTGACCAATAACTGCAACTCTAGCATTACCCATTTTTCTAATAGTATATGGTTTAAATGCATGCCCAGAATCTTTATCATAAGCTTGCATTGCAACATCAGTCTCTTCAAATAAAGCATCTTCTTTAACTTTAACATTTTGAGCTAAGAATTCTGCTTTTAATTCTTTTACATTTGCTAAAACTTCTTCAGCTTTATATGTAAACTCCCAGTGACCAACAGCAACATCAACACCTAATAAGTTCATAGCACCAACCATATCTTTACCTCTTGTGTAAAGAGCTGTTGCACTACCTTGCCAAGTATCTCCACCATCCATTAAAAGAGTTTTATCTTCACCAAAACTCTTTCTTAAATAATCAACAACCGTTTTAATTTGAGCAAAACCACCAGTTCTACCCATTACTCTTGCATGTTTTTCAAAATCAATACAAGAATATGCATAAGTTAATCTTTTATCGTTTTTAATCCCATAATAATCTAAAAACTTTTCTCCAACAATATGCGGAGGCTTACCATAATTACCATGAAAACCTAGGTTTACACTTGGCTCTCTAAAGTATACTGGTAAAAGTTGTGCATGAGAATCTGTCATATGCATAAATCTTGCATTACCAAATGGTTTTAACTTATAATAGTCTTCCATCTTATTTGTATTTGTCATTCTTGTATGAGAGTTTGCAAATACAGGTGCAGCACCAAGTACTGCCATCATATAAACAAATTCTCTTCTACTTAATTTACTCATTTATAAATCCTCTTTTATATTTTTGACAACTCTTAAACTATTTTCCGCTTCCAACTACAGTAAATCCTAATGAAGTCCAAGCTTGCATTCCACCTCTATAATACTTAATTTTTTCAGCAGGATATCCCATGCTTAAAAGTGAGTATTTAGCTCTTTTAACCATTGCTGGTGTTTGTCCACACCAATATCCATTACAATATAATACTATTGTTTTAGCATTAGAGAAATCTAATTTACCATCATTATCTACAACACCCATTTCATCTTCCATCATTTCAATAGCAGTTGCTTTTTCATTAAAATTTGTAAAAGGAACATTTACAGCCCCAGGAATTCTAAGTTTTGCAAACCATCCTGGTTTTCTTGAGTCAATAATTACAATTGATTTATCTGTTTGAGCTTTTTTCATATATTCAATAAATTCTAATTCTCCAACAGTCTCAATTCCTTCAGAAATAACCATTGGCTGTGGTGCACCTCTATCAGTAGTATTATAAAGGTCAGAAATAATATTTCCTGCTTTTTGATTTCTCATTAAAGTAAATTTTTCACCATTTAAATCCATTTCAATTGATTTAACACCTTTTGAAATAGGTACAAATTTTGAAGTACCTTCTGCTAATACAGATGTAGAACATACTGCAAAAACAGCAGAAACTGCTAATAGTTTTTTTAAAATTGTCATCTCTTCTCCCTAGCTTTTTTTATTTTAAAGAAAAAAAGTCAAGGAATTATCCTTGACTTTTTGTACTATTTTTAATTAGTTTAAATTAGTATTTAAAACCGTCACCTGGAACAGCTGCTCTCCAAGTAGTCTTTGCCTCATAAGCTTGACTTAATGCTGCAATACCAAATTTACAAGCTCTTGTTGCTGCAAATTCAATAGGTAATACAGTTTTAGACTTTTTACCTTTAAA
This sequence comes from Halarcobacter bivalviorum, assembly GCF_003346815.1. Lineage (NCBI taxonomy): Bacteria > Pseudomonadati > Campylobacterota > Epsilonproteobacteria > Campylobacterales > Arcobacteraceae > Halarcobacter > Halarcobacter bivalviorum. The sequence goes on from NZ_CP031217.1 coordinate 1,400,380, forward strand.
AGTTTTAGGATTAACTTCTTTAGCACCAGATTTAATCCCTTCTTCAACAGCAATAATTAAATCACTATTATTTACTTCTAATCTTCTAAATTCTAATTTATTTTGTTTTGCTGCTTCATTATATAATTTAGCAGTAGCAAGAACTTTTTCAATACCATTTTTTTCAACACTACAAAGAGCTTTTTCATCTACTTTTGCTGCACTTTGAGGAGTTGGTGTATTATTTCCTGTACAAGCTGTAAATACTAATGCAGTAGTAGCTGCAATTGATAAGTTTAATAATAATTTTTTCATAACCATCTCCTACTTACTTTCTAATATCTGGACCATCTATTTTTAGTCCATTACTCATATAAGCCATGAAAAATAGAAGTTCTCTCATTTCTTGAGATTCAGCTTTTGGTGGAACTTGACCTTGATCTTTAACACAACCACCCATTCTTCTTTCTAATGTACCTAAACCATCATTTTTCGCACTTGCAGCTCCCCATTTTAATCTATATACAGGGAAATGTGTTGTTTGACCTAATAATTGAGATAAAGATTCATTTCTAACTCTTAATGCAGCACCTTGTACGTGACACTCTGCACAGTTAAGTTTTAAATAACCTCTTTGAGTATAGTAATACTCTTTTCCTCTTTCATATGCAGCAGCAGCTTCAGCACTTTCAATTTTTACATCAACTGTTTTCTCTTCTTCTTTTGCAGATGAAGCAAAATATGCTTGAACGTGAGCCATCTCTCCTTTAGAAGTATTCCATGCTTTTTCACCATTAGAAGTTCTACATTCATTAATAGCTACAGTTAAACTTATTACTTCTTTTCTTTTTTCATCAAAATAAGGGTATTTAGCACCTGCTTCTACTGGATCAGGGAAACATGTTGCTAAAGAGTTACCATTTGCAAACTTTGTATTATAAAGTTTTTCACCATTTTCTAAGAACTCTTCATATGGAGGAAATTCATTAATCTCTTCATATGATACTTTTCCATTTTTAGAAAACGCATAGTTTCCAATAGAAAAATCTTCAAATTTAAGTCCACTAATAATATTCTCTTTTAATTCTTCATCTGTAGAATAAGGGAAAAAAGTAGCTCTATTTTTTTCTGGATTTTCAAATTTTGCTTCAAAATAATCAATTAAAGCTAATCTATCTTTTTCTGCTTGTGCATTGTATTCTGCTGCATTTAATGTACATAAAGTAAGAGCAGCTAATGCAGTTGTTTTAGCAATTTTTAATAACATACATATCTCCTTGTAAGATTAATCACTCAAAAGAGTGATTAATTATTTAATTTCTGCTTTATCAGCTCTAGTATTACCTTTTAAATCAACCCAAGTGAACTCTAACATATCACCAGCTTTTACACCAATTGCATCTGCATTGAATGAAAACTTCATATAAGGGTTTTTAGATAAAAATTGACTTGAAGATACTTCATATACGATATTACCATTTACTTTTGCTACTGCATAAGTAATAAAATTAGCTTCTTTTTTTGCTCTTTCTGCTTCTTGATAACTTAAGTTTTCGTGGTTAGCAAGAGCTTTAACAGTTACAACACCTTTTTTTAACTTTGCTTTAATTCTAGTTTTTTTAGCCATTATAAATTCCTTTTATATATCTTTTATTTTTTAAATTTTTTATTTCTTTATAATTTAGTTGAACTAAATCAACCACCACAACCACCAATAGTTACTTTTACTTCTTTAGAATCAGAATATAATTTTCCATTCTCTTCAACGATTGCAGTTACATTTCCAGTTTTTGCCATTTTAATTCTTACAGAATAATCAATGATTCCACCTTTTGGAACAGTAAATACTGCAACTAATGTTTCTGGGTTAGCATCTTGTAAAATTGCTACTTTTGAACCTGCTAAATCAGATGAAACTGTTACAGGAATAACTGCACCATTTTCAGCAATATCAGGAGCTTTTAATTTAACTTTACCTTTGATTGTTTGGCTAGTACCAAAAATCTCTTTAATTGCAGGCTCTACTTTATTTGCAGTCCATGCATTTGGTTTTTCTTTTCTAAAATCAATAGCACTTAATGTAGAAGGAGCCATTGATACTGCTAATGCACCTAAACCTAAACCTAAAAAATTTCTTCTATTTATCATCATCTATCCTTTTAATTTATTGAATTGTTTTTAAATAAGCTACTACAGCTTTAATTTGTTCATCACTTAACCAACCTGTTTTACCAAAAGCTGGCATTGAAGTAATTTTAGCATCTCTTGCACTATAAATATCATATACAGTGTTATAAAGAAGCTCATCTGGCCAATACTGTAAACCAGTTAATTTTGGTCCCATACTACCTGGTCCATCAATATTTTTACCATTTACAGCATGACATGCTAAACAATTACCTAAATTTTTTGTATTAAAAATTTTTTCACCTTTTTTAACTAGTTCTGCATCTGCAAAAGAACTAGAAAAAGATAATCCGCATATAGCAGAAGCTATAAATAACTTCTTGATTAATTTCATTGCTTTCTCCTTTATTTACTAGAGTTAATCATATAATCAACTACTTCTTTAAACTCTGCATCTGAAAGATCCATTGCTCCACCTTTTGGAGGCATTGCATTTATACCATTTATTGCATTAGCATAAACAACATCCATCCCTTTAGCAACAACAGCAGACCAAGCTTCTTTGTCACCTAATACTGGTGCACCAATTGCATCATTAGAGTGACAAGCAGCACAAGATGTTTCATATGTAGTTGCAGCTTTAGAATTTGCTGAACCTGATTCTTGAACCTTCCAAGATCTTTCTGTAGAAGCAGGAGGATTAAAATCATTTAATTCATTTTTAATTCTAAGAACTGGTACTTCACCCTTGATACAATCAGTCATACATCTTTCACCCGTACCATAGTTTTTCGGGTCACTTAAGTATGCTTTCATGTTTCTTACACCTTGCTTAGGATCTTCTGGTGTATCAACTTTTGGATAAAAACCATCTTCATTTGGCATTTTAATTTTTAAAAATTTTTCTTTATTTAAAACATATTCTTCATCTAACTCTACACCATCAATTTTAACACCATTTTCCATTAGTAAATATGCAACTAAAGCATATGTTTCACTATTTGTTAATGATTTTGGATGAGGGAAAGGCATTGCATCTTGAATATACCAAAATAGTGTACTAGCAAACGGCCAATATGTTCCAATAACTTTTGTTGGAGGTTCCATTCCAGGTTCTTTGTCTGCTGGATTTAATAACTGGTTAGTTAATGTTTTTGTAGAAGCACTACCTGCTGATAATGCAGGATAACCTTTTCCACCAATACCAAACTCTCCGTGACACATTGCACATTGAGAATCATATAATTCATTTCCTAACTCAACAGAACCTTCTGCTTTTTTAGGATTTCCATCTTCATCTAAAACAATTTTTCCATGTTTCATATCGAATTCTGGTAATCCTGTTCCATCAGGCATTGCATCTTTATCCCATGCAGCAACTTCAGTTTTAGTTGGAGTTCTACCAAAGTTAAATTGTTTAATACCTTGTGTATTTACATGATATTGTGTATATTTCCCATCTTTAACTTCATATTTAACTGCACCATCAACTGCTCTTTCAAATTCTCCGTTTGAAACACATCCAGAGATTAATAAACCTACAGTTACAACACTAGTAGCTAATAAAGATTTTTTAAGCATTGTGTTTTCTAATGTGAACATTATTAACCTCCCCTTTTTCACTAACTTCCCAAGTTACAATTGCATTTCTATGATAAACAGATTCAACACCAACTGCTGAAGTCTCTTGATCAATTGTTGGTTGTACATTTCCTGTATCATCAACAGCTCTACTAGAAAGTAATAAAGGTTTCCCTTCCCACTTCATAATATAAGAGAATCTTGTCCATGATTTTGGTAATACTAATCCTTTAAGATTAGCTTCAACCCAGTTGTCTCCACCATCAAATGAGATGTCAACATTTTTGATTGTACCGTGTCCAGACCAAGCTAAACCTTCGATTTCAATCATATCACCTTTTTTAAGGTGTGTCCAAGGTTTCTCTGGACATGGAGAAGTAATAACAGAGTTAACTTCATTTGGCCAGAAATATCTAATTGCCTTACCATTTTTTTGTAACATTGTATATTTAGAAGTCTCTTCTTTTGCATGCCATGGTTTATCAGAGAATTCTAATCTTTTTAACCATTTAGTATTTAAATTTCCTTCCCAACCAGGAACAAGAAGTCTTAATGGATAACCCTGTTCAGGTCTTAAAGCTTCCCCATTTTGAGCCCAAACTAACATTGCATCATCTAAAGCTTTTTCAACAGGAATAGTTCTTGGATTACCAGCATTATCACTACCTTCTGCTAACATCCAAACTGCATCATCTTCAAGTCCAATATCTTCTAACACAGTTTTTAGCATTACTCCTGTCCATTCAGCAGAACTCATCATACCCTTCATAAATTGAAGATTATTAAATTGAGGCCCTCTCCATCCAGTTGAACCATTTGCAGGACACTCAATGAAGTGAATTCTACTTTCACTTGGATATTTTTTTAATTCATCTAAAGTTAAAACAACTTCTCTTTTAACTTTTCCATGAATCATTAATCTAAACTCTTTAGGGTCAACATGAGCTGTACCACCATGATTTCTAGTAAAGAATAGACCGTTTGGAGTTATAATACCTTGTAACTCATGAATAGGACACATTGAAACAGAAGCATACATATCACCTGAAGATAAAAGATCAGTAGTTCTTCTAATAACATTGTGTTCATAAGGTGAAGGTACTCCATATAAGTTTTTAGTAACCAGATCACCAAGTTTTGTTCCCCATTCAGCTTCATTTACAATAGCCGGATCATCGGCTTTAAGCTTCACAGGTGACAAAACATTAGCTGCAGCAATAGCACCAGCTGAATAAACTGCAGTTTTTCTAAAAAAATCTCTTCTACTTAGTTTCTGCTCAGAACCTTTAGTAAGTGACATTTCAGAATTTTTACTTGACTTCGTCATCATTCCTCCTTGAAAATTAGCTACACACATATAATAACACAAAATTAAGCAAAAATGACAATTAATATTATTTAGAGATTAATTAAATCATTTTATAAGCAAATTAACTTTTTCTTATATGTAATATAACGCCCAATTATATAAGTAAATGTTATATAACTATGGTAAATTATTGCCATTTTTTTGATGTAAGTCAATTATTTTTTGTAAAAATCTATAATTTTATGTGATTTCGTAACAACTTTGTATTATTTGCTATACTTATGCTATAGAAACCATACAAAAATACTCAATAATTTACTAAAAGTTACTTTTTTATCTACTATATGCTACTATTCTTTTTTAAAAAAATGGAGATAAATATGAGAAATTTTATTAATTATGATGACTCTTTAAACATCCTATCTAGTATAGATTTTAAAGGTAAAGCTAAGGAAAAGCTTTTTTTAACAAATTCTATAGGAAGGACGCTAGCTAGGGATATTATAGCGAATGACCATTCACCAAAATACAAAACTTCAGGGATGGATGGATATGCAATCAAAGCTGAAGATCAAAACTTGAAAAAACTAACAATTATAGATAAAAATCCAGCTGGAGAAGTTGTAGAATCTAAAGTTACAACTGGAGTATGTATTAAAACTTTTACAGGTTCTTTAATGCCAGAAGGAAGTGATACTTTAATACCAATTGAGAATGTAACTGTAGAAGATGATAAAATTATTATTAATAAAGAAGTACCTTTTAAATTTGCAGTTAGAGATATTGGTGAGAATTATAAGAAAGATGAAATTCTTATAAAAAAAGGAACTAAAATTGGATTTGCAGAGATTGGAGTATTAGCTTCATTAAATATATCTCAAGTTGAAGTTTATGCTAAACCTATTGTTTCTATTGCAAGTACTGGAAGTGAAATTCTTGATTTAGGTGAAGAACAAGAAAATGATGCACAAATTAGAAGTTCAAACCATCTAACAGTTGAAGCCTTAGCTAAAACAGCAGGAGCACAAACAATACAAATGGGTGTTGTAAAAGATGATATGGATTCAATAACTGAACTATTACAAAGTGCTTTAGAAAAGTCTGATATTATTGTAACTACTGGTGGTGTATCTGTAGGAGATTATGATTTTGTTCAAGATGTAGTAAAAGAGAAGATTGGTGCAGAGGTTTTATTTCATGGTGTTAAGATTAAACCAGGAATGCATATCTTAGTAGCAAAGAAAGATAATAAACTAATTATTTCACTTCCTGGTTTTGCTTACTCATCTACTGTATGTGCTATTTTATATCTATTACCTATGATTTATAAGTTTGAGAACTCAGAAAAAAAACTTCCTATTGTAAAAGCTGAAATAACTGAAAACTTCCCTCAAAAAATGGCAAAAACAATTTTTACAGCTTGTAATGTATTTTATGAAGATGGAAAATATAAAATTGACTTCTCTGGAAAAAAACAAGGAACAAGTGCTATTTTAACTAATATGTTAGGTTCACCTGCTCTTTTAATCCAAAAAGAAAATGGAACTGATTTAAAACAAGGTGACATGGTAGATATATTACTACTTAATGAGTTAAACTAAATGATAAGCACACAACGGGTTTATATCCTATTAGCACTTTGTGTGCTTTTTTGGTCTGGAAATTTCATTATTGGAAGATATGTAAATGAAGATATTGAGGCAATAGAGTTATCTTTTTTTAGATGGCTTTTTACTCTTGTATTTTTATTACCTACTCTTTTATATATAGATATAAAAAAAACTCTTAGTGCAATAAAAAACAATTTTCTTATTCTTATAATACTCTCTTTTTTAGGTATTACACTATTTAATACAATTGTTTATTTAGCATTAAAAACAACAACAGCAACAAATGCTTTATTAATAAACTCTATTACACCTATTTTAATACTTATTTTATCTTACTTTATTCTAAAAGCAAAGATTTCAAAACTCCAAATAACAGGAATTACTCTTTCTACTATTGGAGTAATATTTTTAGTATTAAAAGGTGATTTTACAAATCTTCTATTTATAAAGTTTCAAGATGGAGATTTATGGATTTTAGTTAGTTCTTTAACTTGGGCAATTTATTCTGTATTATTGAAATTCAAACCAAAAGAGTTATCACATTTAGAACTTTTTGTAAGTTTAGTATTTTTAGGTTTTATTTTAATACTTCCTTTCTATTTTTATCAAGGATATACAATTGATAGAGAAATAACATTAATAAAAGAGCAATGGCATATCTTTTTATATGTATCAATATTTCCTTCTATTCTATCTTTTTATTTTTGGCATATTGGTGTTGACACAATAAGTGCTGCAAAAACTGGGCAATTTGCTCATTTAATGCCTCTATTTGGTTCAATCTTAGCTTTCATTTTTTTAAATGAAAGATTAGACTCATATCATATTGCAGGTGCAGTTATGATAGCTTTAGGTATATACCTTAGTCTTTTTTTAAAAAAGAAAATAAATGAATAAAAACCTTTTTTATCCCCTAATGATTTTATCTATGATTTTTTGGGGTGGTTCATGGATTAATACAAAATATTTAACACTATATATAGACCAGTATGAGATTGTATTTTTAAGGGTATTTTTCTCTGCTTTATTTATGTTACCTCTATTACTATTTTTAAGAGTTGATTTTAAAATAGATTTAAAAACCTCAGTACTGGTTCTTTTAGCTTCTGGTGTAATGATTTTATATTCAATATCTCTATTTTTTGGTGTAAACTATGGAACAGCAGGTTTAGGTGGAGCATTAGTAACTACCTTGATTCCTATCAATACTTTTGTGATACTTGCATTTTTACATAAAAAAACTATCTCTTTAAAACACTCTTTTGCTCTTATTTTAGGAGGCTTTGGAGTTTTAACTATGTTAAATATTTGGTATTTTGATATAGAGCAAGTTTTTTCAAAACATAATATATATTTTTTAATAGCTTCTATTCTTTGGCCTATTCTTACAATTATTACTGCTAAAGCTATAAGAACTACACCTATTATCTTTAACTTTTATATCTATATCTTTTGTTCAATAATAAGTGCTTTTACTATTGATTTTAAAGATGTAGTTAGAGTTTTAGATTATGATTATGTTTTTTGGATTAATATCTTTTGTCTTACAGCTTTAAGTAGTGCTTTTGCCACAACTACATATTTTATTGGTTCTGAAAAATTAGGAGTTAAAAAAGTTAGTTCATTTATCTTTTTAGTTCCAAGTTCAGCACTTATCTTAAGTGCTATCTTCTTAGATGAAAAAATAAGTTTTAACACCCTACTTGGAACTATTTGTACGATAGTTGCAATTTATATTTTAAATGATATAAAAATAAAAAAGAGAAGATTACTCACCCAATAATTTTTGGGTGTCAATCTTTTTCTTAGCTTTTACACCAAGCTCAATAAACTCTTCACTTCTTCTTAGAAGATTTCCTTTTCCAAGGCTTAGTTTTTTCATAGCTTCATCATAAGATTTTTGAGTTCTATTTAAATGAGTCCCTATACTCTCAATATCTGTAACAAAACTAGCAAACTTATCATATAAATCAGCTGCTTTTTTAGAGATTAAAAGAGCATTCTCATTTTGATGTTCATATCTCCAGATATTTTCTATTGTTCTTAATGTTGCAAAAAGTGTTGAAGGAGAAACAAGCATGATATTATTTTCAAAAGCAGTTTTAAATAGATTATTATCCTTTGAAGCAGCAAGCATAAAAGCTCCTTCAATAGGAATAAACATAATTACAAAATCTAAAGTCTTAACCTCTTCTATATTTTCATAACTTTTAGCACTTAAGCCTTTAATATGAGTATATAAAGATTTAATAAGCTCTTTACTTGCATTTTCTCTTTGAGTATCATCTTGAGCTTCTGTATAACTTACATATGAAGTTAAAGATACTTTTGAGTCAATAACAATATCTTTATTTTGAGGAAGGTGTACTATTACATCAGGTCTTAATCTTTTACCATTTTCATCGGTATAAGAGCCTTGTGTAGAGTATTCTACTCCTTCTCTAAGTCCAGTTTGCTCTAAAATCTTAGAAAGAATAAGTTCTCCCCAATCTCCTTGAGTTTTATTCTCACCTTTTAAGGCTTTTGTTAAATTTAATGCATCTTGTGAGATTTGATTATTTAACTCTTTTAAGTTTTTAATCTCTGAAAGAAGATTTACTCTTTGTTTAGTCTCTTCATTATGAATATCATTTACTCTCTTTCCAAAACTATTTAATTGGTCTTTGAAAGGTGTAAGTAGTTGGTTTAGATTTGTTGAAGATTTTTTATTGTTCTCTTCAAAAAGTTTATTTGCAAGATTTTCAAACTCTACTTTTAATCTATCTTTTGAGGTCTCTAAAAGTTCTATTTTTTCTTTTAAACTATCCTCTTTTATTCTAAATTCATTCTCATATTGCTCTTTTTTATCTTGAATTAGATTCTCTAAAGACTCTATCTTTGTCTCATAAGACTTTCTCTCTAACAAAATTTTTTCTTGAGAACTTTTTTCTATATTTAAAATACTCTCTTCTAAGTTTCTAATATTCTCTTTTAGACTTGCAATAAGATTTTCATAAGAGTCTTTAACCAATTGCAACTCTTTTGTAGTAAGGTCTATTTTCTGTTTTAAAATAAACCATACCACTAAAGAAGCCAGTAATACTCCAACTACAAAACTTAAGCTTGAGATTAAAATTAAGTTTTCCATACTACTTATTAAATACGCTATCTTTTAATGCTTCTGCACTATTTTCATGTACATCATAACCTAGCTCTTTAAATCTTTCAACTAAAGGTGGATGAGAGTAATAAAAGAAAATATACAGAGGATGAGAAAGAGGAAAAGATTTATTTTCATTTGCTAATTTTAATAAAGCACTCACTAAATCTTTTTTAGATGACAAGTTTGAACCAAACTCATCAGCTGCATACTCATTATGTCTACTAATTAAAGAGATTAAAGGCATTAAGAAAAATGATAAAATAGGAGAAAAGATTAAAAACAGAGCAATAATAGCGTATGGCTCATTGTTAATTGATAAGCCTAAAAATATCTCTTCACTTAAATTTCCAAAAATAGCAAAAAATACAAACATAACAACACCCATAATACCAATATTTTTTAAGATATCTCCATTTTTAAAGTGTCCTAATTCATGTCCAAGTACGGCTAATAATTCATCATGGCTTAACTTTTCAACTAAAGTATCAAACAATACAACTCTTTTTGTACTTCCTAAACCACCAAAATAAGCATTTAATCTATTATCTCTTTTACTAGCATCTACAGAAAAAACACCTGAGCTTTTAAAACCTACTTGGTCTAAAAGATTTTCAATTTTTGCTTCTAACTCTTTATCTTTTAAAGATTCAAATTTATCAAACATCTTATCTCTAATAACAGGATAAAGCATATTTATTAAAATAATTACAGCAAAAATAAATACAAATCCCCAAACCCACCAAGTTTGAAAACTATTTATAATCCAAGAAATAGCTGCAATTACAGCAGAACCAAAAATTAAAAATAGAACTCCTGATTTAAGAGTGTCTTTTATAAAAAGTGCTGGTGTCATATTTGAAAATCCATACTTTTTATCTAGTTTAAAAGTTGAATATAAATCAAAAGGTAAACCTAAAATCCAATTTATAATAATAAATAAATCTACAAAAATAATTGCTTTTAACCAATAAGATTGAGTTGTAATTAATGAGTCTAAAGAAGAAAGTCCAAAACCAATCCAAAAAACAAATAATACAAAACTATAAAAAGCTGAAGCCATAGCTACTTTTTCTTTCTCAATTGAATAATTTGCAGCTTCTATATATTTTGAATTTTCTAAAATAATCGGTTCTAATGCTTTAGCTTTATTTACATAACCAATTTGCATAATTGAAGTATAAATTGTAAAGAAAAAATAAAGACAATAACCAATAACAAAAATTTCTAACACTAAAATATCCTTTTAAATAAAATTAATTTTCAAAAGAGATATTTTATCCTTTTTGAGCTTGTTATAAATTAAAGGTTTATATAGTTTTATTATTTAGTCTTAGCCTCATGAAGAATTACTTTATTTCTTCCTTTTCTTTTAGCATCATAAAGAGCTAAATCTGCTTTATGTAAAATTGCATCTAAATCAGGGTCTGTACCTTCTAAAATTGCAACACCCACACTGATAGTAAAATGTACTTTTTCTTCTTTTGTAGTCAAATAATCTAAAGTTTCTATCTCTTTTCTTATATTTTCTGCAACTTTTAATGCACCTCTTTGAGAAGTATTAGGTAAAACAGCTGCAAACTCTTCTCCTCCTAATCTTCCAAAAATATCTGAAGCTCTAAGAATGTCTTGTATTTTTTGTGCAACAAGCTTAATAATATCGTCCCCTACTGCATGTCCATAAATATCATTTATCATTTTAAACTTATCAATATCCATCATAAGAACAGCTAAACTTTTATTTTCTCTTCTGTTATATCGAATCATAGGAGATGTAGACTCATAAAAACTTCTTCTATTATTAACCCCAGTTAAAGAATCTGTAGTTGCTAAGATTTCAAGTTTTACATTAATATCATTTAGTTCTCTAGTTCTTTTTTCAACAGCACTTTCTAATACTCTTTGATAATCTTTTAATCTTCTTTCTTGAGCATTTAATTTAATAGCTTCTAAAATGATTAATTCAAAATCAATCTTATTTAATCTTCTTGGTAAAACTTGATATAAAGAGGCATCATTTATAATAGAACTAAGGGATTTTACATCTACAATATCTTCAAAAACAATATTCTTTGTATTGGGAGAATTTTTATAAAGTTCAGTAATAAATTTTTCTGGCTTTATTGTAGAAGTATTATTACCTACAATAGTGATTAAAATCTCATTTTTAGAAATAATATAATTATAACAACCTATAAGTGCTTGCTCTGCACTAATATAACTTTCAACTATATAATCAGAATCTACAATACGAGAAATTTTGTTATAAAGTTCATCTAATAATTCAACATCACTTTCAACACAAGCAATAATATATTTACCCATTTTAAGACTTTTTAAATAGAAATTAAGAAAAAATCTTAACTAAATTTAAGTTTAATAAAAATTAATTGTATAATTTATTACAGTAAATATAAGTATACAAAAGTTGTTTTGTATACTTATTAATACTATTTATAGTTATCCATTAAAATATTGATAAAATTATATTTTTTTAAATAAGTTTTTAAATACCAAAATTAAGGGTTTTTTAAATTTTAATAAAATTATGCAAAAATTTCTAAAATTTCTTTTGGAATTTTTGTAGGTTTATAATCTTTTAAATAAGCTAATTTTACTTTTGCAGTAAAAATAAGTTCTTCTCTTCTAAAGATTTCATGAAAGATTTCTAATGAAGCACTCTTTTTAGAAATCACTTTTGAAGTCACTTCTAATTCATCAGCAAAAGTTGCTGATTTAATATAATCTGCTTCTACTTTTTTTACTACAAAAAACTCATTATTATTATGCGGAGATAAACCTTTTTCAAAAAATATATTGCTTCTTGCTCTCTCACAAAACTTTAAATAGTTTGCATAGTAAACTACACCACCGATATCTGTATCTTCATAATACACTCTTATCTTCACTCTGTATCTCCCTATTTATAGAACTTTTTAATTAACAAAAATCAAATAATGCCCATAATCGTGCCTATTTTATTTAATTTTGTAAACCTTGTATCATCATCTTCTTTTATATATTTTGCATAAATTTTTAATGTAATAGATAAGTCTTTATGACCTAACATTTTTGATACCCAAAGGATATCTATACCATTTTGAATATTTGATATCATATAACTTGCAAAAGTATGCCTAAGATTATATATAGTTCTTTCTTTGATATTAATTTCTTTCAAAAGCTCTTTAAACCTAAGATTTAATATATCGTGAGAATAAAAAGGCTTTTTAAAATGAGATATAAATAAATTATCATATTGACCAGTTAAATTATATAAATCTTTTAATAAAGTTTCTGTTTGTGGTAGCATATCAATATATCTAACACTTGATTGTGTTTTAACATCCCCTACTTTACCTTGAACAGTAGTTTTTTCAACTGCTATTTTCTTCTTCTCAAAATCTATATCTTTCCAAGTTAAAGATATTAACTCCCCTGGTCTAATACCAGTTAAAAACATAAAAAGTATTACATAATACAAATTACCTCTTGCATTAGATAATATTTCTTTAATTTCTTTTATTGAAAAAGGATTTACAGTATCACTCTCTTTTTCTACAAGTAGCTTAATTTTCTTTTTGATTACTAAAGGAGATTTAACCCTAGTTAGAGGATTAAATTTTATTAAATCATTTTGCAATGCTTTTTCAAAGATTGAGAAAAAGACAGAACGGTACTTATTAACAGATTGAGGTTTATACTTCTTTAATAGAGATAATTGCCATTGCTCTAATTCTATTGGTGTAATATCTTTTAAAATTTTATTACCAAAGAATGGTTTTATTTTATTCTCATAATTTGCTTTAGATCTTTTATATACATGATCTCTTACTGTTCCTCTATAAACATTAAAATATTCAACCGAAAAATCCTTAACTAATAAATCTTTTTCAAAGTATTTTATTTGAGAATTTCCAGTTAATGCAATTACTATTTCAGGAATTATTTTAGATTTTATATGCTTTAAATTCTTTTCATTAACTTTTAAATTAGTACTTCTTCTAATTCTTTTTTTATTAAAATAGAAATCTAACCACCAATAACTATTTATAGATCTTATAGTGATTTTTAAATCACCATATAATACTTTTACAGAATTCATTTAAAGAATACCTTTCAATATTTTAGAAGAAGTTTCACTAAGAATAATTTTCTCTTCTTTCTGTTCTATAATTTTAATCTTATGATTTGGATTCTTTTTAAATTCTAATATTGCTGATGGTATAAACTCTACTCTTTGATTTTCATTTATAAAATAATGTTTATTTTCAATAAATGTTTCATTTTTAATATAGTTGTCTATTGTTTTCTCACTTTTGTTTAAAAACTTAGAAACAGCCTTTTTAGTATTCAAAGAAGTAATCGAAATTTGTAAAAGTTCAATCACATTAGATAACTGATTTTCTAAAACATCTAATTTTGCTTCAATTGTCATGTTACACTCCATATTCATTAAGTGAAATTAATTCATCACACTTAATTTCATTAGTTTTATTATCAAAATATTTGAAATCTCTATAGATTAATTCATTATTCAATAAACCATAATAATTAGTATCCATAGTTTCATAATCAAGGTTATTAATATCTTCTACTATTTGATGTGTAGTTCTTTGATTAATTGGGATAATTGGCTCAAATAGTTTTAATTTTCCATCAGGTAACTGTATATATTGCTCTCCATCAATAAAAAGTAAAGGAGTTGTTTTTTTCTTTTCATATTTTAATTTAATAGTTTTATTTTCTTCTTCGACAGTTACTGTTTTTTTAGTATATATTTCTCCATATGTATTACAAATAGAGACAACTTTTTTAGTGACAATATCCTCAAATACGGAAATCTCTCTATTTTTATACATATATGTTAATTCTAGTAAGCTATATTGTCCATTTAGCTTTCTATAAATTTCAAGACTTATAAGAGTTTTAGAAGTATAAAATCTAGTAATTCTATTATGGATATACCATAAAGAAAGGTCGGTTATATCATCAGGATTAGCTCTTAAATCATCAAATGTTTTTAAAATATATTTCATAAGATATGCAACTGGATTTTGAATATCTATTTGAAAATCTGTTCTTTGATTTGGGTAATTGTCATTAAAGTACTTAGTAATCTTTTGGTGTGTAATTTCTAACTTATCAGCTGGTACAAATAAAGAAAAATGTAAATGTGGTGTACCATCTTTATGTGGCTCATAAACTCTAAAATAGCACTTATCATCTTTTGATATATCAGTTTTTAGAAAATGAGAATCTAAAAGCTTTTTAAATATCTTTGATAACTCTTTTTTTCCTCCATTTGGAGAATATTTTTTATAATCTAATTGGTCACACTTTCTACTATAAGGGCAATATGTAGTTTCAAATTCATTTAAAAGATGTTTATTTCTATATTTAGGGTTTTTTCTATTATTACCAATTAATCTATGATACTCTGTTGGTAAAGTAATAGTTCCAAAAATTGGTTTTAAATTATGATTATCTGCATACTGTTTTAATGAGTAAACTCTTTGATTTACTTCTGCTATATATTTTGTAGTATTATGATAAGCATTTTTTATTACATCAGCCATTTTTATTACATCATTCCCTACTGTAAAGTAGTTCTTTTCAAAAAACTCTTTTTGTTTTTTAATTTTATTAAGAGCTATTTTTCTTGTTTCTTTTGTCATACCATACATAAGACCCCTTTTTTAGGTTATGCCGAAAGTTTTTAATAAATAGACAAGGAATATGAAAAATGCCTCCGCATTTTTCATATTCTTTTCTATTTCTATGCTTCGCAATAAAAAATACATTAAGAAATCTACTTCTTTGAAGAACTTATACATTCAAGGTTTTCTATATCTACATTAAATGTATTACTTAAAACCATACAAATTAAATTATAATCTTTTAAATCAAGAGAACCAAAAGCATTAAGAGAGATTAAAAGCCGTACTAATTGGGCTAACTTCTCATTAATTTCAATTTGAGTGTAGAGTTTAAAGTTATTATTTACTTTTTTCATTTCTTTTACCTTTTTATCTGTTTAAGGGGAAAATCTACTTTTAATCATAGATTCACTTTAATTGCAACCCGCAACAACAATACTTAGGCTTAATTTTGCATACGCACTTACTCAAGAAATATCTGGTATAAATAAGCCCTACTCTGACCGTTGTTTATTCTTTTAAAAAAGAATCAAAACTTTTATGATAAAATACAAACAAGGATTTGTTAATACAAATTTATTACATTTTTGTATTAACATTTAACTATTTTGTATATACAAATTTTACAAGTAAATAATTTAATTATTACTTAATTATTGGAGATTTATGTCTAAAAAAGTAAATAAAACTAAAAATATAATTATTAGAGTAACAGAAGACGAAGAAAAACTAATATCTAATTTAGCAGCACAATTAAATATTAGTAAATCTAAATTAATAAGAAATCTTGTTTTAGGAAATATTGATGATGTATTCAACTATGTAAATATGAGATATCTTCCAATTTTCAATGATTTACTTTTTATTGAAAATCCTTCACTTGAAGAAGAAGTAGAAAGATTAAAAAAGATAGAAAAACTTATTTATGATATTAGAGAAAAAAAGTAAAGAGTAATAGATTACTTTCTATTATTCTTTACTTCATCTTTTGACTTTCCAATATTAACCCAATAAAATGACACTTTCTCTCCACCTTTTATAAAGTAATTTTTGTTCCAATATTAATTTTAGGCTGAATTTGTTCTAAAATATTTGCATATTTAATTTGTACTGGATTAAAAATATCAACTCCTTTTTCACTTTCAATAGTAAGAATTAAAGAAAAAGCTAATTCTCCTGTATCACTTGAATCAGAACCTTTTGCTCTTTCGTGATACTTAATTTCAAAATATGGTTTATACAATCCACTTGCTTGCTTTCTTTTTTCAGAATGTAAAACTGTTTCCCATTTTTGTGAATCTCGTCTTAATTCTTGCTCTGATGTATACATTTCAGAACTACTAAAAAAAGAATCTGTCTTATTACTTTCAGATAAATCACCATTTTTTCGTTTTTGCTTTTTTTCAGAATGAGGTATAAATGTTGCCACTAGTCCATGATTTGTATAACTAGGAGGATGTTCTGCATCTGTAGAGCTAGAAAAACAAAATGTAGCTTTAATTTTTAACATACCTTCAATATCAATATCAGGCAATGGAATTTCTGCACGATAATACTCTTTTACATTAATTTTTCCTTGATATAAAACTTTAATTTCATGATTATGACAAGTCATCATATCATCAATATTCATATTAAATCTTCCCCATCCAATTTTTTCCTGAGAAGAATTTCCACTCTGTTCTGCATGATGAATTAAAATAGCTTTTAATGTTATAGGTAACAAATTACTTCCATATTTTGCTTTAATGCCAATTGCTGTTCTTAATACATAGGGAGAAGCAAAACTCGTTCCTTGAGTTCCTATCAGATTATCATATTCATTAAAAACGTAAAACATTTTATTATTTTTACTATCTCCTCCAAAAGCAATTCCATCAGGCTTAATAAATCCAGGAGAACGACCTGGTCCAATATTACTATAAAAAGCTCTATCCCAAATATTACTATTACTATTTGCAGATCCTATAGCCATTGCATTAACACAATCTGATGGTACATGTACTCTTTCATTTGAATTACCTGCAGCAATACAAGTAAAATAATCACCCGTTGAAAAATGTTTATCTAAAACAGCCGTCCAATAATGAACATCGTCATCTTCAATAGTTTGATTTGGACCAATACTTAAATTAATAAATTCTATATCTTCATACCTCAATATTTTATCAATTCTTTTCAATATACTATACGATGAACAAGAATCTTCTAATATTTTATAATTCTTAATATTTGAATATGGTATTAATTCTTCTTCATCTTCTATATGTCCAAATAAACAAGCAGAAGTAACACCTATTCCATGATTTATATATTTATTGGATTTAGAGATAGTATGATCTTCATATTCAACAAATTGATTCATAAAACTATTCGAATTAAAACCTCCATCAAAAATTGCAACATTAAGACTATGATCAATATAATCAGTATTTAATGTAAATTTATTATTTGAGGTAGTATCTGAGTCTGATCTTATAGAGATATTCCTAATTCTTTGTGCTATTCTAATAGCCCTTATAAATGTATAATCTGCAATATTCTTTATCTTTTCTTTATCAAGTTTTGCATGAATAAATGTTAATCCATCAACATTATCAGTAAACTCATTAATGATTTTCGTATTAAGTATTTTTGTATATTTACTCAAATCTTTTAAAATATAACTATCTTCTGGATCATTAAAAGAATGCAATACAATTTCATATTCCTCATTATCTAAAGGGTCTTCAAATTTAATTTTTTCATTATTATAAAAAGGTTTTATTTTCTCAATTGTCTGAATATCTGTCTTATGATTTTTTTGATTTAAATTAAAAATTTCATTTCTAAAGTTCTCTAAATTACCTCTTGATATTAGTATATAATATACATTTGTATCTTTTTTATCTTGATTTGGTAATTGTTTTTCTGGGTTTATTTCGCTATATTTACTTCCAACCACTTTTGCAGAATATTTTTTTAGAATATTAACAGGGAAATGAGATTTCGCTATATATGCAGGATGAACATAAAGAGAAAAAACAACTTTATTTTGAGGCATTGCCTCATTTGGAAGTTTATTTATATATTCAATTAATTGATCTAAATTTTTTTGAAGTCTTTCTGCAGATTCTTCAAAAGTATAAACTTCTTGTCTTTCCCCACCTGAATTTTTTTTTGGTTGAGCTTTTAATATTAATTTTTCTCCATTAATCAATATAAAATTATTCTTTTCCATAAATTAACCTTTAAATATTTTTAATTATTAAATCGTCTTATTGAATCCCTTGAGATTTCTAATAATTCACTTAATTTTCTTTGTGAAAGTAACTTTTTTTTATAAAAAAAATCTGCAATTATAATTCTTTCATTTCTATCAATAATTTTATTTCTTATTGACAAGTTTTCTAAAAGACATATATCAATATTCTTTTTATTTATTATCATATCTTTTAAGACTTTGTTTAGTTCTTTTTTTATCAAGCCATGTGACAAACCGATACAAGATTTATTAAAAGTATTTAAAACAAGTTCTGTTGCACTAATATTTTTTAGTTTCTGGCTTACAATTAATTCAATTTCTTTTATATCAGGTAAATCAAATTCAAGAACATGATCAAATCTTCTCCAAACTGCTCTATCCAGTAGTTCTGGATGGTTAGTTGCAGCAATTAAAATTGAAGTAGAAGGCCAATTATCTATTGATTGTAATAAAACTGTTACAAGTCTTTTTAATTCACCTACTTCACTTTCATCAGATCTTTGTTTAGCAATGGCATCTAATTCATCAATTAAAAAAACACACTCTTTTTGCATAGTAAAATCAAAAACTTTTCTTATATTTTCACCTGTTTTACCTAAATAACTATTCATAATAGTTGATAAATCTAAAATATATAATGGCAAATTATTCTTTTTTGCAATTATTTTTGCAGTCATTGTTTTACCTACACCTGGTGCACCATGAAACAATATAGATTTTGTAGGCTCAAGTCCATACTCTAAAAGTTTTTCTTTTTGTTTATGTTCTTTATATGTATTTTCAATTAGTAAATCAACATTTTTTTGAAAAATAAATTCATTATTATCAAAATTTAAATCTTCTTCTTTTATTAAATTTAGATTCTCTCCAGAAACAGGTCTATCTATGTTTTCATTAACAGATCTTAGAAATGAACTATTTTCATATTTATTAATATAAGCATCTTTAATTTTTTTAGATAAACTTTTATCAGTTTGAGATAGATTTTTAATTAATTTATTAATATTAGTCTTTATATTTTTTTTATTATTTTTTAATAAATCAATAATAATTTCTATGGTTTCTT
Source organism: Halarcobacter bivalviorum (assembly GCF_003346815.1). Classification (NCBI taxonomy): domain Bacteria; kingdom Pseudomonadati; phylum Campylobacterota; class Epsilonproteobacteria; order Campylobacterales; family Arcobacteraceae; genus Halarcobacter; species Halarcobacter bivalviorum. Next base: position 1,420,095 of record NZ_CP031217.1, read on the forward strand.
CACTAGTCAACAATTCTTCTTTCATATACTGCACCTTTTTTAAATTGATGCATTCTATACAAAATGGACTTATCCTTAAATTAATTATCAAAGAAGTCCACTTTTAATATTTTTAATATTTATTGTGTAATTATAATAAAAAGTTGTCACAGTTCGTGTCACAAATTAAAAAAATTTAGGATTTCATTTAATTTTATATTATTTAAATATAAAAAATTAAAAAGTAATAATTAAAATCTTGATTAAAAGAAAATTTATTTTTAGTTCAAATAATGTCTAAAATCATGCCCAAAAAAATAAAATTATCTTAAATTTAAAGAAAAAGTAATACAAATAAAGAATTTAAAATATTGATATAGTGGAAAAGGTAAGAAATAAGGTATTATCATAATACACTCTAATTTTCACGTTTGAAATCCCTTATTTATGGGCATTGTGAGCCCTTATTTTATTAAATTTATTTAATGCTTGTGCCAAATATGTGCCATTTTTAGTATCTAGATAGTAGATACGGACTTTCACAATAATATATATTTTATCAAAGAGTTAGCTATAAAAAACTAAATTCTTAGTATAATTAAAAAACTTGAAGTGCAAATTTATTAATTGATGTTTTAATTCTATTGTTATGACCATAACTAATATTATATTCTGTGAATACATATAAGTCATTTTTTATTAACATAGTTTTCTTAGCACTACATTTGTTATTATTTGTAAATGAAAGGATTCCATTATTAAAATACTTTTCATTTAATATACCATCTTTTTTACAGTAAGCTACTAATGCATTTTGATAACTATTTCCATCATATTCATGTCCTGAAATTATAAAATCGTCATTCTCTAAAACCAAAATATCTACTGCTTCTGTTCTTTCATTTGCAATACAATCAAATATACCATTATTACCAAAACCTAAGTCAATATTACCATCTTTTTTAATCTTTACAACTCTTGCTTCATTTTGAACACCCACTATAAATATATTATCTTTTGAATCAAAGGCAAGCTTTTCAACCCTCAAGAAACCTTTAATTATAACTTTTCCATTATTCCCAAAGTTTAAATCAATTTGACCATTATCAAAAAACTTATCAATATATGCAGAATGATTGTTATCTCGACCTGCAACTATTATATAATTATCTTTTTGAATTATTGTATTCAACCAAACATTATCCATAAAATTATTGTTATTTAAATTTTCTTCAAAAATAGTATCTATATTCCCATTACTTTTTATTTTAGTTAAATAAAGTTGTTCATTTTTAAAACTTTTACCAACAGTAAAAATATCATTATTTAAATTCATTATTGAATCCATAGCATATCTATGGTCAGCAAATTGCTCATCATAAAATTTAATACTAAAACTTGAATTAGATTTTTTTAATTTTAAAATACAAATAGAAAAATATTTATTTATAACAATATGACCAATTATATAAATAAATTCATCATCAAATAAGATTTTTTTTAAATCAATATTTTCATATTCAGAATATTCAAAGATACCATTATTTGAAAATGAAGTATCTATTTCAAAGTTTTCATTCAATTTTAAAAGAACATTCCTAGTTTTATCGAATTTACTCAATAATACATAATTATCGTTATTTTGATGTTGTATATCTACTATTGAGTAACCTATTCCCTGAAACAAATTACTTTCTTTAAAGTTATTGGAAAAAGAAATGTCTTTTAAATTTAAAAAATCCTCAAGTAATAGATTAATATGTTGTATTAACTCTCCTAATTCATAATTATCTATTGGTTTTGCAATTTCAGTATGATTACATTCAATAGAGGTAGGTCTTATATTGTGATGAATGGGATGAGAAGATTCTCTAGTCACATATTTATCAAAAATAGCACGATAATAGTGAGTATTAATTTTATTGATTTTAACTTCATAATCAGTATCTAATTTAAGTAAAAAAGGTGAATCTTTTTTTAATGCAGTAATATGATTATTAAAAAATGACCCTATCTTTGCAAAATTACCACCTCTATGTGGTGTGGCAAGTGTTATGTAAAAATTAAATTTATTTAAATGATTTAAATGATTTATTAATACTCCTTTAGCAATTAATCCACCCATACTATGTCCAATAAAGCTAATTTTTTCATAATTAGGTATTTCTAATGATACTAATTCACTTAAATGATTAATTATAACTTCTAAATCTTCATTGTATTTTTTTACAAAATATTTATTGACTTTTGGTATCTTTGCTAATAATGTAGATATATATTTTTTTATATTTGCACTAGAAGGATATACAAAATATGCAATATCTGCTACAGACTTTATTTTATTTGAAAAAAACTCACTAAAATACTCATCATTTTCATTTTTAAAGGTGTCTTTACTTCCGGTAAGTCCATGAATAAAAATTACCAAATGTCGGTTATTGTTATCTATAGTTTTTTCAAGTTTTATTTTAAATCCTTTAATATATAAAATCGTGTGCCAGATTTGTGCCAAAAAATGTTCAAAAATGCAACATTTTCATCAATTTTAGAAATTATAAAGCCTTAAATAAGCCCTATTCTAAGGTATTCTTATGAAAGTAAGTAAAGTCATAATAAACTCTTATCTTCACTCTGTATAACCTTTAAAATAGAACTTCTTATTTTATTTATTAAGAAAAGGGACAAAAAAGGGAACAATTTTTGATAAATTCTCTAACCTTTCCTCTTCATTTTCTTTTATAAATCTTGCATATACTTTTAATGTTATTGATATATCTTTATATCCTAACATTCTTGATACCCAAAGGATATTTTGACCTTTTGTAATCATTGTACTTGCAAATGTATACCTAAGATTATATATAGTTCTTTCTTTAATATTAATTTCTTACAAAATCTATATATTCTCAACTTAAATATCAAGTTTCCTATTCTTTAATTCTAATCTAAACTATAAAAATCTTCTCATATAAAATTAAAATTACAAATAAATTTAGAGAACTAATATTTTATTATTTATTTGATAATTTATTTAATTTTTGTAAAATAAAATCTTTAGATTCATCTGGATATGATTTTAACTCTTTATTTACTAAAGCTATTGCTGATGATAAATCTCCTTCACTAGCAAGCAAGTAAGCTTTTTGTTTAATATACGTTCTTAATGAAATTGTTCCATTTAAATTAAATTCTTCTAAAGAAAAAATAGCTTCTTTCATTGATTTAATATCATTGAAAAAAGTAGCAATATCGAACTTTGTTAATAAAGGATAATGACTGTCTTTAAATGCATAAATAGCTTCATTAATCAAAAGTATTGATTTTTCATGATTTTTTTCATAAATAGCAACACATAAAGCTTGTGCTCTTCTACCCATATCTGTTTGTATTTCTTCACTTTTCTCTTCTAGTTCTGTAGCTAATTGGTAAGCTATACTTTTATTATTTTGGTTTTTATCGCTATAAATTATACATGTGAAGTAAAGTAATATATGATATATATTATTTTTATTTTCAAGATAATTTTCTTTTGCATATGTTAATGCATTAGAATACCCTTCTGTTTGAATATAGATATGAACCATTTCTCTTTTTGCTCTTGCTTGTATATATTTTGAATTAACTATTCTATTTAATCTCTCAATAGCCAAATCATATTTTCCTATTATTCTATAATAATATCCTAAAATAAAATTATGTTGATCTCCATTTAATCTTTGTACTTCTGAAAGTACCCTTTTTTCTCTACTCTTAGCTAAAGCAAGACATAAATAGTATTTTATATCATTTACCAAATAATAATCAATAAAATCTTCTTTTTCAAGGACTTTATCAGCTAATTCAATTACCCGTGTATAATTTCTATTATGATACAAATCTTTCATTGTTCTTAAAAAATGTGAAGGGAAAAGTAAAGTTTCATCAATTATTTCTTCATTTAATATTGCTTCTTTTATTGAAAACAAGAAATCTGAAGAATCAAATTCATACTTATTATCTGATTTAATAAAATCAATTACATGTTCTTTAACTTTCTCTTTAAACTCTTCTTTAACTTCTAATTTATTTCTTATAATATAATCTCTGATAGAATCATTTAACCTTATAAACTGGCCATCATATCCAAAATATTCACAAATATTTTCTGTTACTAATTGTTCTAAAATAGGCATAAATACTTTAGAATCAACAATATTAAATAAGAAATCTAAGCTAATAATTTCAAATTGTGCTATTAATCTAATAAAAGACAATATAGGCTCATTCTCATTATAATGTTTAATTAGCATTGATGCTTTTTCATCATTAAATTCTCTAATTAAATGAAGATTATCTTTTACATTTTCAATATTTGTTCTAGCAATAAAATCTACAGTATATAATATTTGTTCTGGAAAACCCTGAAATTGATTACTTATTAAAATAAAGTCATCTATACTTAAATTTATTTCATATATTTCTAATAAGCGTTTAAATAATCTTTTTCTCTCAGATACAGATAAATCATCAACATGTATAGAAAAAAATTCATCACTATTTAATTCAGAGAAATTAACTTTATATTTTGATGCAGTACATATAACAGTCTTATCTGAAAGATCTTCAGAAAGGATAATATCTTTAAACCATTTTGATATTTTCCTTTCATAATTTATAATTGCACCATTATCAAGAACAATAACTATTTCATTGTTATCTTGTAATTCTTTTAAAACTGTTACTGCCAATTGAACTTTATATTCTTGGCTCTTCATAAGTAAATTATGAAGTTTTGAATCAATATCTAAATAACCTAAATCATTAATTTTTAAAATAAAATCTTCAATACTATCATTTATATCTAAATAAATAGTATAAGGTAAATAATATTGTTTACAAATATCAGTTTTCTCCATTGCAAATTTCAAAAAAGTTCTTCTACCTATCTGAGGAAAGCCTGAGGTAACTATACACTTAGGAGTTTTTTTAGAATAGTCATCTATTCTTTCTTCAAACTCATCAAGAATCTTGTTTCTACCAATACATAAATTATTTTTCTTTTTTAATTTAGGATGTTTTTCTAATGAAATTTGCCTTAGCTTTTGTTCTATTCTTTTTGCTGAAATAGTTGGTTTTGAAACATATTTTAAATTATAATTTTGTTTTAGCCAATCGGGAATTCTTTTATCTTCAAATGTAATATTTTTATCTATAATTACAGGATAAAACTGGCTAATCCCTTTTCCTAATCTTTTCTCTGCAACTAATAGTTCTTTTTTTACCCATTCAGAATTTAAAGATGAATCTGATATAAAAAAAACAAATAAATCAGTTTTTTTTAGACTATCCATAATTTCGTCTAATGTAAGGTTTCCCGCTTCAAATGTATATTCATCATAGTGAATACTTAACTTATTCTTTAACTTGTCTGCTACCAACCTAACATAAGAACTCTTATCCTTGCTAGAATGAGAAAGAAATGCTTTTATCATTATATACCTTTAATTAAATTATTTAATTACAAAAATAATCATCTTCTTAACAATTATAAAAAATTGTATCAAAACTATATCAAAAATGTGTCACGACTGATGTCACAGTTTTAAGTTTGACCAAAGTTAAAATATACTGTTTATGTATAATTTTTATCATATGCTTAACTATACCACTCTTATATATTCAATATTTAAAATCAAAATATGTTAAAATTAGTTTTAAACTAATATATTTAAGGGGATTTGTGTCTATTTTTGCTTTACAATCTTTAGCTGGTGGATTTCTAGATGAAGATTTAGAACATTTTAATAAATATTTTGATGATTGGTGTATTCAATTTGATAGTTATGAAGATGCTATGGATATAGTTCAAACGCTAGAAAATCAAGAATCTATTGATATTGTTGAAATAACACCATTAAGTTATCCAAAATACTTTTTTAATTCTCTTCAAGGAACTGTGTATGCAACAAGACAGATTGGAGATGAAATAATTTGTGTAGTAGAACCATTTATGGGTTCTAATTTTAGAATTGCAATTTGTGATCTTAAAACTAAAAATGTAAGATTAACTAAAACTCATTATAAAAATATTCCAAGTGTTGAAAGTGCCTTTGCAGGTTTTAGAGATAATATTTAAGTTTAACTAATTTCTTCTATAAAAAAACCATTATGTTTTTATATCTTCAAGAAGTTTTGGCATTGCCTGACCTATCTCATGAAACTTATAATCTAAGCTTTTTACAACAACATCATATAGTTGATGTTTTTTATAAGTTTCATGCCATTTATTCTCTTTTTTTTCATAAGTATTAAAATACTCAAATCTTAATCTATAAGCTTCTTTTTCTAAATTATCTTTCATCATACTTCTACTAAATCTATTTTTGTGATTATATAGTAACTTTTATTTTTATATTATTAGTAAAGCTAATAATTCTAAAAAAGCAAAATTACAGAAATTACTTTATAATTTAAATAATTATAAATATACTTTCGGTTATACTTTGCATTTTAATTAAAGGAAAATACTCTAGTGAATAAAAGTACTAAAGAGATTATGAAAATTACATTGGATACAGTAAAAGAGAAAGAGCTACCATTATTAGCTGGATGTGATAATATTTTTCAAACAAATTTACAATATTTTGTTGAAAATTTATCAGAAATAATTATGCCTTCAATTGATTTTAATAATGATGATAAAATAAATAGTTTTATTGAAATGATTTCAAAAAATCCAGTTGATTTATTAAAAAAAGATTCAATTGATCAGTTAATAACTATTACAAAAAATAGAGTAAATGCTGATAGACAAGTTCTTAAAAATAAAACAGATGATATTATTAAACTTAGTACTTTAATGGAAAAATATTTTGATAAAACTATTTTAGAGAGTTCTAATGCTAGTGAAAAAATAGAAAATATTAAAAATGAACTTCAAGAATTAAATATTTCAAACTCTTCACAAAGAGAACTGGGACAACTTCAATCTAAACTTATTGATACTATTTATAGTATAGAAAACTCAATGCAAGATAATAGAATTATCCTAGGGGAAAGTAAACAAAAGTTCAATAGTTTAAATGAAAAGATAGATAACCTTCAAAAAGAGCTTGCCATTGTAAAAAAAGAGAAATCTATAGATTTTCTAACTTCTTTATTAAATAGAAGAGCTTATGAAGAAGAAGTTAAAAAAATAGAAAAAAAACATGAAATATTCAACTCAAAATATGCCATAGTTTTTTATGATATAGACCATTTCAAACAAATAAACGATACCTATGGACACTCATTTGGAGATACTGTTTTAAAAACTTTTGGAAGCATTTTAAAAAGCTTAACAAGAAAAGAAGATACAGTAGCTAGATATGGTGGAGAAGAGTTTATTGCTTTAATTAATTATGAAGAAGAAAAAGAGCTTTATAAATATATTAAAAGAGTGAAAACTCTTATTGATTCTACAAAATTTAAATATAGAGATATAAGTATTAATATTGAGTTTAGTGCGGGAGTTAGCTTTAGATATAAATATGAAAGCTATCTTGAAACTAAGAAAAAAGCAGATACTTTACTTTATCAAGCAAAAAAAGAAGGAAGAGATAGAGTTATTTTTGATAATAACTATATTATTTAATTCTCTTTATTCTCAACTTCTACTGATTTAATAGCTTTTTTACTTTTTGAATCATAAAGAAAAGTATGCCATAAAGCAAAACCACAAAATGCAGAACCCGCAATTATATGTGCTTTTTTTGCTGCACTATTTTTCATAAATAAAGATGTTACTACTGTTACACCTAGAGTTGCTGTCATACCTATTTTTGCAGCTTCTCGTTGAAGTTCTTTATCAAATTTCATTTTTTGTTTTCCTTGCTTTTCTTTTACTGATTTTTTTAGATGTTTTATCTAATGTTTTAACAGTAATTGCTGCTGTAAGTATTGTAGCTAAAGGTAATAAAAAAGGCAAATTAAACTCCTTGATAATAATTCTCATAATTATAGCTTTTCTATCTTTAAACAAAACTGATAATTGTTATCAAATATTAATTATTAATAAGTTTTTTGATTTTTTATTATCATGAATAATTCAATTTTAAGTATATGTAAAGTTTATTAATATTACTATTTCTTTTTAATTTATTGATAGTAATTATCATAATTATACCTATAAAGGACTCTCTTGGAAAATCTAATCATTATAATCATTGCTCTACTTGCAGCTTTTTACTTATTTAATAAAATATTTAAAAACAATGGTTGCAATTGTGGTAGCAAAAATTGTGGAACAAAAAAGAAATGACTAAAACTATGCAAAGTGATATTAAAAGTTTAGCTCTTTTAAAAAATGGACAGAAAGCAAAAATAAAAAAACTTCATACTAAAGGAAAGCTTTTACACAAACTTCTTGATATGGGTTTTATAAATAATGTTGAAGTTGAAATAATCAGAGAAGCACCACTTTTTGACCCTATGCAACTAAAACTTCATAATTATCATCTAAGTATAAGAAGAAGTGAAGCAAAACTTATTGAGATAGAGGAAGTAGTTTAATGAAAAAAATCAAAGTAGCTCTTGCTGGTCAACCCAATTGTGGAAAATCAACTATCTTTAACTTAGTAAGTGGAATAGAACAACATATAGCAAATTATCCAGGAGTAACTGTAGATAAAAAGACTGGATATTTTACTTATGATAAACACCGAATTGAGATGGTTGATTTACCAGGTACTTACTCTTTTAGCTCTTACTCTTTAGAAGAGAGAGTTGCAAAAGATTTTATTTTAGATGAAAATCCTGATGTAATAGTGAATGTTATTGATGCTTCAAATATTAAAAGAAATTTGTATTTAACTTTCCAACTACTTGAGATTGGTAAACCTGTAGTAGTTATTTTAAATATGATGGATGTTGCTACAAGAAGAGGCATAAAAATCAACTCAAAGAAAATATCTGAGATGCTAAATTGCCCTGTTGTAGAAGCAAGTGGAGCAAAGGGTCTTGGTGCTGAAGATATTATGAAATGTATTGTAGAGACTTCTAAAAATGAAAACAACTATAATGAATTTAAAATAAATTATGATGAGTTTGAACACCATATAAAGAATGTTGAATCTAAAATTTCTAAAACTAATGCACTTCAAAATAGAAGATGGTTAGCTATCAAAGCTTTAGAAAATGATAAAACTATTGTAGATAGATTAAAAGAAGATGTTATAGATATTGAAGAGCTTATTAAAAAAGAAGAAAACTCTTTTCATAATAATTATGATAAAGATCCAGCCTCTTTTCTAGCTTCTTATAGATATGAAGCAGCCGATATTATTTTTCATAAAACAATACAAGAGACAAATAAAGGTAAAGAGACCCTTACAGATAAAGCTGATAAAATCATATTAAATAGATACCTTGCTATTCCTATTCTAATCTTTTTTATGTTTATGGTTTATCAAATTTCTATTGTATGGGGATATAAACTTACAGATTATACTTGGCCTATTTTAGCTTCATTTAAAAACTTTGTAATTGATATTTTACCTGAGGCTAATTTTACTGATGTTCCTATGATTACAGATTTTGGTATTTGGATGGTAAATAGTGCAAATGCTCTTATGAACTATCTTCCTATCTTTTTTATACTTTTTGCACTTATTGCAATTATGGAAGATGTAGGATATATGCCTAGAATGGCTTTTATTTTAGATAGAGTTTTTAGAAGATTTGGGCTTCATGGGCAATCTACTCTTCCTTTAGTTTTAGGTGGAGCTATGGTTGGAGGTTGTGCTGTGCCAGGGGTAATGTCCACAAAAGGGATTGCTGATGAAAGAGCAAGAATGGCTACAATATTCTCTGTTCCATATATGAATTGCCTTGCAAAAGTACCATTTTATACCCTTCTTTTAGGAGCCTTTTTTAAACCTGATATGGCAATAATGATGTTTTTTATCTCTACTATTACACTATTTATTGCAATGATTGTTGCAAAATTTATTACTAGTACGATTTTAAAAACAAGAGAGACTGCTCCTTTTTTAATGGAATTACCTCCTTATCATCTACCTACTTTTAAAGGTGTGATAATTAGAGCTAGTCAAAGAGTATGGATATATATTAAAAAAGTTGTGACTATTGTTCTTGCTGTAGCTATTATACTTTTTGCCATGCTTCAATTTCCAGGCTTAAAAGAGGAATCAAAAATTGAGTTTGAAAATAAATCTATCCTTGCTCTAAATAATTTTGATAAGAAAGTTAAAGATTCTATCTATTATGAAGAGATTAATACAAAAGAAGAAGTAATAGCCTTATTAAACTATTATGATAACTATAGAGCAAAAAGAATGACAATCTCTTCAAATGAAGCTGCAAAAGCTCTTGATGGAAAATTCTTAATAAAAAATGAACCTTTCTTTAAATATATAAAACCAAAAAGGGATAAAGAAGCAAAAAAAATAAATAAAGCACTTAGAGATCTCTCTTCAAAAAGAAAAGCTATTTTAAGAGAGATGAAAAATGAAAAAGTAGAGAACTCTTTACTTGGTATGACAGGTCGTGCCATTGAACCATTTTCTCAATTTGCTGGATTTGACTGGAAGATAAATGTTGCCTTTTTAAGCTCTTTCGCAGCAAGAGAGAGTGCAGTAGCAACTCTTGGTTCTTTATATGAAAACAATAAAGCAGATAATATGAGAGCAGAAGAAGCTATGGCTTTAAATAGTGGATATACTCCTCTTCATGCTACTGCAATTATAATTTTCATGATTTTAACTCCACCTTGTATTGCAACTATGATTGTTGTAAAAATGCAAACTAATAGTTACAAGTGGATGTTATTTGCTATTTTCTTTCCAATCTTTTTAGGAATAACTCTTGCTTCACTAATATTTACTTTAGGGAATACTTTTGATTGGAGTGGTTTTGAGGCAATGAGTTATTTTTATATAAGTGTAGTCTTAACTACAATAATAATTGCCCTATTCCCACAAAAAAATCAAAATTGGAATGGTGGCTTAAAAATTAAAAACAAAGGATAAAAAATGAAAAAAACATTAATAGGTTTGGCTTTATTAAGTAACTTCTTATTTGCACATAGTGCTTTAATGAGTTGCTTTAATAATGGAGATAATACTATCACTTGTGAGGGTGGTTTTAGTGATGGAAGTAGTGCTAGTGGTGTAAACTTTTTTATATTACAAGGTGATAAAAAGATTTTAGAAACAAAAATGAATGAAAATAGTGAAATAACTTTTAATATACCAAAAGGTTCATATAGTGCAGTGTTTGATGCAGGAGAAGGACATCAAATTCATGTAAAAGGTGAAGATATTACAGAATAGATATTTATAGGGAACTTTCCCTATAAATATTAACCCATTGGATATAAGATATCTTTTTGAATCTCTTCTATTTTTCCCATTAATTCATTATCAATTTTGAAATCAAATGCAGCAAAAGAGTCATCAAGTTGAGATAAAACTCTTGCTCCAATAATAGTTGAAGCAATAAAATCAAAATGCATAGAATAAGCCACTGCAAGTGTTACAGGAGATATTCCATACTCATCTGCAAGATACATATATCTTTTTGTAGCTTCTAAAGTTTTATCATTTACAAATCTATTTGCCATAGCTTGTACTCTTGTACTTTTGTTTTTCATATAAATACCAAATCTTGAATCTTCTGGATAAAAACCACCATTATATTTACCACTTAAAACTCCTCCACCTATTGGAGAGTATGGAAGTAGTGAAATATTTTCTCTACGGCATACATTTGCTAACTCATCATGAAATCTTGGATTTAAAAGAGAAAAGTTATTTTGAATAGACTCAAATCTAGCTAAATTATTATATTTTGAAACTTCATTTGCTTTTGTTAGACCATAGGCACTATCATTTGAAGTTCCTAAATATCTTACTTTTCCTTCACGTACTAGCTCATCAAAAGCTTTCATACTCTCTTCAACTGGTACAACTGTATCAGGCCAGTGCATTTGGTAAAGGTCAATATAATCTGTTTGAAGTTTTTTTAGACTCTTTTCAACTGCTCTTTTAATATGAAATGAATCAATAGAAGTTAAGCCATGTCTAATTGGAGGTACAAACCATCCAGAAGCAGCTCCAGCTACTTTTGTAGCTAAAATAACTGATTCTCTAGGTTTTGTTTTTAACCACTCCCCTACTATCTCTTCTGTAATTCCTGCTGTATCTGCTTTTGGAGGTACGGGATAAAGTTCAGCAGTATCTAAAAAATTTATTCCTCTATCATATGCTTTATCCATTATTTTAAAAGCTTCTTCTTTTGTTGTAGTAGAACCAAATGTCATTGTTCCTAAACAAATTGGAGTAACTCTTAAACCACTTCTTCCTATATATCTATATTTCATTATTATCCTTTCTAAAAGAAGATTACTCCATTATACATATCTCTTTTTTAAACATATGTTTAATAGTCTCTTTTGCAACTAAAAATACCACAAAAGTTGTAATAAAAGCTAAAATATAAGATAAAACAGCATAAAAACTATTAGAAGTTAAATCATACATCAACAAAGTCGCTAAAGTAACTGCTGCCATAGGGAAAGTAAAAGCCCACCATGAGATAAAGAATTTAATATTTATATAGTTTTTGTACATCACAAATACTAAGATAGTAAAAAATAGAGCCAAACTATAAAGAATATGTGCAAAAAAATCTAAAGAAGAAGTAAGTTTTATATATGAAATAAACCCTATTGCAGGAGGAGCAATAAGAATAAATAGTGTTGGCATAAATTTTGCAGCAAATTGATTATGAAAGATAATTCTATTTAAAATAATAGCAAATAAAATTATCCAAAAGAAAATTCCTATTGAGAAATAAAAATATAAAATAGAATCATCAATAAAACCTTTTCCAGCAATTGGAACAATGATATTTCCAACTATTGGGATAAACCAAGCAGGATTTGAATGTTGTACTTCAAGATTATTATTTATCCAATATTTAATAGTATAAAAAGTAAAGAAAATATGAACTACTGCTCCAAAAATAAAAAAGCCAAAAGATAACTCTTGCCATAAATTTCTATATAAAAGTGACAATAAAAGCATAGAAATAGAAAAAGCAGCAAAAAAATTTACTCTTATAGGATGAGCTAATTCTTTTTTTACTTCCTCTTTATATTTAAAAAACTTCTTTCCATAAAGAAAAAAAATTATAAAAAAAAGTAGAGTTGAAACTATAGTAAAAACCAAAGAAATAAAATAAGAGAAAGATAAAATCTCTTCCATTTTTGAAAAAACTAATGAAAGTCCAGAAAATCCCATTACAACTGCAAACATCATAATTGGAAAAAATTGAAGTCTATTTGAAGGAATATGTTTGATAGTTTCAGATTGCTTCATGTAAAATACCTTTTAAAAAAATAGCTTATAATGGTTTGACGAAGGAGAAGGATGGCTAAAAAACCACTTATTGATTTAAACTCAATGAATATTGAATATGAGCAGGATAATAAAACAATAAAGTTAAAAACTTTCAATAAGAAGAGTATGACCGTTGATATATCAATCTGGGAAAACGGTCAATTTATAGAAAGCACTACCATTGTTTTTGCTCACTTACCAAAAAGTGTTAAATCAAAAATCAAACCATTATAATGTTGAATTATATATCAAATAAGTTAAAACTATTATTAATTAAACTTATTTATTAATTATAAGCTTAGATTATATTTTAATCTCTAGGCTTTCCAAATATGAGATTGAATAACTACTCTCTTCATATTTTATATTTGTTAAAAGAGAGTGAATTAGCTTAATTGTTCCTCCATGGGAACAAACTAAAATATCCTTATTTTTAGGAAGAGTAGCTAAAAAGTTTTTTACTCTTTGTTTGTACTTTTCAATTGATTCTAAAGCAATAAACTCATGCCAAACTTCAAAAGAAGATAAGTATCTTTCATCATAGATGGGCATCTTTGAAATCTCATCAAAGGATTTCCCTTCAAACTCATCTTTAAACTTTATTTCCCTTAATCTTTCATCTTTTATATAAAAAAGTTTTAGTAAATCTAGAGTTTGTGTACATCTTTTTAAATCAGAAGAGTAGACTAAATCATATTTTTGTTTTTGTAAACTTTCTATTTTTTTATAGTCTACAAGTGAAGTATCAATTTCTAAATCAATATGTCCATTGTAACACTTTTGATTTTTTAAAGCTAATGGTGCATGTCTTAGGAAAGTTATAATAGCCATTGATTTTCTTTTAATTTAGCCAAAATAAGCAAACTGTTATAAAAAGAACTATCTCAACAAATTCCAAATTAAAACCTAAAGTATCCCCATTTAGAAAACCAAGATTCTTTTCTAAAAATAGTGAGAATAAAAAAGTAAAAACTAAAGCTATAAAAAATAGTGTAAAGGCTTTAAAACCAATAAGAACTAAACATACTATAAAATAAAGAGCAAAGGCTATTTTAAAGCTTGTAAATGAGCTTTTCATTAAGCCTACAAAAGAGGATTTAAACTCATTTGTTTTTGTCATAAACTGTACTGATACTCTACTTATAATAGCAATTGCAATTATTTCTAAATACATTTGATTTAAAAAAAGCATCACTAAGGCTGCTACTTTAATACAAACAAAGCCTAAAGCATATAAAAAGCCCATAGCTCCAATTGTAGGCTCTTTTATGACTTTATAGGCATCTTTACCACTATGTTTAGCGTATAAAGCATCTACCACATCTAAAATAGCTTCAGTATGAATAAAACCATAAAACATCATATATAAAAAAGCACAAATAATTGCTCCAAGATAAGATAAATCTTCTAGAAGATAAAAAGCAAGACAAGCCCCAAGAGATAAAACAGCACCCACAAGAGGAAGAAAAAACATTAAATAGTTGATAATCTCTTTTTTTGATAAGTCTACATTATTATCAAACTTTATTGGTATTATTGAAAAGTAACTAAAGGCAAATTTTAGTCCTAATATCAAATCTTTATTCACTAATTTCATTTATTATTCTTTTTATATCTAATCTCTTTTCTAAAGAACAAATAAAACTATCTATATGCTCTTTTTTATAGGCTTTAAAATCAAACTCTTTATACTCTTGATGTAAATCTTTAAAAAGATAAGTTCTAAATTCATCTGAATCAAAAACTCCATGTACAAAAGTTCCATAGATATTTCTGTTTTGATAAAAAAGTGGATATTTTTTACTCTTCCCGTGATGTATTTCAAAACCTTCAAGCTCTACACCAAAGATTTCATAACTTCCTTTTTCTAGTGTTTTCTCTTTTTCAAAAACTATTTCATCATCTATGAAACTAAACCCCTCTTCTTTTGTAGGCTTATCATTTTCTAAAGCATAACAATCATTAAGAGTTTCAAACATCATCTCATAACCACCACAGATACCTAAAAGTTTGCCTTGATATGCTTTTATTCTATCAAATAAGCCATTTTCTTTTAGCCATTTTAAATCTTTGATTACAAGTTTAGAACCAGGCATTATTACCATATCAAATTTATCTAATGAAATATTTGTCTCTACAAACTCTAAATTGATTTGCTCATGGGCTATTAAAGGCTCAAAATCATTATAGTTACTCATATACGGATAAAAAATAACTGCTATATTTAAAATTGCATTTCTACTATTTTGAGCGTAGTTTTTCAAGCTTTGAGAATCTTCAAAACCTAAATTAAAAGGAGTATAAGGTAATACCCCTAAAACAGGTATTTTAAAATCCTCTTCTATTATTCTAACACCTTCATCAAAAAGAGTTAAATCTCCTCTAAACTTGTTTACTATTACACCAATTACATTCTTACGAAGTTTTTCGGGCAATAAATGGTAAACTCCATAAATAGAAGCAAAAACTCCGCCTTTTTCAATATCTGCAACAAGTATAATTTTTGTATCAAACTCATCAGCCATATAAATATTTGAAAGGTCTTTATCCATAAGATTAAGCTCTACTGGACTTCCTGCACCTTCGCAAACTATACAATCATACTTTTCATTAAGATAGTTAAAACATCTATTTACAGCTGGTTTAAGTAAATCTAAGTCTCGGTAATACTCTCTTACATCTTTATTTGTAACAACTTTACCTTCAACTATAAGAGAAGCAGAACTTCCTCGTCCTGATTTTAAAAGTACTGGATTTAGATGATAAGAGGTTTCAACTCCTAAAACTTTTGCTTGAAAGTATTGAGCTACTGCTATTTCACTACCATCATCACAAACAAAAGCATTGTTTGAAACATTTTGAGCTTTAAAAGGAGCTACACTATAACCCATCTTTTGTAGAATTTTTGCTATTACAAAAGTGATTGTAGATTTACCAGCATCACTACTTGTACCAAAGATTGATATATTTTTCATTTCTTTACTTTAATCTACTTGCTAAGCCAAGCTTCACTTCATAAACTTCATCACAAATCTGTGCTAATTTTTGTCCAACAATTCCTGTCATATCTACAAACTTTCTACTTTCACTATCAAAGGGAATGATTCCAGAGTTTACATCATTTAAAACAAAAACAATATTTGCATCAAGCTTTGAAATCTCTTCTAATTGAGTTATTAAATACTCTTCATCTTCTTGAATATTGTTAAATAACCACATAGACATACAATCCACTAAAAAAGTTTCCTCAGCCTTTAAATTTTTTGGTAAAACCTTTAGTAAATCTTTTGGTTCTTCTATTGTAAGGAATTCATCTTTTCTTTGAAGCTTATGCTTATCAATTCTTTTATGCATCTCTTTATCATTAAAACTATTATCATAGGTTGCTAGATAATATGGTTTCTTAGAACTTAGACTTAAAGCCTTTTTTTCTGCTAGATTTGATTTACCAGATTTTTGACCACCAAAATATAGTATTTTCATTTTTAACCTAAAAAACTTTCTACTTTTTGAGTAAGCTCTTCTTTTGAAATTCCATTTAATAAAGCATAAGTTAATGCACCACCTGCTCCAACTCCCTCTTTTGCTTCCCCTTCATCATAAAGCTTTAAAGCAGGATGTTCTGATAATGAAAAGTCAAAGTCAGCATAATAAGCACTTACTTTTAAATCATTTAATTCTAAAAGTGCTTTTATATCACTCTTTTCATCTTCATAAACCCATTTTGTAGTACAAAGAGCAAGATTTGAAGTCTCTAAATGTCCTTCCATCTGTTTTAAAACTGAATTTACAATCAATAAAGCACAAGCCATTTGAGTACCACCAGCTAAAATTACTTTTGTTTGATTATTTAAACCTAAAAGAAATCCTGCTACAAAGATAAGCATATTATCTGATACCTTTGAAAGTCTGGCAAAAATATCATCACTCTCTTTTATATTTGAAAGTGCCTTTTCAATTGTTTCATTTCTTATATCATTTGGTACATTTTTAAAACTACTACTAAACATCTCTTTACACTCATAACCTAAAGCAAGAGCAGTTGTTGCGGCTGTTGTTGTACCACTTGGAACAGATTCAGCAAGAATAATATAATCATCTTTACACTCAAACTCTTGTCCAAAATCTAAACCCTTTTTAAATACATCCATTGCATCAATATTTGCACCTGTTGAAATATCTTCAGAAGGAGCAATACTGAAATCATGTGTTTTAAAATAATCTATCTTAGGTAATACTTGTACTCCTAAGTTTAAAACTTCAATATTTGAAAAAGGTTTTAAAAGATGAGTAGCCCTTGTAAGCAGTGCCGGAGTTGGTACGCCTTTAGGAGTTTCTGCAATAGATTCTAAACTTCTAACTTCTCCACATGTTAAAAACTCACTATCTAATGTAGGAGTTAGATATATTTTCCCTGGTATTCCAGCTTGTGTAATTCCTTCAATATCAGCAGTTTTTGTATTACTTATTGCTAATAAAAAAGTTGCTCTTTTACCTCTTAAAAACTCTATTAAATCATTTGTACCAAGAATATTTTTTATCATAACTTTTCCTATAACTTTGTAATTTCTTCAAGAGTTTTTTTCTTTTCCCAACCAATTTTTTTAAGTTCTGGTTCATCTATAAACTCTTTTACATATCCAACTGTTAAATATGCAATCAATTTATAATCTTCATTTATATCTAATATTTTCTTAATCTTTTTTGGTTTTAAAATACTAACCCAACCTACTCCAATACCATAAGCTCTAGCCATAAGCCAAAAATTTTGAATAGCACAAACAACGCTATATTCTCCGACTTTTTTTTGAGTAGTTTGACCTAAGACATCTTTTTTAGGTTTTTTATATAAAACGGCAATATTTAAATAAGACTCTTTTATACCTTCAAGTTTTAAGTTTGGATAGATTTCATTTGTTTTAAAAATCTTTTTTGCTTTTTTATTCTCTTTTTGAAAGTTTTTGTAGACTTTTTCTCTTTGTTTATTATCTTTAATTATTATAAATTTCCAAGGTTGAGAAAAACCTACTGAAGGAGCATTATTAGCAGCTTCTAATAATTCATTTAAAATAGTATCATCAATCTTTTTATTTAAAAATCTATTCCCTCTTATGTCTCTTCTTGATGATATTATATCTTTTAATGAGGAAATAGCCTTTTTATTAAATTTGTTCATTTCTATTATGAAAATCAATAAATAGAGTCATATATTTATCAACCTTCTCTTTTTTATGTTCCAAAATCGTCTCACCTTTGTAGTTTAGATTTTCAAAGGTATATATATCATTTTTTTCTTTTATTTTATCTGTAGTCATTCCAATTTTTGGTCTCATATAAACAGTTGTAAAAGGAACTTTTCTTTTATGTAAAGGTCTTATAATAAAACTACTATCACCTACACAAAGTGGTTTTTTAACCTTTGCAGAAGCATGAGAAAAAGAAGTAACTCCAGGAATAACTTCACTATTTTCATAAACTTCTTTATGTTGTTCTTTTATAATATCCAGTAAATAGTATACAGTACTATAAACAGCACTATCTCCTAAGGTTACAAAAGACAAGCTATCATATTTTTTAAAAGAGTCTTCGATTATATCAACTTGCCTTTGCCAATCATCAGTTTTAAACTTCATTGGAGTATACATTGGAATAATATCTTTTTCAAAACCATACTCATCCATAAGTTTTTTAACTATTTTATAAGTCATTGACCTAGTAAAACTATTATCTGCACTTTTTGTAGGAATACAGATTGCATCACATGTTTGTAAAGCTTTTAAGGCCTTTAAAGTGATTAGTTCATAATCACCAGGGCCTAAAGATACCATATATAACTTCATATATTTTCCTAATATGTCATTGTTTTATGACTAATACCAAGCATCTTAAATGACTCTTTGATATTCTTTATAAAAATCTCTTGTGTTTGAGGTAACTCTAAAAGATTAAAGTTCTCACTTTGTGTTAAAGAAGGTGCAATAAAAGACTCAAATTCATCACTTAAATCATCTTTTATTTCAAACATATCTTTTATATAATGATTTCCACTAACTAAAAGTAAAGGAACAACTTGAACCTTTTTAAAGCCTTTTGATTTAATCTTCTGTTTTATTGCATCATTAATTGCAAAATATGGGAAAGCTCCTTCTAAAGAACAGGCAAAATTTCTTTCGTCAATCATCTCAAGCAAATCACTTGTATAAGAAATAGAATCAATTCCAACTGTATTTAATTTTGGTGTTCCATGAATAATATATAAGTTTGCAGTATCCTCTTTACTTACTTGCTCATTTAAATTTTTTAAATACGATGTTGTATCTTTTGTAGTTGTTAATAAAGCATTAGTAATACCAAGATTTGCCAAAGAAAAGTGTTTAAAACCATCAACAATTTTCTTTAAAAACTCATGTTCATCAGTAGGATAGATATTTACAGAAACTACCACCACATGTTTGTATCCTTGCATATCTACATCTGCAAGAGTTTGTGGAAGATTTTTATAAATCTCTTTTTTCTTTTTCTTTAAAAGTTTAATTACCATTCTTGAAGAAAAAGAGGTAAACACCTCACAATCTGGGTATTCCTCTTTTACTTTAGCTTCTAAGTCCAAATATTTTTGTTGTTCAATAACTGAACCAAAACAAGCTAATACAATAGCTCTTTTTCTATTGTAATGTCTAAATCTTTTCATTATTTTGCGCTATTATATAATCTTGCCTCAACATAAGGACTTGATTTGAAACTACTTAATGCTTTTGCACCTGCAAGAACTGCTAAATCAATAAATGGTTCTAAAATAACAACACTCATATATGCAGAACTAAATGCTAATACGGCATTTAAATTTTCAACACCAAAACCTTGTCCATATAGAGCCCAAAAAGCAACCCAAGTAACAATACCACCTTGATACATTAAAGATAGTTTTAAAGCATCTTTATATTTAATATCTTTGTAAGCCATATTTTTAGGAATAATTCTATTTGCTACATACATCATTGCAAATAAAGGCATTAAAAGAGTAGTAACATTAATCGCATATTGTGGTAAATCAAAAGGTGCGAAAAATAGACCTTGAACTAATAAACCTGCTGCTAAACCAAATGCTGTAGGAGCAGCTCCTAAAATTAAAAATAGCGTTGAACCTAAAATAAAGTGTACCTCAGATACCCCAACTGGATGATGAGGAAACACCTCAAAAAACATAAATACTAAAATAGTAGCAACTAATGTTTTAACTATTGTAGGTAAAAACCCACTGTTTTTGATTGTCTCAACTGCTAATTTTGTAGCAATACCAAATGAAACGGCAGCCGTCCCATAACTTAAAGCCATTTTTGCGCCATGCACAACACCTGCTTCTATATGCATAGGTAGTCCTTTATTAAAAAATTAAAATGTAAAGTAAAATTTGTAATCTAAAATTGATTATTTTGTTAATGTTAGTAAAATTTGAGAATTTTCTGGGGGATCTAAAGAATTTATTTCGTTTTCATAAGCTCTTTTGTGGTATAAGTTGTTATTAGTTTCTACACTACATAACTTATTTATTGTCGAAAACATCGCAATTGTTGACAATTTAAAGTAACGTTTATTATACCCTCTAAGATTTTTCATGGCTGAAGTATAGCTAAAAAAAATTATATAGAGGTAAAAGTGAACTCAATTCTTATTTCTGCTGTTTCATCAAATCAGGGAAAAACTATTCTTTCTACTGCATTACTATACTATTTTAAAAAGAGTGTAAGACCTTTTAAAATTGGTCCAGACTATATTGATCCACAATTTCATGAAATAGTTTGCAACACAAAATCAATAAATCTTGATACCTTTATAATGAATGAGCCTCAAGTAAAATGGCTTTTTAATAAATACTCAAATAAAGAAGTTTCTATCTTAGAAGGAGTAATGGGCTTTTATGATGGTATGGATAAAGGTTGTTCAGCTTATGATATAGGAAAATTATTAAATATTCCAACTATTTTACTTCTTGATGCTAGCGGTTCATATATAACTATTAGTGCTGTATTAAAAGGTCTTAAAACCTATAAAGAAGATAACACTATAAAAGCTATTGTTTTAAATAAAGTCTCTTCAAAAATGCACTTTGAATTAATCAAAAAACAAATAGAACAAGACTTCCAAGGTAAAAATGAGATAAAAGTACTTGGCTGGATAAAAAAAGATTTACCAAGTTTAAGAGATACTCACTTAGGACTTGATTTAAAAGATGCAAAAAAAGAGGTCTTAGAAAATATCTCTAAAGAGGTTTTAGAGAATATTGATTTAGAAACTTTAAAAGAGATATCTTTATATGAAAAAGAATCTATATCAAACTATCCCTTTGAAGAGATAAAAAAGATAAACAAAAAAGCTACTGTTGTTTATGATAAAAACTTCTCCTTCTTATATCATGATAACTTAGAAACTTTAAAAGAGTTATTTAATGAAGTAGAAGTTATTAGTTCAACTAAAGATGAAAAAATTAGCTCTAATAGTGACTTTGTATTTATACCAGGAGGTTATGTAGAAACAAAAGAAGCCTATGAAAGAGTTAAAAATTCACAAAACTTCAAAGCATCATTAATTGAACATATAAATAAAAACAAACATATCTATGCAGAGTGTGCAGGGCTTTTATATTTAAGTAAGGGTGTAGATAAAAAAGAGATGGCAAAAATCTTAGAAGTAAGCTTTTCACTTACCAATAAGAGAGTACGTCTTGGCTATTACTATAGTCAAAGTGGTTTAAAAGGTCATGCTTTTCACTATACAAAACCCCTTGATACTTCTTTGGGCTGTGATATTTTAAGTAAAAAGATTAACTCAAAAGGTGAAGTAGGAGCTTGGAAGAAAAAAAATGTATATGGAACTTATCTACATACAATGTTTAGAAATAATATAAATATATTAAAGGATTACTTTGGAATTTAAACTAGAACAACCACCAATAAATATTGGTGCTGATATTTCAAATAAATCATTTGAAATGATTAGTGAAGAATTAAAAGATTATAAAAAAATAAATGAGTTTGATGAAGCACAACAAGAGGTAATAAGTAGACTTATTCATACTACTACTTGTTTTGATGAAGTATTAAACAATATCTACTTTTCAAAAGATGCAATTAAAAAGGTGCAAAAACTACTATTAAACAAAGCAAAGATAATAGTTGATGTAAATATGATAAAAGTTGGACTTAGTGACTTTTATTTAAAGCAGTATGAAAATGAAGTTGTATGTTATATCAACGAACCATTTACATATGAAATGGCAGAAAAAAACAAAACAACAAGAAGTTATGCAGCTGTAGTTGAGGCTATTAAAAAACATAAAGATGAGCCTTTAGTACTTGCATGTGGAAATGCCCCTACTTTTATCTATGCTGCAATTAATACGTTAATAGAGCAAAAAGTAGATTTAAACAATGTTGCTTTACTACTATTTCCAGTTGGCTTTGTAAATGTTGTTGAATCAAAAGCTTATGGTAGAAAGTTCTGTGACCATTTTGATGTAGCAGGGATTATTATGGAAGGAAGATTTGGAAGTTCTACTATGACAGTAGCAACTCTTCATGCCATCTATAAGCTAATCAAAGATTATGATAAAGATGAGAAATATAATGGAAAATAAAAAAGAAGTACTTTACAACACAATGGGTAGTGTTGTAGCAGATGGTTTTACTTGTAAACCAAAACAGTTTGATGCAAATAAACCTATTATGCACTTTAAAACTCAACTTTTTTTATGTGATGATGAAAGATGTTCAAAGGCTCACAAAGGAAAAGATGTTGCAGCTACTTTAAGAGAAGTTATAAAAGAGTTAAATCTATCAAAGGGTGAAGAGAGAATCAAAGTTGTAAGAACTGGTTGTTTTGGAGCTTGTAGATTTAGATCTGTTGCTAATATTTATGAAAATACACAAAGAAATGGATATTTGGAAAATAATGCTATTTGGCTTAAAAATGTTCATCAGTATGATAAAGAAAAGTGGGTAAAATTATTTAAAGCATTAAGCAATAATGAAAAACTTGACATGGCTGAATTTAAAATAGTTCCTATGTCAGAAATGGACACATACAAAAATGATTAAAAAAATATATTTAGTTGGTGCAGGACCTGGAGAGTTAGATTTACTTACTCTAAAAGCTGTAAAGATAATAGAACAAGCAGATGTAATTTTATATGATGCCTTAGTAAATGAAGAGGTTTTCCAGTTCTGTAAAGAAGATTGTCTAAAAGTTAATGTAGGAAAAAGAAAAGGTAAACACCTAAAACAACAAGAAGAGATAAATGAGCTTTTAGTTGAGTATGCAAAAACCCATGAAGTTGTTGTAAGACTAAAAGGTGGAACTCCTTTTGTTTTTGGTCGTGGATATGAAGAAGTTAGAGCTATAAAAGAAGCTGGCTTTGATGTAGAGATAGTATCAGGAGTAAGTTCAACAACTTCTGTACCAGAAAGCTTTATGCTACCACTTGTAGATAGAAAATTCAATGACTCATATAGAACTATTACAGGACATGATATTGATGTTTTTAAAAGCATTGTTAAATCATACCATGATAGAGAAAACCTAATTATTACAATGGGTGTTCACAATATTAAAAATATCGTTGAGTATCTTCTAAGTATTGATTTTCCAAAAGACTTACCAATAGCAGTATTAAGTAAGGGAACAACAAATGATTCTTCACAAAAAATATTTACCCTTGATGAGGTAAACAAGCAAAATGAAGAGTTTTTTGAAGAGTTAAAAAAACTTACTCCAGCGATACTATTTATTGGAAGAACAATTCACGCAATGAAAGAGATTCAATAATAGCTTATGTCTGAAAAAAAAGTTTTAAGAAAAGGTTATACAACAGGAACTCACACAGTTGCTGCATTTAGGTCTTGTTTAGATACATTTTTAGTTACAAATTCTCAAACAACAACTAAAACAAATAAAATAGACAATGATGATTTAGATGTAACAAAAGGGTGTGAAATAGTTGTATGCCTAGATTTTGATATAGAAAACTTTTTATTAAATCCAACTTTTCAAAAACCTCAAATTTTTTCTTGTGGAACAAATAGTTTAGAAATATATGCTGGTCTTGGTGTGGGAGTAGTAACAAAAAAGGGACTAAAAATACAAGCCCCCTATCCTGCTATAAACCCTGCTCCATTAGAAGCTATGCAAGAGTATTTTGAAATAAAAACAAAAAATAAAGAAGATTTACATTTAAAATGTTGTGTAAGCGTTACAAATGGTCAAGAAATAGCCAAACAAACAGCAAACTCAAAAGTTGGAGTACTTGAAGGTATCTCAATACTTGGAACAACAGGAATTGTAAAACCTGTATCAAGTTCAGCGTATATAGACTCAGTAAAAACTGAAATAGAATTTGCTATACAAAATAACTATGAAACCATCTATTTTACCCTTGGAAACTCTGCTTTTAAAGTAGCTTGTTCTAAAGCAGATGAAGAGGCAATCATAGAAATAGGAAATTTTGTTTATGATTCAGTTGAACTTGCAACAAAACAAAATGCAAAAGAAGTAATCTTTTTGTGTGGAATAGGAAAGATGACAAAGGTTTATCAAGGCTTTAAAAATACCCACAATAGATTTGGAGTAATTGACTTTACAAAACTTCAATTAGACATAAAAGAGAACCTAGGCTATGAAGTTGATATTGAAGCAACTTTAACAGTAAAAGGTATATCCCAAGAGCTTGAAAAAGTGGGATTACTTGATGCTTTTTATGAAATGATTACAAAAAAAGCAAACAAACAAATAAAACAATGGTTTAAAACATCAAATGTAAAAGCCATAATATTAGAACAAAAAGAGGTGTTAGGATGGTAAAAACATGGTAACAATAGCTGGTAATGGTATGGGAGATTATACCTTTACAAATTTAGACTTTGATATTAGCAGGTTTGATAAGATTATCTGTGATTCAAACTTCAAAGAAGAGGCTTCAAATATTCTAAAACTAAAATATAAAGAAGCAAAAGAGTATCTTTTAGAAAACTATGACAAAGAAGAGATTTTATATGTAGTTACTGGTTCGCCTCTATTTTTTTCGGCTGGAACAATTATTGCTAAAAACTTGCCAAAAGACAGAGTGAAAATCGTAAATAACACATCTTCTAAGACTTATATGTGCGAGAAACTTTTTATTAGTGAAACTGAAATTGATGTAGTTTCTTTACATGGAAGAGTTGATTTTGATTTACAAAACTTTTTACAAAATAAATACACATTTGTACTTTGTGATAAGTTTACAATAGCAAGATTAAAATCTGCCCTTTCTTTTTTCAAAGCTAAAAGTATAACTACAACTATAGGTTATAAGCTAGGATTTGTAGATGAAAAAATAGAAGAGATAAATTTACTTCAGTTTGATGAAAAATCTCTTGATTTATCTCAACCTTTTGTATTACTTATTAAAAAAGAGTTCGAATCTAAAAATATCATTAGTGAAGATGTAGAGTTTGAAACTGAGCGAGGTATGATTACAAAAAAGTATAAAAGACAACTTACTTTACAAAACCTTGATTTAGAACCAAACAATCTTTTATGGGATATTGGTGCAGGAAGTGGTTCTTGTGCAATAGAAGCATACAAAAGATACAAGGTTAAAACAACACTTTTTGAAAAAAATGAAACAAGAGTAGAGTTTATAAAACATAATCTAACAAATCATTATGTAGTAAATACAAAACTACTAGTTGGTGAAGCTCAAGAACACTTTAACAGCTTAGAAGAAATACCACAAAGAATATTTGTAGGTGGTGGTGGAGTTGAAGTTATAAAACAACTTCCAAAGCTTTATGAAAAGTTGGACAAAAAAGGAATTATGCTTATAAATGCAATTACTTTAAAACATCTAAACCTAATGTTAACTGTATTAAATGAAGCAAGTATAGAGTATGAAATTCACTCAATCTCCCTTACAACTTATAAAGGAAAACTTGATTTAGTAGAACCTGAGAGACAACTATTTCAAATAAAAATAAAAAAACAAGAAGAGGAAAACTGATGGTATATTTTATAGGTGCTGGTCCAGGTGACCCAGACTTAGTAACAGTAAAAGCACAAAAGATACTTCAAAAAGCTGATGTAGTTTTATATACAGGTTCACTTGTACCCAAAGAAGTTCTTTCTTGGTGTAAAGATGAGGCTATCATAGAAGACTCTCAAGGAATGAAATATCCAGAGATATTTGCTTTTTTAGAAAAATACAAAGATAAAGTAATAGCAAGAGTTCATACAGGGGACCCATCTATTTATTCGACTATTGCAAAGCAAATAGAATTCTTACAAGAGCAAAATATAAAATATGAAGTTATACCAGGTATCACGGCAGCTTTTGGTGCTGCTGCTAGTCTTGGGATAGAATACACTATTCCAGGAGTTTCTCAAACAATTATTTTATCTCGTGTTGAAGGAAAAACTCCAAACCCTGAAAAATTAGAGAATATACTTGCTTGTAAAAACTCATCTTTAGTATTTTATCTATCAATTTTACTTCTTAAAAAATTAAAGAAAAAAGCTCTTGAAATGGGATATTCACCAGATACTCCTTGTTGGGTAGTTGAAAAAGCCACTTGGAAAGAAGAACAAATTTTCAAAGGAACAATTTCTGATATTGAAAATCAAGTTTCACATATAAATGGTGTAGCTTTAATTCTATTTGGAGACTTTCTAAAGCAAGAAGAGACAGAGGAATCACATCTTTATGTTAAACCACTTGTAAAAGAGTTAAAGGGAAAAAATGAGTAAATTAAAAATAGCTCTTGTCTCTATAAATCAACCAAGCCTTGACTCAGCTTCAAGATTAGTAGACTATTTAAAAGATTATGAAGTAGTAATTTATGGAAAAAAAGATTTAGAACACTCTTTAAACAACTTTAAAACTTATGAAAAAATAGATACTGTTTTAGAAGATGGTTGGAAAAAATATGATGCAATAATTTGTATCTTAGCTATGGGAATTGTTGTTAGAAAGATTGCACCTCTACTTGAAAGCAAAGCAACAGACCCAGCTATTATAGTTATGAGTATGGATTTAACAAAAATCATTCCACTTCTAAGTGGGCATATTGGTGGAGCAAATGAATTAAGTGAAATTATTGCTTCAAGATTACCAAACTGCATGAACTTTGTATCAACAGCAACAGACCAAACAAATACTTTTGCTTTTGATATGTTTGCAAAGAAAAACAGTTTTGAAATAGAAAACCTAAAATGTTTAGCAAAAATCTCAAACTCCCTTCTAAACAAAAAAGAAGTAGAAGTTAAAACTTATGAGAGTATTTTTGAAACAATTTCTAATAAAACAAATCTAAAAAGAGTAGATGAATCATCAAATGAGCTTTGCGTAAATATAACTCCATTTTCAGATGAGAATTTAACCTTAAAACCTAAAGTATATTTAGGTATTGGTTGTAATAGAGGAACTTCTTTTGAAGATATTGAAGAAGCTTTTTTTTGGTTTTTAAAAAAGTATGCTCTAAAGAAAGAGCAAATAGAAAACATAGCTTCCTTTGAAGCAAAAGCAGATGAAAAAGGACTTTTAGAGTTTGCAAAAAAATACAGTTTTGATATTAAATTTTATAATGAAAAAGAGATAAATTCCCTTGAAAAAGAGTTTAGTCCTTCACAAGCTACAAAGTTTTTTGGACTAAAAGGAGTGGCAGAGCCCTCTTCTATTTTGATTTCAAAATATAAAGAGTTAATAATTAAAAAAGAAGTTATCTTCAAAAAAATCACAATTGCAGCAGCAGTATAAAAAAGGAAAATAAAATGGCAAAAAAATTATATATAGTTAGTTCAGGAGCTGGTGGAACATCATATATCACACCAGAAGCAAGAAAAGCTTTAGAAACTTGCGAAGTTGTAGTTTCATATAGTAAATATGCAAGAGAATTAAAAGAGTTAATTGAAGGAAAAGAGCTATTTACATCTGGAATGACACATGAAATAGAGAGATGTAACCAAGCAATTCAATATGCAAGTGAAGGAAAAACAACTTGTATTGTTTCAAATGGAGATGCAAATGTTTATGGAATGGCTACTTTAATTGTAGAAATTATAGATGAAAAAAACCTATGGGATGAAATCGAACTTATCTCACTTCCTGGAGTTACTTCATTCTTGGCAGCAGCAGCTAAAGTTGGTGCTCCTGTATCACAAGATTTTTCTATTATCTCTTTATCAGATAGGCTTACAGATATAGATTTAATTGATAAAAGAGTAAAAGCAGCACTTGATTGTGACTTTGTTTTAGGTATCTATAATCCAAAATCTAAAAAGAGAATTCTTCCTTATCAAAATTTCTTAAGAGCTTTAGAAAATGGATATCAAGATAGAATAGCAATTATTGCTTCACATGTAGGGAGAGATGAAAAAGAGAAAATCACTATAACTACTGCTCAAGATTTAATAGACCAAGATATTGAGCATCCAGCTGTTTCTATGTCAACACTTATTATAATTTGCAATTCTAATTCAAAACTAACTAAAAATGGAAAAGTTTTAACACCAAGAGGGTATTTAAATAAATATGAACTTGATGGCGAACTAAAAAATAAATAAGTTAAAAGAGGCAATAAATGCAAATAGCGATTTTATCTGATATTCATTCAAATATTTATGCTTTACAAGAAGTTATAAAAGATATTAAAAATAGAGATATTGAAGTAGTTTTAAATCTTGGAGATATGTTTTATGGACCAATAGAACCAAAAGCTACATATGAAATAATAAGAGAAAACAAATTTATAAATATTTGTGGAAATCAGGATAGAGAAATCCTTGAAGCAAGTTTAGATCAACTAGAAAAAAACCCTACTTTACGATATACCTATGAAAACTTAGGAGAAGAGGTTTTATATTGGATTCAAGACTTACAATTTGAAAAAATCATTGGTGGAACATATTATATGATTCATGGAACTTACTTTGATGATAGCCAATATCTATTAGAAGATATTTCAAATGGCGAAGTAACGTTAAGAAGAGATGAAGAGATTATAAAACTAACAGATAATATTGAAACACCTTTTATCTTTTGTGGGCACTCTCATTTGCCTAGAGTTCATAAGTTAAACACTGGACAAATAGTTATTAATCCAGGTTCTGTAGGACTTCAAGCATATGAGGATGAGTTTCCCATAAAACACAAGATGCAAAACCATACTCCAGATGCTGCATATACCATTTTAACAGTTGAAGAGAATCAATATAGTATTGAACAAGTAAGAGTTGCTTATGATTATGAAAAAGCAGCAAAAAAAGCAGAAGATAATAGAAGACCTGATTGGGCATATGCCTTAAGAACTGGTAAGGTTTTAGAAAAGTAATGAAAGAATTTCAGCATGGTGGAGATGTAAAAAGTTTTGCCCGTAAAGCAAAATGTCAAGTTAAAGAGGTAATTGATTTATCTTCAAATATAAACTTTTTAAAACCAAAACTTGATATTGATTTTAATAGTTTGGATATATCTTCATATCCAAATTATGACAAACTTTATAAAGCTATTTCAAAACATTACAACGTAATGAAATCACAAATTGAACTATACAATGGTGGTAGTTCTGCTATTTTTAAACTTTTTGAAAATCTAAAACTAAAACATTGTACTATTTACTCTCCTGCATACCTAGAATACAAGAAAGCTGCACAAAATTTTGGATATGAAATTGAATTAATTAATAGATTTAAAGATATGAAAAAAGAGGTAAAAAAAGGTTCTTTTGTAATATTTGTAAACCCTTCAACCCCTGATGCAAAATGTTATAACATAAATGAACTACTAAATTTTTGGATAAAAAAAGAGTGTACTATTTTAATAGATGAAAGCTTTTTAGAGTTTACAGATTATGAATCAACTACAAAATATTTAGGAAAGTATGACAAACTTTATATTCTAAAATCTATGACAAAGTTTTATTCATCTGCTGGGATTAGAGTTGGTACTATTATCTCATCAAAAGAGAATATCATAAAATTAAGAGAAAAAGAACCTATGTGGAAAATCTCTACTTTCGATATGAACTATTTAATAGAGGTTTTAAAGTATAAAAAGTTCTACAAAAAAGCAAAAAAAAGAAATAAAGAGAATTTAAAACTACTATGCTCTACTCTTGAAAAACATTCCTTTATCAAAATGATACATCAAAGTGAAGCTAACTATATTTTAGTAAAACTAAAAGATATAAAAGCAAAAGAACTTCAAGAAAAATTATTACCTTATAAAATTATGATAAGAGATTGTTCTAACTTTGATTTTTTAGGAAAGAAGCATATAAGAATTGCTGTAAAAAGTAAAAAAAGTATTGAACTTCTAAATAAAGCCTTTGAAGATATAGCAAAATGTATTTAGAACTATTATTTTTTGCATATCTAATTGATTTTATCTTTGGAGAGTTTCATCTAATCAAAACTCTTTACCATCCAATTATTCTTTTAGGGAATTACATAAAATGGTTTGAAAAAAAGTTTTATAAAGATACCATTTTTAGAGGATTCTTATTGACTATTTCTTTATTGTCTCTTGTTTTTATAGTTACTTTTTTATTAAGTAAAATTGATAATATATATTTTCAAGCCCTACTTTGCTCTTTTACTATCTCTTCTAAAATGTTATATGATAGTGTAAAAGAAGTAATAAGCTCAGATAATCCCAAATATGCTATTTCTATGCTTGTTAGTCGAGATACCAAGGAAATGAGCGAGAGTGATATAAATAAAGCTGCTATTGAAACTTATGCTGAAAACCTAAGTGATGGGGTTATAGCTCCAATGTTTTATTTAGCTTTCTTTGGTATTGTTGGAGCTTTTATTTATAAAGCAATTAATACCTTAGATTCAATGGTTGGATATAGAAATGAAAAATATGAAAACTTTGGTAAGTTTGCAGCAAAACTTGATGATGTAGCAAACTATATTCCCGCAAGAATAACTGCTCTTTTAATTTCACTTCTATTTTTTAGTAAAACTGCTTTTCAAAAGTTTTATACCTATGGAAAAAAACACGAAAGTCCAAATGCAGGTCATCCAATTTCAGCTATGGCATTAGCTTTAAATATCTCTTTAGGAGGACCTACGTCTTATTTTGGAAAAGTTAAAGAAAAGCCTTATTTTGGAGAAGGAAAAAAAGAGATAAAAAAAGAGGATGTAAAAAAAGCAATTTCAATAAAATTAAAAATGGATATTTTAATACTTGCTTCTTTACTTTTGCTAATAGTATAATTATTTACAAATAATTATACTTTGACAAATCCCTATATTATGTATCTCTTTTTCTATTTGTAAACCAGCTTTATTAATATACTCTTGTAAATCTTCATAATTAAACATTTTACTATAACCATTTGCCATTGCTGTAAAATATGGAGAAGTATTAATAATACAATATGCTGATGTCTCAAATCTTTGTTTATCCCAAAGAGGTTCCATAATATAAAGTCTACTATCTTCACCCATAGACTCTTTTACTCTTTTTAGTAGTTTTATAATATTTTCTTCATCAAAACAATCTAAAAATTGACTAAGCCAAATAATATCAAAACCACTTGGAATAGCCTTTGAATGGTCTAAGATATTTTGTTCTATAAAACTGATTCGTTCTTGATACTTTTCAGCTAAAGTATTCTCTTTCGCAAGGGCTACTTGTTGTGGTAAATCAACAATAGTTACCTTTGTATCAGTAGAATTGTCAATAACTGCTTTTGAAAACTTTCCCGTGTTTCCACCTATATCTAAAATAGTTTTAGGACTATTTTGAAGTACAATCTTTATAGCATGAGGAAAACCATTATCTGAATAGAAATGATCAAATTCAAACCAACTCTTCTTTATCTTTTGAGGAAGTGTTGATAAAGCTGGATAGATAGTCTCATTGTTTTCATCTATTCTTTTTAATCCTTCTGCTTTATTATTTTTTAAAGCTTCATCTAAATCATAAAGCCCTAAATAGTTAACATAATGATTGTAGTTCATATTAACTTTTGTCATCTCATCTTTTAATAAAAACTGACCTGTTTTAGTTATAAAATATTTTTCATCTTCTATTTTTATAATATCAGCACTAAGTGAAGTCTCTAACAAAACTTGAATACTATATTTTGAAAGTTCTATTTTTGAAGTTAATTCTTCTAAAGTTAAGCCTGTTTTATTTTTATATAAAGCCTCTAAAACTCCTAAATCTCTCATTGACCTTGCAACTTGAAAAATTATAGGAGCAAAAGCTATCTTTTGAGCTTCATATTGTGCTTCTAAAGCAGATTTTGTATCATTATTTTTAAAAAATTTATTCATTTATTATTCTTTATTAGTTTCTATGTGCGAATTATAGGTAATATTTATTAAATAACAGATAAAAATTATTTTATTGAGTTTTTCTATTTCTTCTAATTAGTAAATATACAAAAAATGGAGCTCCAATAAAAGAAGTAACAACTCCAATAGGTAAAGCAGAAGCAGTACTTATAACTCTTGAAATCAAGTCAGAAAGCACTAAAAAAACTCCTCCATAAAAGAATACAGGCAAAATAAGTTTATCTGCACTTTGTTTATAAATAAGCCTTAAAATATGTGGTATAATAAGCCCAACAAAACCAATAGGTCCTACAAAACTAATACTAACTCCAACGGCTAAAGAGATTGTAAGAAGAAGTATTAAATTCACTCTATTTACATTTAAGCCCTTTAAAAAAGCTATATCATTTGAAAGAAGTAGCAGTTTTATATTTTTTTTATGAAAAAGACTAATAAAAAGAAGAAATATTGCAACAACAAATACAGCTAAAGAACTATTATAACCTACTACATCAAGGCTTCCAAGAGTAAATCTAACTATTGAATAATTCTCTTGTAAAGTACTTAAAAAGAACACCAACATTAAAGCTGAAGAGTAAAAAAATGAAAGGGCTATTCCTATTAAAAGTATTGAGTTTGTTGAAGCAAAAGTGGAGTTCTTATTTATCTGCTTTGAAATAAAATATAAAATAAAAATTGTTAGAAAAGAGCCAAAAATACCTGAAATATAAAGAGCAAGCATAGGGAAAAAAACAATTGAAATTGCAGTAAAAAGTGTAGTTCCACTGGCTATTCCTAAAGTATATGGTGTTATTAGAATATTTTTAAAAATAGTTTGAAAAATAAGTCCACTAAGACTTAAAACTGCTCCTACAAAAAAGGCTAATATAATCCTAGGAACTCTAAGCTCCCAAAAAATCATATATGAAGTAGTAGAACTATCAAAAATTTCATTTAATAAAATTGTTGTTTCACCTATAAAACATGAAACTACAATAAGTAAAAAACATAAAATATAAATAAGATATTTCATAGTTTTACCACCAAATGTCCATCAACAACTTTTAAACAGTTTTGATAAAATTTAGATAAAATCTCTTTTGAAAAAAACTCTTTACTCTGCCCAAAAAACTTAACTTCACCCTCTTCTAAATAAAGAATTTTATATTTTAAATGAAAGGCAAGGTCTAAATTATGAGTGATGATTATCTTTTGTTGTAAATATTTAGAGTTAAATATCAAAAAAGCCTCTTGAACTCTTGTAATATCCATATTTGCAGTAAGTTCATCAAAAATTGTGATTTTGGCATTATGAATAATACTTGAAGCTAATAATAAAAGTTGTTTCTCTCCTGAACTTAAATCATTACAAGCCCTATTTTTAATCTTTTCAAGCTTTAATAAAGAGATAATCTCTTCTAATTTTTTTCTATTAATTTTCTCTATAAATGAAAGTTCTAAAAACTCATATAAAGTTATATATTCATCAAAGATTTCTAGTTTAGGAGGAATATAATTAATAAATCTTGCTCTTTTTTCATCACTTAAAGAGTTTACCTCTTCATTAAATAGTTTTACTTTGTCATTTGAAATAAGTGTAGATAAAACTTTTGCAAGAGTTGATTTACCTGCACCATTTGCACCAAGAATTATTAGATGTTCCTCCTCTTTCAAAGAGAAACTTATATCTTTTAAAATATGATTTGTAAACTTATTTATCTCTAACATTTTCTAATATATTTTTAAAATCTTCCATAAAATAAACTACCCTATGGCTAGGAATACCAGCATATTCTTTATCTATAATATAGATATTATCACTTTTTGAAGCTATTGTTGGAAGTTTTCTCCAAGGCTCTTTTAGCTCATCAAAACTAATATTATTTTCGTGAATATAAGGGGCTAATAAAATTATAATATCTGGATTCATTTTAATAATTTTTTCTACATTTACCATAGGTTGAGCTAAACTTTTAGATTTATAAGCATTTTGATTTCCAGAAGCTTTAATTATATCATTAAAATATAGATTATTTCCTGTCACATAAATTGTTTTATTTAAATCAGTTCTAGGACTAATCACTATTAAAATATTTTTATTTATAACAATATTTTTTAATTTTTCTAAACTATTGTCAATATTTGCTACTAACTCTTCTGCTTTTTCCTCTTTATTAAGAAGTTTAGAGAGATTTATTATTGTACTTTTTATAGAAGTTAGATTATCTGTCTTAAAAGAGTGATAATTTAAATTTAATTTTTTTAAATTTAAAAGAAGTTCTTCATCATAGTTTTGAGCAAATACTAAAGTAGGTTTTGCTAAAAGCATTTTTTCTAAAGATATTGAAGAGTATCCCCCTACTTTAGGTATATTTTTAGACTCTGATGGATAATTGCAATATTGCGTGTTTGCAACTATATTTTTACCACTTCCAAGGGCAAACACTATCTCATTTAATGAAGGAGATAGTGTTATAATTCTTTGCTCGCCTTGATTATTAGCAAAGAGATTAACAATAAAAAGAAAAGCTATTAAATATTTTTTCATAATCTTTTTGTCATTTTATTTTAAAATTTGTATTTTATTCCTGCATAATATGTTCTTTCAAAATTAACAGGATAAATTCTATCATCTGAAATCCATAAACCATTATCTTCATCAAATAGATTTTGTACTTTTGCAAAAACTTCTATATTATTAAAGTTATATGAAACACTTAAGTCTGTTGACTTATATGCTTCTTGCTTTTGATCAAAATTATTCTCAAAATCATTAGCAGCATATGCATTACTTCTATAAGTGTATGACAGAATTGTATTTAATCTTTTGTAAGTATATCCTAAATTTAATGTAAGATTGTGTTTAGACACCCCAGGTAAATCTTTACCATCATAAGCTCCATTTCCTTCATCTTCTCTATCAATTTTTGAAATAATATAAGAGTAATTGATTGATGCATATAGATTTTCGTTAATTAAATATTTATCAAAAACTTCTAAACCATATTTATGCGACTTATCAATATTTGTATTTACATAATTAATTGGTTCTAAATAAATTTCATTAGTTAAATCACTTCTAAAAAGTGAGATTTTAAGTTTATTGTTTTTTTGAATATTGGTATATCCAACTGTATAATTTTTTACTTTCATAGGTTTTATTAAACCATTAAATGAAGTTATCCCTGTCATCCAATCAGTTTTAAAGAACCTATCAATATCTGGTGCTTGGTAAGATCTATTATAGTTAGCAAAAATAGATGAAGAATTAGATAAAGAATAATTAACACCAATATCATAAGCATTTAAATACTCATCATTACTTAAACTATCTCCTGCTGTTGGCTTATATTCATACTCTACTTTTTCTCTTCTAAGTCCTGCTGAAACTTTTAAATCGTTTAAAACTTGATAATCAGCAGATACAAATAGTGCTTTATTTGTTTTGTTTGTAATATCTGCAGAACTTATTCTATCTCCATCAAAACTATCTACTCCTACAACAACAGAATAATCATTTTGTTTTATATTAAGTGAAGCATTAAATGATTCATACTCATAGTTTGATTGCCATCCTGAAGAAAATCTACTTAATTTATCTTCATCACTATAATTAATATCTAAAGAGTAGTTATCATTAAAGTTATATGTTGAACCAAGTGTAGTAACATAGTTATTTAGATATTGTTCATTTAAATTAGATGAATGATTTGGATTATCTTTATATTCATCTTTTGTTAAAGGACCTGCATACTTTAAACGCATATCTGAAAGCACTCTTCCTGCTCTTAATTCTAACTTTTCAGTTGGGAAATAAATTACTTCAAATTTTCTATTTCTATTATGGTTTGAATCTTTATTATTTAAACTATCTTCTCTTGTACCATTTGTAGAACTATAATCTACAAGAGCATTTATAATTAAGTCCTGATTATTAAAACCTAAACTTAAAGTACCACCTTTAGTATCATCATTTCCTATATGAGCCATGATATAGTTCTCATTTTTACCATTTGTTATAATATTAATAACTCCAGCATTTGCTCCATCTCCATATTGAACAGAACCACTACCTTTAATGATTTCTATTTTTTCAATACTTGAAATAGGAATTGCTGATAATAACTGTGATTGCATATCTACATTATTAAGTTTTCTTCCATTAACTGTTACAACAACATTTTGATATCCACTACCAATCCCATATCCTCGTAAATCAATCATTTGAGTAAAAGTATTACCATAATTAGGAGCGATATTAATTGATGTTTGAGAATTTAAAAAATCATAAACATCTTTTGATTTTGATTTTTCTATTTCATCTTTAGTATAAATTTCAGTTGAGAAAGTTGCTGTTTTTTCATTTGAATTCAAATAAGAAGATGTAACTTTGATAGTTGATAATTGTTCTGTCTGAGAGTATAGATTTGTTGCTAAAAAAAGCGAAGCAACTACGCTTAAACATGCTTTTTGTTTTTGCATTAATTTTTTCCTTGTGTGTTATATTTATTAGTAGAATAAAGTTTGATTGGTTTTAAAGATGAGATATGAAGTTTATTCATAATTTTTGGAATACTAACATCTATAAGATGATGTAAGCTAGTTAATAAAGAACTTATTTTTAAACTAACCGTTGCAATTAATATTCCAAAAAATGAGAAGTATTTTTTAAAACTTTTTGCCATACTTTATTACCTCCTTATAAATTTTTGAGGAATTTTAATGCACTAAAATAAAAAGTGTTTATAAATTAAGACTTAATCTATAGAATTAAGAATAACTTTATCTTGCCCTTTCATAAAGTTATAACCATTATACATAGTATAAAGTCCAAATAAAATCACTAAAATTGAAGCAAGCGTTATAAATAGATTTCTAAGTGCTAATTGTTTAAAGATTCCTACAAAAAAACCTAAAGAAAACATTGCAGGGATTGTACTAAGTCCAAAAACAAGCATTACAAATGCTCCCCACATAGGATTTGCAGTACTTGCAGCTGTAATTGCGAAAACATATACAAAACCACAAGGTAATAAACCATTTAACATTCCAAGAAAATAGAAACTAAATAAAGAGTTTGAACTTAAAAGCCTTCTAAAGCTTTTTTGATAAAGTTCAGACTTTGAAACTGAGTGTTCAATTGAAGTTAAAAATTTTAGCTTTCCACTTAAAGATAGACCAACTAAAACCATTAAAATTCCAGTTACAATTAAAAGTATTCCACCTGCTGTATTATTAAAAGTAATAACTGAGCCAATAAGTCCAAAAAAAGCACCTAAAATCACATATGTAGTAATTCTTCCAAAAGAGTATAAAATATGAGAGCTTGCTTGTTTTCTTTTATTCCAAGTACTATTTACCTTTGTACTTGAATAAGCTACAACTATTCCTCCGCACATACCGATACAGTGTCCGAAAGATCCTAAAAATGCTATTGTGATTATTGTTAGAATACTAATACTTTCCATTATTTACCTAAAAAATTTTGATAATAATATATTAACTTGGATTAAATCTACGAAAATAAAAAAAGCTCTGCTAATTTTAACAGAGCTATATTCAAATATATTCAATTTATGCTGACGAAAATTAAAATTATTGGTAGTAGGAGGTTTTAATTTTCTTATGATGTAAGTTTAATATAAAAATGTTAATTGAGTGTTAATTATCTTAATTAATTAATTTTTTTATATTATAATTGCATTTCTTATAAAAGGAGAAAGAATGAAAATAATCTTAAATGCAATAATATCGATATTTTTAGGACTTTTTATAACAGCTTGCAGTGTAAAAAATGAAAAGATATCAAATAAAAATATAGTTACTGAAAATAAAGAAATTGAAACTATTTATATACAAAAAATTGAAAATGATACATTAAACTTAAATGAATATCTAAAAGAAGAACTTTTAAATTTAAAAAAAGAGTTAACTTTAAATAAAAATAGTAGTGATGCTGTAATTAAAACTAGAATTCTAAGTTCAAAAATGGATTTTGAACACTTTTATAAACAAACAAATACAACTAAATGTTTAAATTATAGAATTACTAAAAATTCAAGAATTTGTATAGAATATGGCAAAGTTAAAATACCTTGTAGTAAAAAAACTTTTTACTTAGAGACAAAAATTGATGTATTAAAACAAAATAAAGAACTATTATTTTCAAAAATCTATAAAAAAACTTTTATTTCAAGCTCTTGCACAAAAATAAAAGACTCTTTTAAACCAAGTTACATACTAGTTAAAA
This sequence comes from Halarcobacter bivalviorum, assembly GCF_003346815.1. Taxonomy (NCBI): domain Bacteria; kingdom Pseudomonadati; phylum Campylobacterota; class Epsilonproteobacteria; order Campylobacterales; family Arcobacteraceae; genus Halarcobacter; species Halarcobacter bivalviorum. The sequence continues at coordinate 1,459,020 of NZ_CP031217.1, forward strand.
ATAGAGATTATCAAATCAAAAAACATAATTCAGAACTTGCAAAAATCATTGCGAAAGAGTCTATAGCTGAGATTAGTAAACACCTATCTACTAGTTAAGCAATTAATTTAAAACTTTCTTATAATTTTTAGAAAACTATTTTAAAGAGATTGTTTTCTTGGTAGCTACCATAACTTTTTCTAATAAATTTATAACCACTAATTAGATATAATATTTGCCTTTTAATAATAAACAAAATAGGTAATCATATGAAAGTAGTAACAGGTGTAGTTGGAAACGACATCCACGTTGTAGCAAACAGACTTATAGAACTTTCACTGCAAGCAAGAGGCTTTGAGGTATTTAACTTAGGTGTTAATACTTACTTAGAAGAGTTTGTTGATGCAGTGATTGAAACAAATGCTGACATTCTTTTAATCTCTTCATTAAATGGAGAAGCAGAAGGTTGGTGTAGAGAAGTGAAAATTTTAAAAGCAAAATACGGAAATCTTCTTGATAATGTAGTTTTTATGATAGGTGGAAACTTAGTTGTAGGAACAGGAAGTGCAGAAGATATTGTTCCAAGATTTAAAAATTATGGATTTGACTTAGTATTTCATCAGGTTGATTTAAATACAGGCTTAGATGAATTAGAAAAATTCATGAAGGAAAGAGATAAATGAGTTTATTACAAGAAGAAAGAAATATCATCTTAAACAATGAATATGTTGATAATTTTGATTTCGCTGAAGTTGAAGAGTTTGTAAAAAATGCTTCAAAAGATCTTTTTATCTCTTATAATTTTAAAACAAAAGATAAAATGCTGGTTCAACCAAGAGGTGGTTTCCCAACATACGATAAAATGTTTGCTCTTTATGAGTTCTTTGATAAAGCAAATGTAGATGTTTTACCTTGTACTATTGACTCAAATACAAGACTTAATGATTATGCAACTGCAAAAAAGATGTTAAGACTTAGTGAAGAGAACGAAGTTGATATGTTAAATGGTTATCCTTTAATTAACCATGGATATAGAACATCAAGAAAAATGATGACACATTTTAATAAACCTATTTCATTAAGACATGGTACTCCTGATGCAAGACTACTTATTGAAACAGCAATTGCTTCTGGTATCTTTGAAATTGAAGGTGGACCAATTACATATTTACTACCTTATTCTAAAAACTTTCCTTTAGATAAAGCTTTCCTTTACTGGAAGTATGTAGAGAGAGTTTGTGCTGAATACTCAAAACTAAATGAACCAATCAATAGAGAATCATTTGGTCCACTAACAGCAACACTTGTTCCTCCTTGTATTACTATTGTAATCCAACTTTTAGAGATGTTATTATCACTTGAAGAAGGTGTTAAATCATTCTCTGTATCATTTTCTCAAACTGGTTCAATGAATCAAGATATTGTAATGGGAGCAGTACTTAGAAAATTAGCAAAACACTATTCAGAAGAGATTGGTGTTACTGATGCTGATATTCACTTAGTTTATCACCAATGGATGGGTGCATTCCCTATGGATCAAAACTATGCTTCTCAACTTATAAATATGAGTACAGTAATTGCTGCTATGGTTGGTGCAAATAAAATTATTACAAAAACAAAACAAGAAGCTTCTGGAATTCCTACAAAAGAGGCAAATGCAGAAACAGTTGCAAATACACAATATACTCTTAGAATTTTAAATGGATTACCAAATATTGTTGATAAAGAAGAAGAGGAAATTTTAACAGCTGAAGTTATGGCTATTATGGAAGCTGTATTTAATGACCCCGCTGATACTCTTTGGAGAAAAGTATTTAACTCAATTAAAAATGGAACAATTGATGTACCTTTCTCTCCTCATATTATAAATAACAATGAGATGATTACAGTAAGAGATAGAAATAAGAATATTAGAATCATAAAAAGAGGGAAAGTTCCAATTCCAGATAGATGTTTTGAATATGAAAAAAATCAATGTGATTTAAATAAAGATACAACATCTATTGTAAATGATATTATCCATGATATAGGAATTATGCAATGAGTAAATTAGAAAACAAACTATTAATTGATGTAGGAAGTACATATTTTAAATTATGTACAAAAGATAGTGTACAACAACACTTTAGAGATTTTAACAAAGATATTTATGATGATTTAACTTATAAATGTGGTGAAATTATCAAAAACTATGAAAAAGAAAATATTCATATTTGTTCATCAGCAAATGGAGGATTAAGTACTCTTATTATTGGTATTTCTAACTCTTTTTCTTTAAAATATGCAACAAATATCGCTTTTAATTCTGGTATTAATATTATTGATACAGTCTTATACAAAGATATTGAGACAACTTCTATTCCAAGTGATTTAATTGATGTTGTAATAGTTGTAGGAGGAATTGACTCTGTTTCAAATATCTTTGATGAGAAACTATTTAAATTTTTAAAAGAGTTAAACTACTCAAATATTGTTTATGTAGGAAGTAAAAAAGATGCTCCTTATTTACAAAAAAATATTGAAAACTTAGTTATCTTACCAAATATAATCAATGATAAACTTCATGTGGAAGAAGAGAATCTAAAAGAGTATTTAACAAATCTTTATCAAGCTGATATTATGGGGAAAGAAGATATTAAACACCTGTATGATATTACCTCAAATCAAATATTTTCAACTCCATATATAGTAAATAAAACTCTACCTATGATTGACTCAAAATTTAAAGTTGCAGATCCATATATCTTAATTGATATCGGTGGAGCAACTACAGATATTCACTACTCAAAAGATTTAGTTGATGAGAATATGGTAACCCAAAATGAGTATGATAGACTTGTATTTAAAAAACTTGGTGTTTATAAATCAAAAGAGTCTTTAATCTTTGCTGCAAAAAACAATGAGTTTGTATATGAACTATTAGCTCACTTAAAAGTTACAGAAAATATTTTTGATGAATCAAGTGAAAAATCAACAAGAGTTTTAATGCAACTTGCTATCTTCTTAGTACTTTGTAAAGTATCAGCATATAGACAAGCCTATGTAAATTTAAAACTTCTTGCACTTAACTCAGTAGTTTTTACTGGTGGTATAACAAAAGTATTAAAACAAGAAGAAATAGAAGATATAGTAACATTCTTCTATAAAAAAATATTAAATTCAAGCCATAATCCTACAATTGTAATGGATAATAATTATGATGTATGGACACTTGGAATGTTAGAAAAATAAAAAAGGAGCTACTATGTCTATTAACTGTATTAGAACACTTATTGAAGATGCAAATGTTTCTCATCCAGAAAAAATTGCAATAAAGTTCAATGAAAAAGAGATAAATTATAAAGACCTACTAAAAAAAGTTAATCAAATAGCCTTTTACCTTAGTGAACTTAATTTACCAAAAGGTAGTAGAATTGGTATCTACTCAACAAAAAGTATAGAACAAGTAATTGCTATTTTAGGTATTTTATCAACGGATTATGTATTAGTTCCTCTTACAAGACTACTTAAACCAGAGCAAGTAGAGTATATAATTAAAGATTGTGATATTAAATGTATTATTACAGATAGATTAAAACTAGAATCAATTGAAGAGATTAATTTTGATGGACAAATTATTTCTTATGAAACTACACATAAAGATATTGCTTCATTTGAAGAGATTTTTAAATATTATAATAAACCTTACTCTTGTACAATAAATGGACATGATAATGCTGTAATTACATATTCATTTGGATTAACAGGAACACCTAAAGGTATTGTAATTTCACATAGAAATCTTATTGATTCAGCAAGGGTAGTATCTTCATATTTAGATTTAAAAGAAGATGATGTTATCTCAGGGACACTTATTTTTAATCTTGATTATGGATTAAATCAAATTTTTTGTTCTTTATATAAAAGAGCAACTTTAGCTTTACATAGATTTATTCTTGCTGGTGATTTCTTTAACCATTTAATAAATGATGAAGTTACAGTAGTACCTTTAATGCCTATTAATATCTCTTCAATGTTTGATGAAGATGAACACAAACTTCCTAGTGCTGACCTTTTAGCAAAGGTTAGAGTTCTTACTTCTTCAGGTGGTAATGTAACTCATAAAATGTTAAATGATCTAGATAAGTACTTCCCTGATGCAAAATTTTATTCAATGCATGGATTAACAGAAGCTTTTAGGTCTACATATTTAGAACCATCACAAATTTGGATAAGACCAGACTCAATTGGTAAGCCTATTCCAGATGTTGAACTTTATGTTCTTAATGAAGAAGGTAAAGAGTGTAAACCAAGAGAAATTGGTGAATTAATTCATAGAGGTGGATATATCTATAAAGGATATTGGAATGCTCCTGTTGAAACAAGTGAGCGATTTAAATCTATTCAAATCTTGAAAGATGTAATTAACCTAGAGGGACAACTAACAGATGAAATAGTTGTAGCAACAGGGGATTATGTTTATAAAGATGAAGAGGGTTACTTCTATTTTGTTTCAAGACATGATGATATGATCAAAACAAGAGGTTTTAGAGTAAGTCCTTTTGAGATTGAATCTGTAGTAGCTAAGAACTTTCCTATGGTTGAACAATGTGCTATTTTCTCAATTGCAAATGAAGAGATTGAAGAAGAGATTGTAATGGTTTATAGTGCAAGAAGTGAAATAGCTTCAAAAGAGATTGTTTTTGAGTTAAAAAAACATTTAGCTTCATATATGATTCCAAATAAAATAATTTATAAAAAATCTTTACCTTTAGTTCCTAGTGATAAAAGTAAAATAAACAAAGAAGAGCTTAAACAAGAGCTTTTAAAAGATAACTAATATAGTTTAACTATATTAGTTATTACTCCTCTATTTTCTCCACAATTTCTACACAATGAGTTCATAAAATTAGCGATAAAAATAAGGATTTTAATTATCAAACTTAAAGTTAGTTTATCTTTGATATAAATCAAAGCAAAATTAAGTTTATTAGGTTAAAATTCTAAGAATTAATTAAAAAAAAGGATTTCAAATGAAAAAAGTTTTACTTTTAACTTCTGTTCTTGCATGTGTAGCATTCGCTAACCCATATGCTAAATGTGTTGCTTGTCACGGTGCAAATGGAGAAAAAGTTGCTTTAGGTAAGTCTAAAGTTATCAAAGATATGACTAAGGCTGAATTCATTGCTGCAATGAAAGGTTACCAAGATGATTCTTATGGAGGACCTATGAAAGGTTTAATGAAAGCTCAAGTAGCTGGTCTTTCTGAAGCTGATATTGAAGCAATTGCTAATCAAATTGCTAAATAATTAAAACTAGGAATTTTCCTAGTTTTTAAACTAACACAATAGAATCTCTTCCCTGCTCTTTTGCTTTATATACTGCATTATCAGCTTTTTTAAGTAATTCTTCTTTTGTTTTACAATCTTTAAAAAAAGAGACACCCATACTAACAGTTAAAGTAATATCTTGTTTAGGATGATAAATTTTTTGATTTTTTATCTCTTCTTTTAATTCCAATAATTTTGGTTTAAGTTCATATTGAGGAAGAAAACAAAGAATTAAAAACTCTTCACCTCCATATCTATAGACTTCCCCATTTAAAAAATTTGAATACTCTTGTAGCTTTTTTGCTAAATATACTAAAGCTTTATCTCCAGTATCATGTCCAAAATTATCATTGATTCCTTTAAATCTATCTGCATCAATAAAAACAGCGGTTAAAAGGTCTTTATTATTTTGGTGTATAAACATAGCTAAATCATTTTCCATTTTACGTCTATTATAAACTCCTGTTAAATGATCCCTATTCATACTATCTTCTAATAATGCTCTTTCTCTAAGAAGCTCTTGAATTAAACTATCTTTATAGTTTTCATCTAAATTAGAATTTTTTTGTTCAATAATTCTTCCTAAGTGAAACTCAAAAAGATCTTTTTTAAAAGAGTAGTCAACCTTAATACACTCAATAATCATTTGAGGTTTTTCTTCTCCCAAACCATTAGTTATTTTAATTTTATCAATCTGTTTTATACTATATTTTATTTTATCATTTATAATTTTGGGTTCAAGTAATTCTCGCTTCCAATAAGAGGAAGTACTCTTTTCTAGAATTTTTAATTTTTTTAATTGAATATCATTAAATAGTTCTTTACTTACAGAAATTTTATACATTAGATATCTTATCAAGTAAGAACTTAATATAAAGTAGCGTAATTTTTAAACTATAAGTAAATATTATAATAAACTAATAATATTTTAAACAAAAAATGAGTATATTTTCATCATTTTATATCATATTAAAAAGGATTTTTATGACTCTTAGAGAAAAATTTAACCCTATGTGCTTTTTAGCATCACTAGGTGCTGGTGGACTTTCTGTCTCATTTTTTATGTATTTAATGTTTTTAGTACCGCACAAAGATACACCGATGGCAACTTTTAATCATATATTTCCTGAGCTTATAAAAGGAACTTGGCTTTCTTTTATTATTGCTTTAGCTTTATTTGGAATAATATTATTTTCTTTTTTTCATTTTAAATTACTAATTTGGAATACAAAACAATTTAATCTTTATAAAAAAAGTGAAAACTATAAAACTTTAATAACATCAAATGCAGAAATTACTTTAATGACTATTCCTTTAACATATGCAATGACTATAAATGTATGTTTTGTTTTAGGAGCAGTTTTTGTACCAAATCTTTGGTCTATTGTGGAATATATGTTTCCCTTTGCTCTACTTGGATTTGTAATTGCTGGATATTATGCTTTAAAAATTGTTTTTACATATTTTTCAAGACTTTTAGTAACAGGTGACTTTGATTTTACAAAAAACAATAACCTTTCTCAGATGATTTCAATTTTTGCTTTAGCTATGGTTTCAGTTGGATTTGCAGCACCAGGAGCTATGAGTCATAATATTGTAATAAATGCTCTAGGAATTTTTGGTGCTATCTTTTTTGGTTCTTTTGCTATTTTATTACTAATTATTAAAATAACAATGGGGTTTAAAAATATGTTTGAACAAGGTATCTCTTTAGAAGCAAGTCCTTCTTTATGGATTATTTTACCAATTCTTACACTTTTAGGAATTATGATGATAAGAGTATCTTTTGGACTTGACCATAACTTTGATTCAAATATGAGTAAATCTTCTTTATTTACTCTAACTTCTACAATTCTTTCAATTCAAATTATTTTTGGAATATTAGGATATAAAGTAATGAAGATGAATCGATATTTTGAAACTTATGTAGAAGAAGAGAAAACAAGATCTTCTGTCTCTTTTGCACTTATTTGTCCAGGGGTTGCTTTTTTTGTTTTTGGAATGTTTTTTATTAACTTTGGACTTACATTTAATGAAGTTATTGCTAAATATTCACTTGCATATTTTCTATTAATGATTCCTTTTATTTTTATACAATATAAAACTATAATTTACTTCTTTAAATTAAAAAGAAAATTCAACTTTTAAAAACTCTACTTATGATACAATCTCCAAAAAATAAGGAGGTTGTATTAAATGCTTTTATCTAAATTAATAAAATCAAGCTTTTTAATATCCATAACAATATTATTTACCTCTTGTGCTAATAAAAATGTTGAAATTGAAGATATTAAAAAGTATCCACAAGAAGCAAAATTCTATTTAAATAAAAATTTAGAATTTAAAGAACAAGAAAAATATAATGATAAATTCTTTGAAATATATTTTAGAGTATGGGATAATCCAATAATAAAAATCTCTAAAAAAGAAGCAAATTGGGCAGTAAAATTTAAAAATGAAAATATCTATTTACAAAACTATTCAAAAGCCTCTAAATCATGGTTTGAAAAACATTTTGAGAATTCAAATTTTGAAGAGTTTAAAACAGAATTGATAAGAGCAATTACTATAAAAAATAGTAATGTTAGAGTTTTACCTACAAAAGAAATGATGTTTTACAATCCTTATAATGCAGGGCAAGGTTTTCCTTTTGATTATAATCAAAACTCTCATATAAAAATAAATACACCTGTATTGATTTCTCATTTTTCTAAAGATAAAGCCTGGGCTTATATTAAAACACCCTCTTTCTTTGGTTGGATTAATACTAACGATTTAGCTTTTGTTGATGAAAAGTTTATAAAAGAATTTAAAACAAATAGCTATGCCATAACAATCAAAGATAAACTAAATATTTATGATGAGTTCTTCATAGAAAAGACTCAACTAGGTACTATTTTTCCTATCTCAAAAAATAGTAAATATCTTCTTGCAAAAAAAGATGATAAACATAATGCCTATTTAAAAGAAATAGAAATTGAAGATGAAAATATTACTACAAAACCTTTAGTTTTTAATAATGAAAATATTGAAAAAATAGCAAATGAATTAATTGCTGAACAATATGGTTGGGGAGGAATCTTTGGATTTAGAGACTGCTCTAGCTTTACTCAAGATTTTTATACTACTTTTGGTATTTATCTTGGTAGAAACTCTAGACAACAAACCTTTAGTGGAAAATATTTCAATATTAAAGAGCTTTCAAATAAAGAAAAAAAAGAGTTTATTGTAAAAAATGCAAAACCTTTTAAAACCCTTATTTATTTAAAAGGACATATTATGCTTTATATTGGAGCTAGTAAAAATGAACCTCTTGTAATGCATAATGTTTGGGGAGTAAAAACAAAAGTTTATCTAAATAAAAAAGGAAGAAATATTATAGGTAAAAATGTAATTACTACTTTAGAATTTGGAAAAGAATTACTTAACTATGATGATTCAAATACTGTTATTGATAAGTTACAAGGCTTTGTTATTTTAGATGAAGAAAAAAACTAAGAAAAGATATTTTTAAAGCTTGCTATAATAGAAAAAAAGAAAGGATATATCATGAAAGTTCTACTTACTGGTTCTACAGGATATATCGGTAGAAGATTAAAACAAAGACTGCTAAAAAACAAAAATATTCAACTACGACTTTATGTAAGAAATAAAAAAACTCTCTCTTCAAATCTACCTGCAAATATAGAAGTATTTGAAGGAGATACTTTTAATAAAGATAACTTAGAAAAAGCACTTAAAGATGTTGATGTAGCCTACTATTTAATACACTCTCTTTCAAGAAGTGATTATAAGAATCTGGATAAACAATCTGCACAAAACTTTGTTGAAATAGCTCAAAAATGTGGAGTTAAAAAAATTATATATCTTGGTGGGCTTGGAGTAAAAAATGAACAAACAAGTGAACATCTACTAAGTAGAATAGAAACAGGAGAAATCTTAAGTTCAAACAAAAATATACAAACACTTTGGTTTAGAGCTGGAGTAATTATTGGCTCAGGAAGTACAAGTTTTGAGATAATAAGAAACCTAACAGAAAAACTTCCTATTATGACTACACCTAAATGGGTAAATACAAAAGCTCAACCTATTGCCGTTGATGATGTATTAAACTATTTAGAAGAGGCTTTAGTTTTAAAAGAGAAACAAAATCTTATTATAGATATAGGAAGTGAACAATTAACCTACAAAGAGATGATGCTTCAAACAGCAAAAGCTTTAGGTTTAAAAAGAGTGTTAATCCCTCTTCCTTTTTTATCAATTACACTCTCATCTTATTGGTTAAATCTTTTTACTCCTGTTCAATTTAAAGTTGCAAAAGCTTTAATAGAAGGTTTAAAATCAGAAGTTATTATTCAAAATAATCATGCAAAAAAGTATTTCCCAAATATTAAAACAATCTCTTATCTTGAAGCTGTAAAAAAAGCTGTAAAAGAGATAGAGACAAATCAAGTTATAAGTCGTTGGTCAGATACCGACTATTCTGGTAAAATTTGGGACAAAGACCATGATAAAGAGATTGCTGATGCTATTTTTCTAGATAGAAAAGAGTTAAGTTTTAATAACTTATCAAAAGAGCAAGTATTCAAAAGTTTTACAAGTATTGGAGGGAAAGATGGTTGGTTTGCCTATGATTCTTTATGGGAAATACGAGGTTTCATAGATAAATTACTTGGAGGAGTAGGTCTTCATAGAGGAAGAAAAAACCAATATAAATTAAGTGTAGGTGAAAGCTTAGATTTTTGGAAAGTTGTTGAAATAAAAGAGAATGAAAGATTACTTCTTTATGCTCAAATGAAAGTTCCAGGAACAGCATGGCTTGAGTTTAAAATAGTTGAAAACCGACTTATTCAATCTGCATATTTTTATCCAAAGGGAGTATTGGGAAGATTATATTGGTACTCTTTAATCCCTCTACACTATTTGGTTTTTAATAATATGATTAACTCTATTATAAAAAAAGCAGAAAAGTTTTAACTATTCTGCTTTTCTTAAATATACAATTCTATATACCATGGGTACATAATATAGATTTAAAATTGTAGCCCATAAAATACCAAAACCTAAAGCTACTGCCATTGGCTGAAGAATCAAAGCTTGTCCTGAAGCAAAGAACATTAATGTTGATAAACCTAAAATTGTAGTAATTGAAGTTAAAAGAATTGGTCTAAGTCTCATAAGTGCATACTCTTGCATCTCTTCTAAATTTTTAGCTTTTTTAATAAAGTCCATCATAATAATTCCATCATTTACAATAACACCTGCAAGTCCAACCATACCAATTAAACTTGGCATAGTAATATGTAAACCTAAAATTAAGTGCCCTACTAAAACACCTAAAATTGATAAAGGTATAGTTGAAATAATAATTAAAGGTTTAACCAAAGAATCAAACATCCAAATTAAAGCTAAGAAAATCAGAATTATAGCTATTAAAGCTGCCTGAGCCATCTCTTTTTGAACTTTTTCATTCTCTTCTTGCTCTCCTTTTATATCAATAGAAACAAATTTTTTCTGCTCTTCTAAAATAGGATTTAATTGTTCAAAAACCTCAGAAGAAGTTACTTTATCAATACTTGCTGTAATAGAAACTATTCTTTTTGAATTCTCTTTAAAAATTTGAGATTGAGCATTTTTTCTTACAATCTCTACTACCTCTTTTAAAAGAACTTTCTGCTCTGTTCCAGGTATTAAAACTTCAAATCTATTTATAGAGTCTAATTCATCTTTATTCTTACTTTGAAAAACTACCTCTACAATTCCCTTATCATCAAACATTTTAGAGTAAGCACCTTTAAAATAGAAAGGTCGAACTTCTGAAACAATATAGTTTTCTGTAAACCCAAGTTTTTGTCCATACTCATTTACTTTGAATTTTAACTCTATATTTCCAACTAAAATATCATCTGCAACATTTGAAACACCAGTAATTGAGTTTAACTTCTCTTTGATAACTTTAACTGCCTTATTAATATCTTGCTGATTTGAACCCGAAATTGCTAACTCTAAATCATTTTTTACAATACCTGCACCAGGAACATAAAGTTTAAACTCTTCATAATCTTTACTACTACTTAAAGGTTTAAGTAAAACCTTTAATTCCTCTTCAATCTCTTGTGCTGATTTTTGTCTAATCATATCTCTATCATCATATTTTGGAGATAAATAAGGATTAACATATTTATCAAAAATATTTTGTGGTGCTCGTTCATATAGATTTATAAAAATTTGAAAATAAAACTCTTCATTTTGAGGTAGATTTTTTCCATCTAATTTCATTCCAATTACGGAAGAGACTGAATCAATATTATTTGCAAAATCATATTCATCTATAATTTTTCTCTCTATCTTTTCAACTAAAGCCTCTGTTTGCTCAATTTTTTTACCAACTCCAACTGAACCATTTAAATATATTTGGGTAGAATCAAAATCTGGCAAAAATTGAAATCTTGATTGAGAAGAGATAAATATAGTTGCTAAAATTATAGAAAAAACCATTATAAATAAAGAGATATACTTTTTCTTTAATAAAAACTCTAAAACTGTTTTATAGATTTTTTTATTTACTTCCCAAATTCTATCAGACCTTTTCTCTTTTTTATGAACATCAAAAATCTCTTTTGCATGTAAAGGTAAAAAGAAAAAAGCCTCTACTAAAGATGATATTAGAAGTATTGTAATCATAATTGGTAAGATTTTCATAAACTTACCAACCTCTCCTGTCATAAGTAAAATCGGTAAAAAAGCAAAAATTGTAGTAGCAGTTGCAGTTAAAACAGCAGGATAAACCTCAATTGCTCCATCAAGAGCAGCTTGAAATCTATTTTTTCCCATCTCCATATGTCTATATATATTCTCTCCCACAACAATAGCTTCATCAACTAACATTCCTAAAGCAATTAAAGCTCCAAGAAGAGATAACATATTAAGACTATATCCCATCGCTTCAGCTGCAATAAGACCTATCATAAATGAAGTTGGAATTCCTATTGCAATTACAACAGCAATTCTTACATTAATAAAATAAAAAAGTGCCATAAAAAGAAGACAAAGACCAAAAAGAATATTTGAAACTACAGTATTAAGTCTATTTTTAATCCAAACAGAAGTATCAGTATGAGTATCAAACTCTAAAGTAGGATAATCTTGTTTTGCTTTTATTAAAATATTTTTAATATCTTGTACAAGCTCAATTGCATCTCCTGTGTCACTTTTGTTTATTCCAATAGAGACATCAGGTTTTCCATTAAAGTGAGAGATATTATCTACATCTGCAAGTTTAAACTCCACTTTTGCAATATCTTTTAATAAAACTCTTTGATTTGCAACTTTAATTATAGTGTTATTGATTTTATTAATATCTTTTTCGCCATTAAAAGTACTTAAATAATAGTGTCTTGTACTATCTTTTATAATCCCTGCTGGAAATATTGAACTAATATTTTGTACAGAATTAATAACATCTTGTAGATTTAACCCATATGCAACTATTTTATTTTCATCAAATTTAATTAATAACTCTTTATCAGAGTCTCCCCAAATAGAGATAGAACTTAAATCTTTTAAAGTTGAAATCCTTGATTTTAAATCATCAGCTACTTCAAGTAACCTCTCTTTCGTTTCATCTCCATAAACAACAACTGTAATTAGAGGAATCTCACCTATAACCTCTTTTACAATTGGTTCATCCATATCTGAAGGAAAATTAACTTTTGTTTTTGTTACAATATCTTTTACATCATCAATAACATCTTGAGCTTCATATCCACCTTTTAGTTTAATATTAATTGAGAAAAAGCCATTTTTTACAATAGAAGTAATATCACTTGCTTCTTCTAAAGAGACTAATTCATCTTCTAAATCTTCAACAGCCATCTTATCAAGTAAATCAGAACTAGCACCTGCATATACTCCTGTAATAGAAACCGCATCTAAAGAAGCAGGAGGAAAAATCTCTTTAGGAATTTTAAAATAAGCAAGTATTGACAGGACTAATAAAAAGAAAAGTAAGAAATGATTAAGAATAGGTTTTTTAAGTGCAAAATTAATTATTGTTTTTATCATAAGCTTCTTCTATTGAATAGATTATTATTGAATCTTCTATCTGATTTTTAAACTTCATATCTTCTAATTGTTGTGCTAAGAATTTATTCTCTTCTTTTAATGAAATATAGTGTCCATAAAGTTTATTAATATCTTTACTTACATAGTATATATTATTTGCTAAATAAATTTTTGGAAAAAATAAAATTAATGCTAAAATTAAAGCACCAAGTACAAACAATAAAGAATTTTTAGAGTTTAGTTTAATCAAATTTAAAAATCCTTAACTTAGAACTTCTACTTCTAGGGTTTTGTTTTATCTCTTCTTTTGTAGGAATAATAGGTTTTCTTGTGATAACTTTCCCTAAAGCATGGTTATTTCCACAAGTACATCTAAAAGCATCACTAGGACAAATACAAGATTTACTCCATTTTTTGAAATAGTTTTTTACAATTCTATCTTCTAAAGAGTGAAAAGAGATAATAGCTATAATACAATCTTTTAATTTTGCATTTTCCAGCGAATCAAAAAGTCTCTCTAAAACACCTAATTCATCATTTACTTCAATTCTAATTCCTTGAAAAGGAAGTGTTGCAGGATGGATTTTACCCTTATGCATTTTTTTTGCTAATAAAGATGATAACTCTTTAGCAGAAGAGAAAGGTCTATTATTTACAATTAAAGAAGCAACTTTTTTATACTCTCTTACTTCTCCATACTCTTTTAATACTCTTTCTAACTCATGTTGAGAATAAGTATTTACAACTATTGCAGCATCTAAAGATTGATTTTGATTCATTCTCATATCTAAAACAGGACTTTCAAAACCAAAACCTCTCTCTTCTTTATCTAATTGTAAAGAAGATACTCCAATATCAGCTAAAACACCTTTAATATTCTCAGCTTTAAATTTTTCAATTACATGTTCAAAGTTCCCTTTATTAAAAGTTACTCTATTTTCATAATCTTTTAATCTCTGTTTTGAAAAGTTTAAAGCTTCATCATCTTGGTCATTACATATTAAAGATATATTTGGATATTTTTTTAATAAACCTTCACTATGTCCTCCATATCCTGTTGTACAGTCAATTATATAGCCATCATTTATATTCTCAAAAGCAGCTATTGTCTCTTGAAAAAGTACTGGAATATGGGGAATTTGCATTAAAAGTGTCCTTAGTAATTTTTATGTATAATACCCAAAAAATTATTTAAGGTTTTTTAAAATGATAGACCCAAATACAGTGAAGCTACTTAGTGACTTATCTTTAACAATGTTTAGAAAAAATTTCTTTGGTATCTATCATGGTGCTATATCTTCAAAGGTTGACCATAATACATTTATAATTAATACTTCTGATGCAATTTTTGATGAAATGACAGAAAAGTCATTTTGTAAATTAAATATGAATAAAAGAGATTATAGATGGAATGTAGCAAGTATTGAATCAGAGATTCACTCTACTATATATAATAATATCCATGAAGCAAAATATATTGCTTTTGGAATGCCTATTTATACAACTGCTTATACTTTTGAGCATGATGAGATTATATTTGATGATTATTTTGGAAAAACAGAGTTTTCTAAAATAAAAGTTTATGATCCAGGAGATTTCAATTCATGGTACGATAGAAACTCTTTAGAGATAACAAAGTATCTAAAAGAGTCTGAAGAACATGTGATGGTAATCAAAGGTGTAGGTACATATGTATACGATAGAGACATCAATAATTTAGTAAAGAGAATCGCTATTCTAGAGAATTCTTGTCGACTTTTAAGCATAAAATCGACATATAAATAATAAATAGTTAAATTTTATAGTAAATTAACCCCAACATATCAGGTTTTTTAGCTATTTTAAAGGTTAGTTACTATAAAGTTTATTAAATTTTTATCTTACACAAGGAGTTCGTCTATGAACAAAGCTGAATTTATTGATGCAGTTGCTGCAAAAGCTGGTCTTTCTAAAAAAGATGCAAAGGGTGCTGTTGATGCAGTATTAGAGACAATTACTGAAACTTTAGTAAAAAAAGAATCTGTTAGTTTCATTGGGTTTGGAACATTTACTACAGCTGATAGAGCTGAAAGAACTGCAAAAGTTCCTGGAACTGATAAAACTGTTAAAGTACCAGCAACAACTGTAGCAAAATTCAAAGTTGGAAAAGCTTTAAAAGAAGCTGTAGCTAAGTAATCTTTTTTTAGATTATTACAACTTATAAAGGATTCATCTTCGGATGGATCCTTTTTTTATGCCTAATTTTTAATCCTTCAATTTTTTAATTTTACTTCAAAGATTTAATTTTTTCTATTTTTCATAGTTTCAATATAGTTTAATAATAGTTATATTATAGTTTTAATATAGATATATAATAGTTAAAGGCTTAAAATGTCCCTAAAAGAAAAAATATTTAATGATTTAATCTCTTCAAGTAATTTAGATGAAGAAATAGAATGTAAGAAAGATATCTTTCTAAATAATTTAAATCAAGTAAAATTACTTCTTAAAAGTGGCCTATCAACAAAAAAACAAATTGAAAGATATAGTAAAGATATAGATTTAATCTCTCGTTCATCATATGAAAAATATTGTAAAGAGTTTTTGAAAAAAGAGTATGAAGAAGGATTACTATTTACTCTATTTTTTAGGAATATAAAAACTATTGCTTTTTATATTTCAGAAGAAAAAAATCCTTCGTCAAAAGAGTTATATCTAAAACTCTTAGAGGCAGGTTCTTTAAAAAAAGCAAGAAATGATAAAAACTCTTCATTAGATTACCCTACTTTTTCAAATCTTCTAAAAAAATTTTTAAAAGAAAAAAATTATGAAGATATTATATTTTATGATGAAATTGAAAAAATTGATAATAAAAGAGATATAAAAGAAGAAAATATTATAAAAACAGAAAAAAAGAATGAAAAAATAAAAATAGAACTAGTAGACAACAATATTGAATCTTGTGATTTTGAATTTATTAAATCAAATTTTATTGAATATGAAAATAGTTATATTGATAATAATATAAAAGAAAAAAATGTATATTATATAGAAGCACGATATATAGATAAAGAGTATAGCTTTAAAAAATTTAAAGAACTAATTTTAAATGAAAAATATCTTGAAAACTACTCTATTATTATTCATAATAATTCAGCTATTGATACAAAACTTTATATTTATAGATTAATTGATAACAAACTATTTCTTATTAAAGAGCTTGACGCTATATCTTGTGTCTTTGAACTTGATGAATTAATAAGAAGAGCAAGAAAAAATTTCTTTGAAAAATTCGAAAGTCACATAGAGTACCTAACTAGAGATTAAAATACGTGACATATGTTAAACCCTACTTTATAATCCTTTTTAGTATAAAAAAATAATCTTATTTTTACTTAAAATCTATTGCTTTAAGTATTATTAAATGTTATTATTTGTTATTAACACAGGAGTAGATTATGTCTTATTTAATCTCTGTAAGAAAAAATACCTTACTTTTTTTAATCACAATTGGAATAATAAATACCCTTCTTGCAATAATTGTTTTTATATATTTTAATAATCAACAAAAAGAACTATTATATTACTCAAAACAGAATATTGCCAAAACAGAATTTAAAGAGACATATAAGAAACTACAATCTGAAATTAATCATTATAAACTAATATTAAAAGCACTAAAAGAGAATAAAGATTTAAATCGTTTTATAAATAATGAAAAAAATATATTTCCATATTTAGTTGAAGACTTTATTGATTTTACAAAAGCTAATGAAAATATTTTTCAACTTCGATTTCTAGATAAAGATGGAAATGAAATAATAAGAATTGATAAAAACAATGAAGAGATAAATATAGCAAAAAACTTACAAAATAAAAGTGATAGATACTATTTTATAAAAACGAAATCATTAAAAGATGGCGAAGTTTATATATCTGACTTTGATTTAAATGTAGAAAATAAAAGAATTGAATTACCTTTTAAACCTACAATTAGAGTTTCTACTCCTATTTATAAAAATGATAAATTAGAAGGAATTTTAATAATTAACTTTTTAGCAAGTGATTTATTGAAAATGATAAAAGATAAAGATATTTTCAATGTTTATTTTATGGATAAATATGGTAACTTCTTACTTCATCCAGATGAGAATAAAAACTGGAGTACTCAAAGAAAAACTTATTATAAAGTAGAAGATGAAATTAAAAATATTAATACTTTAATTAATAAAGAAAAATCAGAAAAAGGCTCTTTTGATAAAAACCTAATTTTTTATTTAAATAAAATAGATTTAACAGATAACAGTTTTTATATTATCTATTCAATAAAAAAAGAGATTTATGATACATATATGAAAGAAACGACAGAAAAAGTTGCTTTTTTCTTTATTGTTTTATTTGTACTTTCAATTCCTTTTGTTTTATTAGGAGCATATCTTCAATCAATTAGAATGAAAATACTAGATAGCCTTATTAATAATATTCCTTTTCCTATTTGCTTAAAAGATAATAAAGGTCTATTTTTATTAGTAAATGATTCTCTTGTAAAACTTTATGGATTTACCTCTAAAGAGCAACTTATTGGAAAGAAATCTTATGATTTCATAGATAAACACTTACCCCACACTTCAAAACAAAGAGACATCGATGTTTTAAAAAAACAAAAAGTTAAATTTGTAGATACAATTGTTTTAAAAAACAATAAGAAATTATATTATGATACAAGAATTATAAAGCTCTCTTTTTTAGGTCTATTCAACAAAACATATATTTTAAGTATTGCTATTGACATAACTGCCATGAAAACTTTAAATCAAAAACTAGAAGAGAAAGTTAGTGAAGAGTTAGATAAAAGAATAAGAACAGAAAAATTACTGACAGAAAAAGCTAAACTTGCAGAAATGGGTAATATGATAGATAATATTATTCATCAATGGAAACAACCTCTAAGCATTATAAAAGTAACTTCTCAAGCATTAGAGCTAAACTTAGAGATGCATAATTTAACAGAAGAGCAAAGAAAAAACTATATTCTAACTATCTCAGAGAATGTTGATTTTATGAGTGAAACAGCAACTGATTTTAGAAACTTTTTATCACCAGATAAAATAAAAAGTGAATTTGTAATTCATGACTGCATTAATAAAATTCTAAAGATACTTTTCTTTAGATTTAAAAAGAACTCAGTAGAACTAAAGAATAATGTTCCTAAAGAATTGAGAGTATACGGATATAAAAGTGAACTTTGTCAAGTTATTCTAAATATATTAAATAATGCCTTAGACCAATTTTTAGTAAATAAAGAGATATCTGAAAACAAAGAGATAATAATAGAAGCAATACTAGAAGAAAAGTATATTTTATTAGAAATTTCTGATAATGCAGGTGGAATTGAAAAAGAGGATTTATCTAAAGTTTTTGATGATAGATTTACTACAAAAAAAGATAAAGGAACAGGAATTGGATTAACCATTTCAAAAAGAATTATTCAAGAGAGTTTTGATGGGGATATAACTGTCAAAAATAAAGATAATGGTGCAAGTTTTATTATTAAAATTGCAAAAGAAAGCACTATTTAAACTAATAGATTCTTTTCCATTAAAAATGGATAAGCTCTATTAGCTTCACTACTTTTTATAAAACCAAACTTTTCATAAAAACAGATTAATTTTTCTAGATTTAAGCCATTTGTATCAAGAGGTAGAGGATTTAGATAAATTTTTTTATACTTTCTCTCTCTTTTTACAAAAGATAAAATTCCTAATAAAGTATTTGTAGCATAATTTAAATTTCTAAAAGCAGGTAGAGTTTTTATTATTTCTAAAAAAAGAACATCATTTTTTATACTTACATTTCCAAATGAAATATCATTATTATTAAAAAACATTTTATCTTCTTTTTTTAGTACTTTCATATAACTCCTTGATAATAGTACTATAATAGTATCAATTTTTTAAATTTTCTTTTCTATTAATATTATTTTAAAACATTTTTTTAATATATATCTCAGCTTGTTATTAAATTATTTATAAAAAACTAATTACTATGCTTAATTTTTATTTAAAGTAAGAAGTCATACAATTTATTATATAACTGTAAGGAGTAAGTTATGCAAATCAATAATGTACAACTGGATCAATCGCCTTATTTAAATTTAAATCAATCTTTAAATAGAATCTCCTCAGGGAAAGAGATAAATAGTGCTGCTGATAATGCTGCTTCTTTATCTATCTCAGATAAATTAAGAACCGAAGCAAGTGGATTAACTCAGTCAATTGACAATGTTAATAGTGCCCTTGCCTCTTTACAAATTGCAGATAAATCAATAAGTGAACAATCTAATATTTTAGATAATGTAAAAGAGAAACTTCTTCAAGCATCAACAGATACAACTTCACAAGAAGGAAGAGAACAAATCTTAACAGAGATAAAAGATTTACTTAAAAACTTTGACAATATTGCTTCTAGTACAAAATATAATGATCAAACTTTATTACAAAAAGCAAGTGATGATCAAGCAGAAACAGTAGGACAACAATTTCAAGCAGGAACTTCAACAGATGATATTATTGAAACTCAAACTGTACAATCAAATACAGTTGGTGTTGGATTAGAAAATTTATTAAATCAAGATCCTTCTTCTTTTGATGCAAGTACAGCAAGAGCTTACTTAGGAGATATTGATACTGCTCTTACAAGAGTAAATGATTATAGAGGAGAATTAGGTTCTACTCAAAATCAATTACAAAGTTCTGGAAGAAATCTATTTTCACAATATACATCAACAACTGCTGCAAACTCTACACTTTCTGATTTAGATTATTCAAAAGAGATTTCAAATTTTAATAAACAAAATATTTTAGCTCAAATAGGAGCTTATGGGGCAGCACAATCTAGCAATATAAATCAAAATATTGTTACTAGATTACTTACTTAAAAGCTAAGGAATTATTTCCTTAGCTTTTAAAAACTTATTGAGTGAGTTATTTTTATTCTATCTTTAGGTCTTTTAGTGATTTTATAGTGTTTTATACCTTTATATACAAAATGATTTTTATATCCAGTTATAACTTTTCGTTCAACATTTTCATAAGTATCAAAACACTCTGTAGTATTTACATATCTATAGCTTTGGTTTGAGTTATAGTTGTTTCTAATTTCATGGGCAACTTTACCACCTAATAAACCACCAACGATTTGTGCAGCAACTCTACCATTACCTTTACCTACTTGACTACCTAAAACTGCTCCTGCTGCAACTCCAACAAGAGTATCAATTCCTAAGTTATCATTTCTTACATATGAATCATTATCATATGCTCTAACTTTTTTTCTTACTTCTGAACATTGAGTTTGAGGAACTTGTTCATAAACATATTCATAAATAGGTTCTGAATATTTCACTTTTACATAGTCATGAAATCTATCACCACCAGCAAAAAGAGAACTTACTAAAAAAGTTGATACTATTAATAATTTTTTCATAAGAAATCCTTTTATAAGACCTAAATTAAATTAGGCCTTATTTTAAAGTAGCAATATGCTCTGCTACTGCTTTTATATCTTCATCAGAAAGTCTTGAAACTTGACCTTTCATAACACCTTTCATCTCTTTTCCATAAGAACCATCTTTATAACCTTTTAAAGCTGCTACTGTTTTTTCAACATTCCAACCTTTGATTATTTCAGATTTTCCTAAAGCTTTTTTTTCTGCATTTGCACCATGACATGCAGCACAAGAGTTATAAAGTTTTGCTCCATCACTTGCAAATAAAGATGTACCAGCTAAAATTGCTAATGTCATTAAGATTTTTGTAGTTTTCATTTCATACTCCTTAATTTTTATAAGAGAAGTATAAAAGTTAATCGTGAAGTGATTGTGAAAGTTTTTTTCTTATTTTAATTTTCCAAAAACTTTATATTTATCCCAATAAATATCTAAAGCTTTTTGTAGTTCTTCTTCTGTAAGTTTTGTTGTTTTTTTTACACCAAACCTTTTAATAAAAGCTTCCGGCATAATTGTTGTCTCTTTTGTAGGCTCTTTTAAATAAGTTTTCATTGCTTCTTTTACACTACGCTCACTACTATATTTTAAAAGATATCGATAAAAGTATTTATCTATTGATACTGGTAAGTTATTATGGCACTTTACACAATTTTGTTCATATACATCATTTGAAGATAAAAAAAGTGTTGAAAGCAATAAAATTAAAATTAATTTACCCATAAAATCTCCATCTTTGTACCTACTTTTAGTTCTGATTTTACACTTATTTTAAAGTTATACTCTTTTGCAATCATAGAAACAATATTAAGCCCTATTCCAAAACCCCCTACACTCTTATCAAATCTAGTATATCTTTGAAATAGTTGCTCAACTTGCACTTGGCTCATACCTTTCCCACTATCTTCTATAATTAATGAGTTCTCTTTTAGAGTAACTTTAATTACGCCTTTTATCTTATTATATTTAATTGCATTTGATAAAAGATTATCAATTACTTTAGAGATTTTTTTATTATCACAAAAAATTGAGACTTCCTCTTTTATTGAAGTTTCAAAACTAATTTTCTTTACATCTGCTAATGTTTTAAAATACTCAATTCTTTGTTTTACTATTTTTGATAAATTTAACTTTTCATCTTGAGAGATAATCTTATTATTTAAAGTAAGATAAGTTAAATCCTCATAGATATTTGAAATAGTTTTTGCTCCTGTGTCTATTCTTTTTATCTTTTTTGCTAACTTCTCATCTAAAGAATCAATATCAATCATTTCAACATTTGAAATAACTGCAGCAACAGGAGTATTTAATTCATGGGTTGTATCTTTTATAAATCTATCAAGTAAATGTAAAGCATCTCTCATTGGTTTTAAAAAAAGTCTTAATAAAAAATATCCTAGAAAAACCATAAAAATAAAAGCAAGTAAAATAAAAGAAGCTATCTCTTTTTTTAAATTTTCAAACCAAATAAGGTCATCATTTATTTCTAATACAACATATTTTGCACCTAAATAGTAAGATTCTGGTTGTTCTACAAAATGAAGTTTTGAATTACTTGTATAAACTTCACTATTAAAATCTATTTTTTTAGACTCTAAAGTAGAAAAAATCAGTTTTTTATCACTATCATATATTGCAGAATTAAACTTCTCATCTCTTGGATAGAATTTATATTTATCAAAATTAATATGTAAGTCTTTTAGTCTAAAAATTAGTTCACTAGAGTAGTTTTGCATTAATACTCTTTTTTCTTGAAGCATTAAATTCTTCTGAAAAGAGTAATATAAAAAAGAGATAAATAGTAAAATAACTATTGTGAAAAAGGAATATAGAGTTAAAAAGCCTAAAAGGGTTTTTTTCTCACTTTGAGTTAAATCTATATCCAAGCTTTTTAAGACTAACAATTTTATCTTTCCCTAGGGCTTTTCTTAAGTTTTTGATATAAGTTCGAAGTGAATTATCACTTGGCTCTTCATCATAATCCCAAACATAATCGTATATTCTTTCATGAGATAAAAGCTCATCTGAATTTTGTAAAAAGAATTTTAAAAGTTTTAGCTCTTTAAAATTTAATAAAAGCACTTCATTATCTTTTATAAGCTCATTTGTTTTTGTATTAAATTTTATATTCTCAGAAATCTGAACAAAATCCTCTTTATTAGAATACTCCCTTTTTATAATTGTTTGAACTCTTAATAAAAGTTCTTTTAGCTCAAAAGGTTTTCTAATATAATCATCACAACCACTTTCAAAGCCTTGCTCTAGTGAATCCATAGAATTTAATGAAGTTATAAAAATTGCAGGAGTTTTATTCCCCTCTTTTCTTACTTCTTTTAAAAGTTCAAAACCATTTATTGAAGGAACATTCACATCAAATAAAAAAAGATCAAAGCTCTGTTCATATATTATTTCATTTGCTTCATCCCCATCATAAACAGCTACAACATCAAAGCCTTGCTCTTCAAAATAATCAACTATTGTTTCACTTAATGTTAAATCATCTTCAAGAAGTAATAGTTTTGTTTTCATTATTTTTTCATCTTCTTTAAGTTATTTTGATACATAGTTTTCTCTTTTGGAGTCATTGTTGAAATTCTACTTTTTAATTCATTTTCAAATTTTGTTTGATTTTTTTTATCAACATAACCCATAATAGAAATAAGTTCTTGAGTACTCATTTCAGAATAGTTTTCAGCATATGCAAATGTAGCAAAAAGTGCAAATATAAAAATAATTATTAATTTTTTCATTTTGTTTCTCTTAAATAATTTTTGATATGATAACATATTAATTGTAGAAAAATCGTAAAGAATACTATATATTCAAACTTCAAAGGAAAAACCTATATGAAAAAAACATTATTACTTTCTATTTTCGCTTCACTTCTTCTTTCAGGATGTTTTGGTGGACAACAAAAAGAAGAGACATGGACATCACTAATTTATCCAGATAAAGCAAATGAAAAGAGAAGTAAAAAACATGGAGTTTATAAAACATTACAAGAGTGTCAAGTTGAATCAAAAAAAGAGCTAGAAAATTTAGGTTTAACACAAAGAGGTACTTATCAGTGTGGATTAAACTGTACTTACCATGAAGGAATGAAATTAGATATTTGTGAACAACTAAGCAAATAATTAATCTAAATGGAACAAATAAATCTCAAGTATTTACTAAAATTACTACTTAAAAATAAAAAAGCCCTTATTTGGGGGCAAGTAGTAACTATTTTTGCGATATGCATTAGTGTACCAATACCTTTAATGTTACCTGCTTTAGTTGATGAAGTACTGTTAAATAAACCAGGTTTCTTTCTAAATACAATAAATAATAGTATTGGAATGGGAAATGCTTTTTATTATATTCTAATAGTAACTATCGCTGTAATCTTTTTAAGATTTATTCACTTTGTTTTAAATGTAATTACAACAAAAATTTTTACAAAAATCTCTAAATATATCACTTTTGAAATAAGAAAAAAAGCTATTTTACATCTTGAAAAAGTATGTATGAATGAATATGAGAGTTTAGGAAGTGGTTCTATTGCTGCAAATTTAGTAACAGATGTAAATACTCTTGATGACTTTATAATAAAAGGTGCAAGTAAATTTGTTGCTTCTGTTTTAACCCTAATTGCCGTTTCTATAGTAATGATTGCAATTCATCCTCTTTTAGGATTAATGATTTTATTAATACAACCTATAATAATGTTAATATCAAAAAAAATCTCTAAAAAAGTAGGTACTTTAAAAAAAGAAGAGAATCAAGCAATTGAAGAGTTTCAAAATGATATTGGAGAAACACTTGAACTTTTTGGACAAATAAAAGCAAGTAACAAAGAGAATTACTTCTTTAAAAACTCAATTTCAAAAGCAAATAATATAAAAGAGACTTCAAATGAATATAACTACAAAAGTGTTGCTTATGAAAGATTCTCTTTCACTGTATTTCTGGCAGCTTTTGAGATATTAAGAGCTTCTGGTTTACTTATGGTTGCATATAGTGATTTAAGTATTGGTATGATGTTTGCAATGTTTGGTTATATTTGGTTTATTATGACTCCTGTTCAAGATATTCTTTCAATGCAATACTCTTATACTACTGCAAATGCAGCAATGAAAAGAATAAATAAAATCTTTACACTAAAAGAAGAGAACAGTGGAACTTTAGAATTAGAAAAAAAACAAGATATCTTTATTCAAATAAAAAACCTAAGTTTCTCATATAATAAAGATAAAAAAACTTTAGAAAATCTTTCATTTGAAATAAAACCTAAAGAAAAAATTGCCCTGATTGGAGCAAGTGGAAGTGGAAAAACTACATTAAGTCAAGTTATTGCAGGTTTTTATGAAAAAGATTCGGGAGAGATTTTATACAATAATATCAGTATTCAAGATATAAATAAAAAATCATTAAGAGAATCAATTTTTCTTGTACTACAAATGCCTATTTTATTTAATAATACTCTTAGATTTAATATCACAATGGGAAATGAAACTATAAATGATGAACAAATATATCAAGCTTTAGAGATAGCTCAATTAAAAGAGACTGTTTTAAATATGAAAGAGAAGCTAGATACAATAGTTGGAAGACATGGAATAAGGCTAAGTGGAGGACAAAGACAAAGATTATCTATTGCAAGAATGATTATTTCAAATCCTAGTGTAGTAATCTTTGATGAATCAACTTCTGCTTTGGATGTACATACAGAAGCTAAATTATTTAATGCTCTTAAAGAGTTTTTAGAAGATAAAACAGTAATTACTATTGCACATAGATTAAGTACTGTAAAAAATGCACATAAAATCTATGTTTTAAATGAAGGTAAACTTGTCCAAAGTGGAACTCATAATGAACTTGAAGAGGAAGAAGGTCATTATTTGGAATTTATTAAGAATCAACTTATATAAAAGGATAAGCTATTATTTACTATTTGACACTAGAAGATTTACAAGATGAAGAAATTTTAAATAATCATATCTATTCTAATATGAAAGAGAATTATTACTGGAGTGATGATTTATCTTGTGAATTTTATGTCGAAGCTGCAAAAAAAGGTTTTATAACAACCTCAATGTATCATAACAATCAATTTGTATTACTACCTGAAATTCAATTTGACTACGCTGTTTTAGACTTCAATGATATAAAAGTCTCTAAAAAAGTAAAAAAATTGATACAAGAAAATAACTATATTCTTGATATAAGTCAAAATTTTGAAAAAGTTTTAGAGCAAATAAACGCTTATCATCCCAATTCATGGCTTACAGAAGAGTATTGCAATATATTAAATAACATTAAAATTAATTCTAGCTTATATCAAAATTTTAATTTAATAAGTATAGAATTATACGAAAAAAATGACAAAAAACTCATTTCTGGAGAAATTGGCTACCAAATTGGCTCAATTTATACATCTTTATCAGGATTTACAACAAAAAATAAAAAATATAATAATTGGGGAAAATTACAATTAGTACTTTTAAATAATTATTTAAAAACAAATGGCTTTAAAATGTGGAATCTAGGGCATCCTCAGCTACAATACAAAGTTGATTTAGGTGCAAAAATCTATAATAGAAAAGAGTTTTTAGAGCTTTGGAATAAAAATAAATAATACACTTCCTTATCATTTTTGTCACAATTTTAAAAAATTGGCAAGAATTGTCTCACAAATGTCTCAATTTTAAGTTTTTCTATAATTATATGTGTTATAATTAAAATAAAAATATGAGGTGTCATTATGAGCAGCAATATTACAATAGATTTAACAAAAGAGATGGAAAGATTTTTAAAGAGTAAAGCTAGAGAATTTAACTTACCTCTAGAAGAGACTTTAAAAGAAATCATTAGCCAACAAGTTGATAGTAGAATTGATCTTGGAAAAGGTTTTTACTATGATAAAGTTTTAAAGAAAGTATTTGATAGAAAAAATGTTGATGTTGGACTTACTAAAACACAAATGAACATTTTTCATACTATTCTTAAAAGTCAAGGAACAATTGTTGATGTAGAAGCAATCAAAAAGAGTGCATGGAAAGATAAAAATACATCAATCTTTACACTTAGAAACATGATTAAACAAATAAGAGATAAAACTTATTATGGTTTAATTAAGAGTCACTCAAGTAGAGGATACTCAGCAGGTTTCTAAAATATTTAGACACTTTTGTGTCTAAATATTATCTTCTTACTTTAATTTATAAAAGGGTTTTTATTGCCTTGTATTTTATAGATTAAATTATTTCTTTTTCTTTCCCAATCATCTACTGGATCAAGATTATTCCAAGCATTAAATAGTTTCTTATCTTTATTTGATATTTTCATACCATATTGCTTTTCAAAATAAAAATATGTTCTAGCAATATTTCCTTTTATATTATCAGCAGGTTCTGCAATTCTATTTTTAAAATCTACTTCAAAATCAATATTTTGACCATAAAGTCTTTTCTCACCTTCAATAATTCCATATCTAAAATTAGATCTATCCGCATTTAGCTCTCCTATTGCAGGTACTAAATTATGCATATCTGCTTCCATAAATCTAAATTTTTCATCAA
This sequence comes from Halarcobacter bivalviorum, assembly GCF_003346815.1. Taxonomy (NCBI): domain Bacteria; kingdom Pseudomonadati; phylum Campylobacterota; class Epsilonproteobacteria; order Campylobacterales; family Arcobacteraceae; genus Halarcobacter; species Halarcobacter bivalviorum. Next base: position 1,486,415 of record NZ_CP031217.1, read on the forward strand.
CGAAAGAACAACATTTACGCCCTTTGTAAGTTTTTCCATTGTCTTTAACACAGGTACTATTTCCTTCTCTCCAACAAACGAATTGTCGACCAAAGTTTTCAGCAGGTATCACATGTTCCCACTCTATTCTAGTAGCTCTTTGATTTTTTTTACCCTTTTTTGTATATTCATTTCTAGGCTCATAACCACAACTATCTCTTAAAATCATATTTGATTTATCTCTATAGTTATATTTACAATTTGAATAAAAAGTTACTTGATTTTCTTTATAAACTTTCTTCATCAATTTTTTTGCCTTTGAAAAAGAATCAATCTTTTCATTTGCATTTAAATTTGTCAATAAAAAAAGAGATAAAAAAGGTATTACAATTTTTCTTTTTAAATTCATTAGTACTCCAATAAATAATGTAATAATAATGCGACTGGAATTTTACAAAAGAAAAATTAATATTTCTAAAAAGCTTATTTTATAGTAGTTTATAAAGATATACAATAAGATTATTTTTAATTAAATAATATAAAAATAAGAAAAATATACAACTATAAATAGTATAAATATAGATTTAGGGAAAGACTTTGATTTATTTAGTAATATTGTAAAAATAAAAGATATTTAAAGCTTAGTAAAAGCCTAATAATATGTGCTTATAAGAAGAAGGTACAACTGTAAGCTGGATTTTGTATTTGACAATAATTTATCTTGTTGCTAAATTACTTAAGCAATCGTGCGAAGAACAATAGCGTGAAGCTTATTACCAAGCTCTTCTTGCTGCTGGTTGGGTTTACATAGCCACTAAAATTACTTAAAGTGCTGGTAGGCTCTTACCCTACCCTTTCACCCTTACCAAAATAAATTGGCGGTCTACTCTCTGTTGCACTGTCCCTTAGGTTACCCTAGCCATTCTTTAAATGGAACCATGCTTCACTGCAGCCCAGACTTTCCTCTTGAGAAACTCAAGCTATTGTCTGTTGTACCTTGGGCGAAATAGTAGCTAAATATTCTTTATTTTTTTATAATATCATAGTTATCTGGTGGAATAAATCTAAAAAAGTCTGTAGGTATCTCCTCATTTTGTACAACATTAGTGAACTCTATAATAATAGTGTTATCTAATTCATCTTTATAAGATACTTGTTTTATCTCTTTATTATTTAATAAAATTTCATATTTTCTATTATAAAAAAATGATTCATATTTATTTTTTGAGATTTTTTTAGACTCTTGTAAAATACTAAGAATATTTAATTCCTCTTTTAATTGTGTATAAATTACTTGTTCTAATTCAGGCTCATCAATTACAACAATATCATTTAATAAAAAAACATTTTTTTCGATTGGCTTTATATATTTCCATAAAACTCTATCGTTATTCTTAATAAAAACCTTACCTTCATATGAAATTGTTTTATTAGATTGATTACTAACTGTTTGAATAAAATCTGCTTGAAAAGTTTTTATATCTTTTAATTCATCTACTGCTAATAGATTTGAAACTGTAATAATTGTCAATAGTAAAAGTTTATAAACCATAGTTTAACCTTGTTTTTTATATAATCTTGCGATTATAACTAATACCAAATTAAACTAAAAGTATGGCGAAGGATTTGGTTAAAAGGAATTTATTTTATGATTAATGTTTTTTCAAAATTTTTTGGTACATCAAATGACAGAGAAGTAAAAAGATATAGAAAAAGAGCTGATCAAATCACTGCTTTAGAGGCTAAATATCAAGCAATGAGTGATGAAGAGCTACAAACTACTTTCAACAACTTAAAAGAACAAGTTCAAAAAGAAGAATTAAAATTAGATGATGTTTTAAATGACTCTTTTGCAATCACAAGAGAAGCAAGTAGAAGAGTTTTAAAGATGAGACACCATGATGTTCAGCTAATTGGTGGGATGGTTCTAAATGACGGTAGAATCGCAGAGATGAAGACAGGAGAAGGAAAAACTTTAGTTGCTTCATTACCTGTTGTTCTAAATGCAATGACTGGAAAAGGAGTTCATGTTGTTACTGTAAATGATTACTTAGCAAGTAGAGATGCTTCTGAACTAGAACCTTTATACAACTTTTTAGGTTTTCAAGTAGGTGCAATTACTGGTGATTTAAAAGATGATACCCTTAGAAAAGAGCAATACAGTGCAGATATCACATATGGAACAAACAATGAGTTTGGATTTGATTATTTAAGAGATAATATGCATTATGAACTTGAAGAAAAAGTTCAAAGAGAACACAATTTTGTTATTGTGGATGAAGTTGACTCAATTTTAATTGATGAAGCAAGAACACCTCTTATTATTTCTGGTCCAACAAATCATAAAAGTGCAGATTATGTAAAATCAAATCAAATAGCATTACAACTAGAAAAAGGTGAATTAATTGAGCCTAAAGATGCCTCTCAAAAGCCATACACTACTGGAGATTTTACAGTTGATGAAAAAAATAGATCTGTTTTATTAACAGAAGAAGGTATTGAAAAAGCAGAGAAATTATTTGAAGTAGATAACTTATACTCTTTAGAAAATGCAATGTTATCACATAATCTAGACCAAGCTTTAAAAGCAAACTATATTTTTGTAAAAGATGTTGATTATGTAGTAAAAGATAATGAAGTTATTATTGTAGATGAATTTACAGGAAGATTAAGTGAAGGAAGAAGATTCTCTGAAGGATTACATCAAGCTTTAGAAGCAAAAGAAGGTGTTTCTATTCAAGAAGAGTCTCAAACACTTGCAGATATTACTTTCCAAAACTATTTTAGAATGTATAACAAACTAGCAGGTATGACAGGTACAGCGCAAACAGAAGCAACTGAATTTGCAGAAATTTATAACTTAGATGTTGTATCTATTCCTACAAATGTACCTATTCAAAGAATTGATAAAAATGACTTAATCTATAAAAGTGAAGTAGAAAAATTTGATGCAGTTGCAAAAAAGATTAAAGAGTATCATGAAAAAGGTCAACCAGTACTTGTAGGTACAGCTTCTATTGAAAAATCAGAGCATCTACATAGTCTGTTATCTAAATTAAAAATTCCTCATACAGTATTAAATGCAAAACAACACGAAAAAGAAGGAAAAATTATTGCAGATGCTGGACAAAAAGGTGCTGTAACTATTGCTACAAATATGGCTGGGCGTGGAGTTGATATTAAGTTAAATGAAGAGACTTTAGCCTTAGGTGGTTTAGCTATTATTGGAACAGAAAGACATGAATCAAGAAGAATTGATAACCAATTAAGAGGAAGATCAGGAAGACAAGGTGATGTTGGTGAGTCTCAATTTTATCTTTCATTAGAAGATAATCTTCTTAGAATTTTTGGAAGTGATAAGATTAAAGGTATCATGGAAAGAATTGGTATTGAAGAAGGTGAGCATATTGAATCAAAAATGGTTACAAGAGCTGTTGAAAATGCTCAGAAAAAAGTTGAGGCAATGCACTTCGAAAGTAGAAAACACCTACTTGAGTATGATGATGTAGCAAATGAGCAAAGAAAAGTAATCTACTCATTTAGAAATGATTTACTAAATCCTGACTATGATATAAACTCAAAATTAGATGAAAATAGAGCTGAATATATTCAAAACCTTCTTATGCATGCAGAGATTATTGATGGTATGCCTTCTGAAGATTTCAACTATGAATATATTATTTCAAAATTCAAAGAAGAGCTTAACTTATTAGTAGAAAAAGAAGATATTCTTGCTGAAGATTACTCATCTTTAGAAGAGAAATTAATTTCTATTATAAAAGAAGTATATGAAAGAAAAATGAGTGTTGCTGCACCTGAACAAAAAAGTGAAATTGAAAGAATTCTTTATTTACAAATTTTAGATAAGGCTTGGAGAGAACACTTATACTCTATGGATACTCTTAAAACAGGTATTGGACTTAGAGGTTATAACCAAAAAGATCCACTTGTTGAGTATAAAAAAGAGTCATATAATATGTTCATTGAATTAATTGGAAATATCAAAAATGAAATTATAAAAGTTCTTTTTACAGTACAACTTCAAAGTAGAGATGATGCACAAAAAGAGCAAGAAGCACTTGAGAGAATGAAAGCACAAATGGAAGAAGCAAATGAAGGTGCTATTACAAATATAGAAGAGCAACAAATTCTTTCAAATGAAAAGAAAATTGCAAGAAATGAACCTTGTCCTTGTGGAAGTGGTAAAAAATATAAACATTGCCATGGAAAAAGTGGACCTAAAAGAGGTTTAGTGGCAGGAAACTAATTTGAATAAAGAATTAGTAAATTTTATTGTCAAAAAATATTTAAAATTTGACAAAAAAAATCCTTTTATATCAATAAGTGCTATTTTAGCATTTATTGGTGTTGCCATTGGGGTGATGGTTTTAATCATTACTATGGCCATTATGAATGGTACTGCAAAAGAGTTTGAAAATAAACTTTTTACAATGAACTACCCTCTTTCTATCTATCCTAAGTTTCATAATAGTGTTAATCAAGAATTACTTACTTCTTTAGAAAAAGAGTTTCCTAAACTAAAATTTTCTCCTTATTTAAGTTCTCAAGTTATTTTACAAAGTGGAGAGAGTATGAATGGAGGTATGATTTTCGGAGTTGACCCAAAAAGAGAGGCTCCAATTAACTCTATTTATGAAAAAGCTGTTAAAAATTTAACTCTAAGTAAATATGATATTATAGTTGGAGATGGAATTAGAGAAAATTTATATTTATCTTCAGGAGAGAAAGTAACTCTATATTTTACTTCACTAACTCCTACTGGCTTATCTATGATGCCTAAATTAAAAAGATTCACATATAAAAGCTCATTTAAATCAGGTCTTCATGCTTATGATAAAACTTATGTTTATACTTCAATTGAAGCTCTACAAACACTATTAAAAAAACCTGCTACAATTTATGATGGAATTCATGTTTATTCTGATAATGCTATGAAAGATATTGTGGCTTTAAAAGAGTTCTTAGCTTTAAATGGTGCAGGAGTTGTTGGTTGGTGGCAACAAAATGGAAACTTTTTTGCAGCAATGGAAATGGAGAAAAAAGCTCTATTTATTGTATTAATGCTTATTATTTTAGTAGCTTCACTAAATATTATCTCTTCTTTACTTATGACAGTTATGAGTAGAAGAAAAGAGATTGCACTACTTTTATCTATGGGAGCTTCTACAAAAGAAGTTAAGAAAATATTTTTAAAATTAGGTACTATTATCGGTTTTTCTGGTATTTTTGTAGGAATCTGTTTAGGTTTCTTAGGAATGTGGATTTTAGATACATTTGAAATAATCTCACTTCCAGCAGATGTTTATGGAACTTCAAAACTTCCTTTAGACCTATCAACTCTTGATTTTATTTCAATTGTTATTGGAGCTGCAATTATCGTACTAATTTCATCATATTATCCAGCTAAAAAAGCTACAAATATTGATGTAATTGATGTATTAAGAAATGAGTAGAAAAACTTTTCTACTCACTTATTGAATCATATATTTTCTTTGGAGTTTCTATTAATCTTTTAAAGAAATTTACAGGTGCACTCACACCATCTTTAGTTAAGTTAGTTTTATATTTTGGATCTTCTAATGTTCCATAAATCTCAACTTCTGTATCAACCCTTTTTTCATCACCTAAGAAAATATAATTAATCACTGGGATTCCCCCAACAATTCTAGAATAATCTTTTAAAAAGATAAGTTTTAATTTTGAATCAATATTAGAACTAGCAAAATTTATATTTGCATAACCATCAAAATCAACACCATTTCCTTTAGTAAAAATTTTAAACATATTTAAAGCTTTACTAGTGAAATCATAAGTGAAATCAACAGTTCCCTCTATTACTCTATACCCATTAACATTAAATCCACCATTTGTAGCCATTCCAACTACTGATGGTATTGCAAGTAGTGGATTAATAAGAGCAGGCGAAGTATTTATAAGAATTAATAAATTATTTAAAATAGCTAAATCTTTAATTTTACTATCTTTTATATAAGCTGTCCCATTTACTACATTATTTTTACCATGAGCAGAAATATTTACAGTACCACCACTAATTAAATCTTTATTTAATAAAGAGTTCAAAAACTTATCATTCATATTTTTGGCTTCTAGTTTCAAATTACCATTAAAATCCTGATTATATATAAAAGATGTATTTTTATATTTTAATTTAACATCTGTTTTAGATTCTGCAAATATAAAGTTATAAGAAGTAGCTTTTATTACATAATCTTTATTTACAATAATATCAGAGTTCATTCCTTCAATATAGTATGATAAAGGAGTATCCTTTTCTTTAATGACTTCATTTGTATCATAAACTAAATCATAATCTTTAAGATTAACTGATATTTTGTTTTTATTTATATCATAATCTAATTTTAGATTATTGTCTGTGGACTTTATATTTACAACTTTATCTTTATAAGTACCTTCTAATTCTAGTTCTTCTACTTTTTGACCCTCTTTTGAAAAAGGTAATGATAGGTCAATAGCTTTTGCTTTAAAAAATATTCTTTCTTTATTTATATCTACTTTAGCCCAAGTTGCTTTATATATATTATCTTTATCTATTTTAATTTTAGAGTTTTTTAAATCTAATTTTATTTCAGGATAATCATCTTTTAACGTACCTTCTTTTTCATCTAAAACAATATCTATATTTGACAATTTAATTAAAGCAGGCTCATCTTTTTTTAAGATAATATCAATATCAGAGTCATTTGTTTTTATTTCAGTAAATTTATCTGTAATAACACCAACAGCTTCTAATTTAGTGATTTTTTCTGCATTTTTTTCAAAAGGAAAATCTAATCCTTCTACATTAGTTTTAAAAGTAATATCATTCTCTCCTTTGATATTAACCTCTAAATTACCTTTTTTAATATTAATCTCTTTTAATAAATCAGAGTTTTCATAGAGTAAAGCTAACTCATCAACAGATAAAGAGAAAAGTTCATCTTTTATTAGAATTTTTGATTTTAAACTTTTTAAATCAATTTTAGTCTCTTCTTTAAAACTAATCTCTAAAGGAATATGTTGTTTATTTAAATTTAAAATTGATTTATCCTCAGCTTTAAGATTAAAGTCTATTACATCAACAGAACCCTTTGCAGTTAAGGTATTAGTATCTATATCTAAATTTAAATTCCCTTCAATTAACTCTTTATGTTTTACTAAAGAGTCTTTTATATGAACCATATTATCTTTTAATACAACATTTGCACTTTTAGTAAAAAATTCAAAATCATTTAATTTTAAATTTGCATTATTTACAATAAACTTTCCATCTACTCTCATCTTCTTTGAAGCCAGATAAGGAATATTTAATACTAAAGAAGAGTCTGTTTTACCATCTATTTGTTTTAAAGGAAGTTTTATCTCATAAGCTTTTAAAATTTCTAAAATATCATCATTTAATATTGATTTAGTTTTTAAATCAACAATAACAGTACCTTTTTCCATACTTGTTAAATGAGGAATAGATACCCTACTTCCATAAAGCTCACTATTTCCATACATAGGCTTTTCTAAATCAAAAAACAAAGTATCATTTTTGTAATCAATTTTTAAGGTAGGAGTATTTACAGTTTTTGCATCTGGATGAAATCTTATTTTTGCATTTTTGATAACTGCTTGACCTTTAATTGAATCTAAAATAGCCTCTTGTTTTTTTAAATCAATTTGACCATATAGATAGTTTAAGTCTATATTTCCTTCTACATTGTCATACATCCAAGCTTCAGCAACTTCATCAAGTCTAAACATCTTTTTCAAGAATTTTAAAGATTTAATTGAATGAGTAGTATTTACATAAAAATCTAAAAGTTCTTCCGTTAAATTTAAATTTAATTCGCCATCCATATCATCTTTATTAAAGTAACCAAAGAACTTAATTGTTCCTTTAGAAGCATTAATTGTAGATTCACCATAAAGAGTAAGATTTAAATCTTTTGCATATATAGAATATATTTGCATTTGAAGCTCTTCATCTATAAACTTCAGATTTGCAGAAACATTAATATCTTTTGTATCTACATAAATCTCTTCATTATCAATTAAAATTGTAATTTCATTATTTTTTACTTTTAATCTTTCAATATCTATTTTTTCAAAATAGTCTAATATCTTTGGAACTTGTAAAAATCTCTTTTTAAGGTCCTCACTAGAGACTTCTTCTTTGCTCGAAATATAATCAAAAACCAATTCTTCAGCTTCTAAAATAAGTTTTTTATCATATTTTAAATACAATTTCGAAATTGAAAAATTACCCAATGAAAATGAATCAATCTTAATCCCAGAAAAAATGAGAAAAATGGAAAATAAAAAAAAGAGTAAGAGAGTTATTATAAGTAGTTTAATAACTTTTAGCATTATTGAGTTTGTCCTTATAGCAGCAATTACAGTACTATTTTATGTAAATATCCCGTTAACTTCAACGAAAGTATTATATATTCCTAAAGGTAGTACAAATAGTATTATAACACATTTAAACAAAACAGGTTATGAATTAAATAATATAGATAAATATATAATAAATTTTTTAGGTTACCCACAAAGTGGGTGGATTGATTTAAAAGCTCAATATATGAAAAAAGCTGATTTTTTATATAAATTAACAACATCAAAAGCAGCATTAAAAACTATCACTTTAATCCCAGGTGAAACTTCATATGTCTTTTTAAAAGAGATTGCTGAAAAATTTAATCTTTCAGAAGATAAACTAAATAAAATCTATCAAGAGCATGCTTATAAAGCAGATGGTAATATCTTAGCAGAAACATACTCTTTACCATATGGAATGAAAGAAGACCATTTACTTTTCTATCTTTTTTCTAATACAAATAAACAGTATGAAGAGTTTTCTAAAAAAATCTTTGGATACTACGATAAGAGAAAATGGTACTACTATATTATTATGGCTTCAATTATTCAAAAAGAAGCAGCAAGTGTAGATGAGATGCCTCTTGTATCAAGTGTTATTTATAATAGATTAAGACGTGGTATGGCTTTACAAATGGATGGAACATTAAATTATGGAGAATATTCTCATGTTAAAGTAACTGCTCAAAGAATTAGAGAAGATAATAGTTCATACAATACATATAAAAATAGAGGTCTTCCGGAGCATCCTGTTTGTGCAGTTAGCTTAAATGCAATAAAAGCTGCAATATTTCCAGTAAAGAGTGAATATTTATATTTTGTTAGAGATAATTCAACGGGATTACATAAGTTTACAAGCTCTTATCAAGAACACATAAAAAATATTAATGCTAATAGAGGTGTTGAAAAAACATACACTAAAGTAAAAAAAGTTGAAAATAAATATGATAAAGAAGCGAAGAAAATAATGAGTACAGATGTAACAAAACAGAACCCTTCTTCTATCAAATCTTTATGGGATAATGTTAAATAGTATGTGAAAATTTGAAACAATGAAAATTTCCTAAGTTTAGAAAGTAAAAAATTCATTTATCATAAATTTAAATAGTGATATGATGTTTCTACTTTAAAATCAAAACTTAGGAATAGACATGTCAAAAATCATATACACAAAAGTTGATGAAGCTCCAGCTTTAGCAACATATTCATTCTTACCTATTATCAAAGCTTTTACGAAAAGTTCTGGTATTGAAATGGTAACAAAAGATATCTCACTTGCAGGAAGAATTATCGCAAACTTCCCTGAGAACTTAACTGAAGAACAAAGAATTGGTGATCACTTAGCAGAACTTGGTGAATTAACTCAAGATCCAAATGCTAACATTGTAAAATTACCAAATATCTCTGCATCTATTCCACAATTAAAAGCAGCGATTGCAGAGCTACAATCAAAAGGTTATAATGTACCTAACTATGATGAATCTGAAGAGATTACAGCTAGATATGCAAAAATTTTAGGATCTGCTGTTAACCCAGTATTAAGAGAAGGAAATTCAGATAGAAGAGCTCCTGGTGCTGTAAAAAACTATGCAAAAAACAACCCTCATAGAATGGGAGAGTGGCTTAAAACTTCTAAAACTGATGTTGCTTATATGGCTGGGGATGACTTCTACGGTGCAGAAGTTTCTACTACTATGACTGAAGCAAATGATGTTAAAATCTCTTTTGTTGATGAAAATGGAAATGAAAAAGTATTAAAAGCTTCAACTCCATTAGAAGCTGGTGAAGTAATTGATGCAACTAGAATGAGAGCAAAAGCTTTACAAGAATTCTATCAAGAAGCTATTGATGAAGCAAAAAGAAGAGATGTATTATTATCTTTACACTTAAAAGCTACAATGATGAAAGTTTCTGACCCAATTATGTTTGGATATGCAGTAAAAGTATATTTTAAAGATTTAATTGAAAAACATGGAGCATTATTTGATGAATTAGGTGTAAATTTCAACAATGGTATTGGTGATTTATACTCTAAATTAGATGAAGTAGATGCTGATAAAAAAGCTGAAATTTTAGCTGATATTGAAGCTGTATATGCAAAACAACCTAGACTAGCTATGGTTAACTCTGCAAAAGGAATTACAAACTTACACGTGCCATCAGATGTAATTGTTGATGCATCTATGCCTGCTATGATTAGAGGTGGTGGTAAAATGTGGAATGCTGATGATAAAGAAGAAGATACATTAGCAATGATTCCTGATAGATGTTATGCTAAATCTTTCCAAGCAGTTATTGATGATTGTAAAGAGAATGGTGCATTAGATCCAAGAACTATGGGAACTGTTCCAAATGTTGGATTAATGGCTAAAAAAGCTGAAGAGTATGGTTCTCATGATAAAACTTTCCAAGCTGAAGCTAAAGGAACTATCAAAGTTACTGATAAAAATGGAAATGAAGTATTTGCATTTGATGTTGAAGAAGGTGATATTTTCAGAATGTGTCAAGCTAAAGATGCTCCAATTAGAGACTGGGTTAAATTAGCAGTTTCAAGAGCAAGACTTTCAAATACTCCTGCAATTTTCTGGTTAGATGAAAACAGAGCTCACGATGCTGAATTAATCAAAAAAGTAAATGAATACTTAAAAGACCATGATACTTCTGGTTTAGATATCTCTATTATGTCTCCATTAGATGCAACTAAAAAATCTTTAGAGAGAATGAGAAAAGGTTTAGATACTATTTCTGTAACTGGAAATGTTTTAAGAGATTATAATACTGACCTATTCCCTATTTTAGAATTAGGAACATCTGCAAAAATGTTATCTATCGTTCCATTAATGCAAGGTGGAGGATTATTTGAGACTGGTGCTGGTGGTTCTGCTCCTAAACACGTACAACAATTTGTTGAAGAGTCTTATTTAAGATGGGATTCATTAGGTGAATTCATGGCTTTAGCTGCTTCTTTTGAGCACTTAGCAAATACTCAAGACAACAAAAAAGCACAAGTTTTAGCTGATACTTTAGATAAAGCTACTGGAACTTTCCTATTAAATGATAAATCTCCAGCTAGAAAATTAGGTTCAATTGATAATAGAGGAAGCCATTTCTATTTAGCAATGTATTGGGCACAAGAATTAGCAGCACAAGATGTTGATGCTGAATTAAAAGCTGAATTTGAACCAATTGCAAAAGCAATGGCTGAAAATGAAGATAAAATTGTTGCTGAATTAGTTGCAGGTCATGGTAAACCATCTGATATTGGTGGATACTATTTACCAGATGATGCAAAAGCTTCTGCTGCAATGAGACCATCTGCTACATTAAACGCAATTATTGGTTAATAAACCAATTCTTAAAAATTAAAAGGCAAGGCTTTGGCTTTGCCTTTTTTTATACCCAAAAAGTTATAATCACAAAAAAGAAAAAGGAAATATCTTGGTTAATAAAAAAGTAAGTATTATTGGAGTTGGAAATGTAGGTTCAACTTTAGCATATGCTTTAGCAAATAAAGGTATTTGCTCTTCAATTGTACTAAAAGATATTCGTGAAAATATTGTTCAAGCTATGGCTTTAGATATTTCACAAAGTGCAAATGCTGCAAAATCTCATACTGTAGTTAAAGCTGCAAAAGATGGAAAAGATTTAGAAAATAGTGATGTAGTAGTTATTACTGCTGGTATTCCAAGAAAACCTGGAATGAGTAGAGATGATTTACTTCTTACAAATGCAAAGATAATGCAAAGTGTAATTGAAGATGTAAAGACTTATGCTTCAAATGCTATTGTAATTGTAGTATCAAATCCTTTAGATGCAATGGTTTATACAGCACTTAAAACTTCAGGTTTTTCTTCAAATCAAATTGTAGGAATGGCTGGTATTTTAGATAGTGCAAGAATGTCTCACTTTATTTTAGAAAAAGTTGGTTTTGGTGCAGGACAAATAGAATCTTCTGTAATGGGTGGACATGGAGACGATATGGTACCTCTTCCAAACTACTCTACTGTTGCAGGTGTTGCTATTACAGAAATTCTTTCAAAAGAAGAGATAACTGAAATTGTTGAAAAAACAAAAAATGGTGGTCTTCAAATTGTAAAACTTCTTGAAACAGGTTCTGCATATTATGCTCCTGCCCATGCTACTTCACTTATGGTTGAAGCAATCTTAAATAATCAAAAGAAAATCTATCCTTGTTCTGTATATCTAAATGGAGAGTATGGATATAAAGATATTGTAACTGGAGTTCCTGTTATGCTTGGAAGTAAAGGAGTTGAAAAGATTTTTGAATTAGAGTTAAATGAGATGCAAAAATCACTTTTTGATAACTCTGTAAAATCAGTACAAACTTTAGTAGATGTCTTAGAAGAAAAATTCTTTTAAAAACACTATATTTTGATATACTTGCAAAAAGTAAATAAAGGTTTACCAAATGAAAAAAACAGTTGAAGTACACAATGTAAAATGTGGTGGTTGTGCAAATACTTTAATAAAAGGACTAGAAGAAGAGTTTGGAGAAGTTGAAGTAAATTTAGATGTTCATCCAAGACAAATTACTTTAGATATAAATGATGAAAAAATGCAAGAGTTAAAATTAAAACTTAGAAGTTTAGGTTATCCTCTAACAACAGATGAATTAAGTGGCTTTGAAAAGGCTGCAACTACTGCTAAAAGCTTTGTTTCTTGTGCAGTAGGTAAATTTAATGTAGCTACATCTAAATAGTCTATTTTCTAAAATATTAAACTAAATATTAATACAATCATAATAGAACATCTTTATAAAAAAGGAGTCTATTATGATTACTCATAAACATGGTCTTTCAATTGGTTTACAAAGAGTAGATAAAGAGTTTTATTTATATCTAAAGGCTATTGGAAAACTCACACACGAAGATTATCAAATTATTACTCCAATGTTAGATAAAGCATTAAAAGAGATTAAAGAGCCAAAAATTAAAGCTTTATTCGATTGTAGTGAACTTGAAGGTTGGGAAATAAAAGCTGCTTGGGATGACTTAAAATTAGGTTTAAAGCATGGAAATGAATTTGATAAGATTGCAATTATTACAAATAAAAGCTGGCTTGAAATTGGAGCTAAAATATCTTCTTGGTTTATCTCAGGAGAGATAAAAACATTTAAAGCAGAAAAAGAAGCTTTATCTTGGTTAAATAAATAAAAGAGGTAAAACCCTCTTTTATTATAATTATTTAGCTAGGTTTTGTGCTACAAAATTCCAGTTAACAAGTTTCCAGAAGTTTTCTAAATATACTGGTCTTGCATTTCTAGTATCAATATAGTATGCATGTTCCCATACATCACATGTTAACACTGGAGTTAATCCTGAAGTAATAGGTGTACCTGCATTTGAAGTAGAAACAATTTCTAATTTACCTCCATTTTTAACAAGCCAAGTCCAACCAGAACCAAAGTTATTAACTGCTGCATTTGTAAACTCTTCTTTAAATCCATCAACAGAACCAAAAGCTTCAGATAATGCTGCTTCAACTTCAGAAGGGATTTCAGAACCATTAGGAGTTAATCCATTCCAGAAAAAATCATGATTAAATACTTGTGCAGCGTTATTAAATACTCCACCTTCAGAATCTTTTACAATCTCTTCTAATGAAAGATTTTCATATTTTGTTCCTTCAATTAAACCATTTAATTTAGTAACATATGTTTGGTGATGCTTTCCATAGTGAAATTCTAAAGTCTCTTTAGACATATGTGGCTCTAAAGCATCTAATTCATAAGGTAGTTTCATTAATTCATGTTTCATATAATTTTCCTTTTTAAAATAATTTATTCGTAATATAATAATACAAAACTAACTTAAAAAGTAATTAATAAAAATAATGTAGATTTTCTAATTAAGACAAAAATTGTCTTAATTAGTTTGTGAGAGTTTATATATTTTTTAAAGAATCAAAAAGAGGAGTTAATACTTTTTTCTTTTCTTCTTCATTCATTGAACCATCTAAAGCACCCTCTTTAACTTCACCTTCATAAAGTTTAGAGATAGCACCATCTTTAGATAAGATAAATGCAATAAATTTTGTTTTTGAGTTATCTGTAACATTTAAAACATTAACCATCTCACCTTCAAAATCATAAATCATAGGAATATTAGAATCACTATTTAACTCTTCTAACTTTCCAGGGATAAACATTTTTTTAACAAACCAAGGAGCAGCTGAAATATTTGCTACCATAACATATGGTTTAGTTAATTCAAAATATTTAGGTAACTCTTTTACAACAGCTAAAGAGTCATGATTTCCTACTACAATTAAAGTATCTTCGTCTTTTTTAAATAGATCTTCTTTTTTAACTTTATCTTCTTTTCCTACAATTTCAAAAATTGATGGTAAAGAATCATACTTTACAATATTAACAACATTTTCGTTTGCAACAATTTGCTTTGGCTTTTCTGCTGTAAAAAAAACCAGTAGTGCAAAACCTATTAAACCTAAAAAAACAACTTTTAGTAAATTTGCCATTTATAGTCCTTCAAAAAAAATTCACAAATCATATCGACATAAAATTAATGATTTATTAAAATAATTTTTTAACCCATCTTTTAAATAATCTATGTGTAGAAATCTCCACATTTAAAAAATTATTTTTTTGGATTTCATCAACTAAATTTTTTGCTAAATATGGAGAAAGAACATAACCTCTTCCTCCTACACCATTTAATACATATAAGTTATCAATAGTACTTAACATCTCATTTTTTATATGTGAACCATTTTTTAAATGAGGAAATTTTTCTAAAGTTTTTTTAGAATCAATTAATTTTCCTACCATAGGAAAATAATCAATACTTGAAGCTCTAGGACCAATCTTAATATCTACTACTTTTGGTTCATGTATAAGTTTTATATCATTTGCTTTTATTAAAAGTTCTTGGGTATCTTTTCTCACAAGCTCACTTGTATAGCTATTAAAACCATTTTCAGTTAACTGCTCTTTTGATAAACAACAGTTACAAACCTTAAGATTACAATCGATCCTATTATGAGTTGCTCCTATAGAAGTTAAATATAAGTTTTCATTCTCTAACTTTGTAGAATGAGAAAGTGAACAAGCCTTATGATAGTTTTTACTTAAACAAGTTGTAGAATGAATATCTATCTTTTGCCCCCAAACTGCTCTTATATTAAAGTATTTTTCTTTTATTAAAGAGATGTCAGCCCCAGTACAAATAATTAAATTTTCTGCTTTTATCTCATCATTTATAAGCCAAGAAGAGTTTTCTTTTTTATAAGTTTTTACTTCATATTTAAACTTTTTTTCTACATCTTTAGCTAAAACTTCACAAATATTATAAGAGTTTACTTGTGAGCCAATTTCAAAAAAATATCCATTTTCTTCTTCTTTAAAATCAAAATCCATATAAGGTTTATAACTTTGAAACTTCTCTTCATCTTCGTTATTTTTTGGAATTCTAACAACTCCACAATTTGTTATTTCTTCAGGACAAATCTCTTTATAAAACTCTGTTGAAAAATTTAAAGCTTCCGTAACTAAATCTTTAAAACTATTTGGTTTTCCTAAAAGAGGAGAAAGAAAAGCTCCTGCTGCTCCACTTGCTCCTTGAGCTAAAGAGCAATTTCTATCAATTAATAAAATTGAATCTGAGTATTTAGAAAGAAAATAAGCTGTACTGCAACCTGCAATTCCAGCTCCAACAATAACATATTTATAGCTTTTTTTATCCATTTAATTCATCTCTTCTAATAATTGATAATTAGGTCTCCAATAACCTCTTCCACCTCTTAAACTAACACATTTATATTCAGGGAACTTCTTTTTATAAAAATCAAGTCTCTCTTTTGTAGTTTTACCAGTATCACAATAAAATACAAAAACTGTTCCTTTAGGATATTCTATCATTTCATAAGGATTATAAGTTATTGTCTCTATTTTTTCCAAGGGTTTTAAAATAGTATCTATTAAAACTACTTTAATACCTTCTTTATCTAATTCATTTGTATATTTAAACAGCTCTTGCTGTGTCCATTCATCTTTTTCAAACATAAAAGAATCATTACTAAAATATGATTAAAAAGTGTTAAATCTACTTTTATCTTAAGCTATAATGACTCATTTATATTCCAAACTTGATTGACATTGACTCAAGTTTATGCTAAAATATCTATTATAATTAATAGATTTTATGTTCTATTTATAAGGGAATAAAAGAGCAACTCATTGCTCTCTTTAGGTTTGCTTCTTTAAAAATAGTTTACTATTTTGTTAAAAGAAGTCAGATATAAATAGGTCCCTTTTAATTGGAACAATTAAAAGGTTAAAAAATGGCAAAAAGTTTATATGAGACATTAGGTGTTAGCGAAAATGCAAGTGCTGACGAAATTAAAAAAGCTTATAGAAAATTGGCAAGAAAGTATCATCCTGATGTAAATAAGGATGAAGGTGCAGAAGATAAATTTAAAGAAATCAATGCAGCCTATGAAGTTTTAAGTGATAAAGAGAAAAAACAACAGTATGACCAATTTGGTGATTCTATGTTTGGTGGTCAAAACTTCCATGACTTTGCAAGAGGTCAAGGGCAAGGTGTTGATTTAGATGAGATCTTAAGACAAATGTTTGGTGGAGGACAAGGTGGCTTTGGTTCATCTGGTTTCTCTCAAGGAGGATTTGGTGGTTTTGGAGGCTTTGGAGGATATGAAGAGCCTGATTTAGATACACAAGCTCAAATAACTATTCCTTTTGATGTGGCAATCCTTGGAGGAAAACAACATATCTCTTTAAACAATGACTCTTTTGATATTAAAATTCCAGAAGGAATTAGTGATGGTCAAAAGATTAGAGCAAAAGGAAAAGGTAAATCATACCAAGGGCAAAGAGGAGATTTAATTATCAAAATAAATGTAGCTTCTAGTCCAGAATATGAAAGAGATGGTTCAACACTTACAAAAAAATTTGATATTCCGCTAAAAACTGCACTTTTTGGAGGAAAGATTGAAATTAAAACAATACATAAAACAATTACTCTAAAGGTACCTGAAAATACAAAACAAAATCAGAAATTTAGGGTAAAAGAGTTAGGTGTACTTGATAGGAAAACTTCAACAAGAGGTGACCTTCACTTAAAAGCTAATATTGTTTTACCAAAAGTTGATGAGCTTGATGAAGATTTTAAAGAGATTTTAAAAGAGAAACTACCTGAAAACTTATAGGAGAAGATATCATGGATACTAACGCTTATAATGAACCAGTATACTTGATTTCAGCAGTTGCTGAAATTTTAAATATTCATCCACAAACTTTAAGACAGTATGAAAGAGAGGGATTAATTAAACCCTCTCGTACTAATGGAAAAATTAGACTATATTCGCAAAAAGATATCGACCATATAAAATATGTGCTTACTTTAACAAGAGAGTTAGGGATAAATTTAGCTGGAGTTGATTTAATTTTACAGTTAAATAAAAAAATACAAAACTTAGAAGATGAGATTAGCACATATCAAATTAAAATGAAAGATATTAATAAATTTGGAATTGTTCCAAACTCTAAGGCTTTAGTTATTAAAAAAAGTTCTTATGATGTAGTAATTTTTGAAGAGTAGAGAAGTTCTACTCTTTATTTAAACTATATTGTACTCTATAGTTTCTCATTAATGGTGGAATATCTAAATAATTCTCATCATCAGGTGTAATCTGATTATTTTTAGCATCTGGAACATCTTCAGTTTCTACAATAGGGTCATTTTTAGACTCAAATCCAGTTGCGACAATGGTAATTTTCACTTCATCTGTTTCTAATGTACTATCAGAAGTTGTACCAAAAATAATCTCAGCATTTGAATCAATTGTATCATGAATTTTTGACATTACATCATTAATAGCGAAAAGTGAAACTTGTGGATGGATATTAAAGTGAATTAAAATACCTTTTGCTCCACCTAAAGATACTTTATCAAGTAAAGGAGAGTCAATAGCATCTTCTAAAGCTCTTTGGGCAGCATTTTCACCTTTTGCTTTACCAATACCCATTAAAGCCATACCTTTATGCTGCATAATTGTTTTAACATCAGCAAAGTCAGTATTAATATCTGAATTTCCAGGAGTTAAAATAACTTCTGTCATTCCATTTACTGCTTGATATAGAATATTATCAATAATTTTAAAGGCATCTTTCATCCCTACATTTTCATCAATAATCTCTAAAAGTCTATCATTTGGAACGACAATAATTGAATCAGATACTTTTTTAATCTCTTCTAAACCAAGATTTGCAAGCCCTGCTCTTTTTTTACCTTCCCAAGTAAAAGGTTTAGTTACAACAGATACTGTTAAAGCTCCAATCTCTTTTGCAGCTTTTGCAATAATAGCAGCAGCACCTGTTCCTGTACCACCACCAAGACCAGCAGCAATAAATACAATATCTGCACCATTTAATGCAGATTTAATATCTTCATAACTCTCTACAGCAGAATCTCTTCCAACTTCAGGTTTCATACCTGCACCAAGACCTTTTGTAAGTTTAATACCTAATTGAATCTTTTTTGGTGCTTTTGAAATATGTAATACTTGTAAATCTGTATTTGCGGCAATTAAATCAATTTTATGAGAACCTTCATTTATCATGTGGTTAATCATATTACAACCACCACCACCAACACCAATTACTGATATTTTGGCTACATTATCTGAAAGAGTTTTATTTGGCATTTCCACTTTAATATCATCCACCTTAAATAAATTATTATCCATTAGAACCACTCCGTGATCATATTCCAGATCTTCCCAACACCTTTCTTTTTGCTGTTTTCTGGCAATCTAGTTAGTGTTGTCGCACCATCTGGATTTGTTTTAGACAATGTACTTGTTTCTTGTTCTCTTCTAATTTTTGGTTGCTCTTTTTGAACTACTTTTTCTTTTACAGAAGATAAAGCTATATCATCATCAATTTTAGAAATATTATCATTTGTTTTTAGTTTTTTAATTAAGTTCTTATTTGAATCTAATTCAAATCCCCTATTAGGATCTAAAGAATATAATAAAATACCAACAATTGTTGCCATTTTTGAATCTTCAAAACTTAAATAACCATTTTCAATATTAACTGGATTTGAGATTTTTGTAGGGAAATTATCAAAAACTAAAGAAGCTAATTCTTTAATTCCATTTAGTTTACTCATTCCACCTGTTAAAACAATTCCTGCACCTGAATTTTCATGAATTCCACTCTTTCTTAAATCTTTTTTTACTAAAGATAAAATTTCTTCTACTCTAGCATGAACAATAGTTTGTACATACTCTAAAGAGATTTCTGAAGAGTTTTTTTCATCTCCAATTCTTGGTGTTCTAATTTTTTTATTTGAAAGTTCTTCACTTGTTTTTAATAAATCACCATATTCAGTTTTAATTTTTTCAGCTGCAATTGGAGGTGTGTGAAGCATTACAGATAAGTCATTTGTAATATGGTTTGAACCAGCAGGTATAAAACCATTATATATCATAGAATTTCCTCTATAACATACAAATTCTGTAGTTGTTGAACCGATATTAATTACTGTTGCACCAAACTTTTTTTGTTGTTCATCTAAAACAGAAATAGCAGCAGCATATCCATCAAGAATAAAATTATTTACTGTAAGCCCTGCTATTTTCATAGCAGATTTGATATTTGTTAAAGCAGTTTTTTTAGCAGTTAAAACAAAAACAGAAGCTTCAAGTCTTGAACCATTCATATTTAATGGATTTTCTACATCTGAAGAATCATCAATTTTATATGAAATAGGAATTACATGTACAACTTCATACTCTGGGATAATTGTAGCATTGTATAAAGCCATTTGAAGTACTTGGTTAATTTCATTTTCTGTAATTAAACCATTAGGAACATTTACGCTCCCTGCACTTCTAATTCCTTTTGTATAAGCCCCAGATATAGATACAATTGTAGAGTCGAACTCTTCAGTTGTATTTTTTTTAGCAATCAATACAGCATCTTTTATGCTCTTTGAAGCAGCCTCAATGTTTGATATCACACCTTTATTTATCCCACTACTTTTTGATGAGCCAGTTCCTAATATATTAATTTTATAGTCTAAATTGTTTCTAGCAATAACTGCTGTTATATTAGATGAACCAATGTCAATTGCTAAAAGGGTTTTATTCAATTACTACTCCTCTAAAGTTATTGAAGATTGAACTTCATACCTATTTTGTAAGTTTTTGATTAAGTTATTTACTAACTCTTGATTTAATAATCTATCAACAGTAGATGATACAGCTTCATTTTTAGCTTCATCATATGTTCCTAATCTTGTATCTTCTATTTTAAATAATACAATTTTATTTCCTAAATTAACTTGTCCTTGTTTTTCAGTACTTGCAAAAAGTTGATTTAAAAACTGTAAAGCCTCTTGTGCTTGTAAACCAGGAACTTTATCAAAAGAGTTTCTTGATACATATCCTAAGCTTGTACCATTAAAGTTCTCAAGCTCTTTTTTTGCTACTTTTTCTAACTCTTTTCCTAAAGCAATATTTTCAAAGTCTTTAGAAACTTCTGCTTTTGCAGCTTCATAAGATAATGGTTTAGGAAGACCTTTATTTAAAACTTTTACAATAAGATATTTTCCATCACTAACAAATGGTTTTAAAACATCTCCAGGAACAGCTTCATTGATTTTTTCAATTCCCTCTTCTGCGAAAGCTAATTTACTCTCTTCTATTTCAACTTCTTTAGAGAAGTTTTCTTCTGCTTTTTTAAGTTTTAAATATTTTTTTAAAGCATCTTTTTTTGTATCTTTTTCACTTAAAGCTTGAATCATATCCTCTTTTGCTTCTTCAAAAGATTTAATTTTTCCATCTTCTTTTACATAATCTGTTTTAAAATTATTATAATGTTCTTGTAGCTCTTCATCTGAAAAAGATTTTAAATCAACATTAATCTCTTCAATTGCTAATTTTACAGTCGGTTCTGAAACATAGCTATTTTTATTCTCTTCCCAATATTGTTTTAACTCTTCTTCACTAATATTTACTTTTACATCATTTGCATTTAAGATTTTAATACTTACTTTATCTTCAGCAAAAAGTAATTCATTTAGATTTTTTAATTCATTTTGTGATGTTTTAATTTGGAATAAAGACTCAACTTTTTGTAAAAGTAAATCTCTTTTAACAGAAGCTTCAAACTCTGTAGGGTTTGATCTATTTTGTTGTAAAACTTTGATATAAGTATCTTTATCAAATTTTCCATCTTTTAAAAATGCAGGTATTTTAACTAACTCTTTTGCAATCTCTTCATTTGTAACATCTAAACCTAATTCATCTGCAAAAGCTAAAATAAGGTTCTTTTGAATAACTAATCTGTATGCTGCATCTTTTAGTTTTAATTTATCAGCCATCTCTTGATTAAACTGATCTCCAAACATTCTTGCATATTGTTCATAAAGATTAGAGTACTCTCTTTGATACTCATCTACACTTACTTCTCTATCAGCAACAACAGCTACTGCACCACCTTTAGAACCATAATCGTAAGACCCCCATCCTACAAAACCAGCTCCTACAAAGGCTATTGTACTTATCCAAATAGTTATTACAAGCCATTTTTTGTGTCTTTGCATCCACGTTATCATAAAATATTATCCTCTAAAAAATTTTAGATATAATACATAATAATTACTTTTATAAAGGTAAAATTGTTTTAAAGATTTTTTGAAAGAAGGTCATTTATGACCGATTCTCGTTTAGTAGTTTCTATTCTTTTACAAGCACTTTTAAAAGCCTCTTCTTCTCCAACAATAAAACACATATCTTTTGCTCTTGTTATTGCTGTATATAAAAGCTTTGTATTGTGCATAATATAGTGAGAAAAACTCATAGGAATTAATGCATTTTCATACTCCATTCCTTGTGTTTTATGAATAGTTAAACAATATGCAAGGGATAACAAAGAACTTAACTCATCAAATTCATAAAAGACTACCATATCATCATTTGGATATAAAACGATACATTGGTTCTCTTCAAAATTAAGTTTTATAATCAAACCTAATTGACCATTAAAAACTCTTTTTTCTAAAAACTCTGTTGAATTAGTTTTATACATCTGCATTGTTTGAGCTTTCATATTCTCATTTTTTATATGAATAACTTTATCACTCATTTTATATTCATAAAGTTTGCTTTTATAAGCTTTCCCTTTTGTATGATTAAAAAGCGTTTGAAGTTGCATATTTAAATTTTCAACACCTAAAACTCCAGCTTTCATAGGAGTAATTACTTGAAAAAGTGTTAAAGCAGAAGAAATCTCTTTTTTCTTTATATATTCATAATATTTTCGTATATAATGACTAGAAATATTTAATATCATATTTAAAATTGATTCAGAGATTCTTGACCTTACATCAGAAAATTCACTTTGAGAAGAGGAATTTTTAACCGCATAATAGTTATTAATTGAAACATCTATAAATTCAAAATCTTTATAATTGTTTTTATACTCTGGAACTTGTCCTTGTCTTATATCATTTGCAATAACTGCAATTGCTTGGTCTTCACTTTGTCTATAAATTTTTGTTAATTTACAAATTGGTGCTAACTCATATTTAATTGCATCTGCTAAAATATTACCTGCACCAATTGCAGGAAGCTGTCCATCATCTCCCACAATTATGAAAATTGTATCATCAGAAATCTTTTTTATAAGATTATAAAACATTACAGAGTTTACCATTGAAGCTTCATCAAGAAGAATTACTTTATGAGGGAAAAACTCTTTATCTTCATGTTTTACAAATAAAGATTGTATTGTGGAACTATTGTAACCTGTAGTATCAGAAATTCTTTGACTTGCAATACCACTTAAAGCAATAGTAATAATATCATCATAAGAGACTATCTCTTCAAGAAGTTCTAATACTGCCCTACTCGAAGTTGATTTTCCTGTTCCAGCATAACCTATTAAAAAAAGTGTTTTATGTCCATCATTTATAAGTTCTACTGCTTTTTTCTGCTCTTCACTTAATTCAAAACCTAAGGTTTTTTCTTTTCTTACTATATATTCATCAAAAGAGGCAATTATTTTTCTGTTTCTTTCATCTTTTCTTCTTTGAAAAAACTCTAAAATTCTTCTCTCTGCAAAATATAACATTGAGGGAGAGATTCTATGTTCATTTGTTTGAAATACTTCCTCTTCTACAAGCATATCAGAGATTACTTTTTCATATAAAATTTCTTCATTTTTAAAATGTAAATTTTCATCTAAAAGTCTATACAAATGTGATTTATCAATAGAAGAGTTTCCATTATTGTCACAAAACTCTCTTAGAGTATAGTTAATACAAGCAGAAATTCTAAAATCTGATTTTGGGTCAATTCCTAAAGCTTTTGCAATCTCATCAGCTCTTTTAAAACCGATACCTTTTATATGTATAAGAATATATGGATTATTTTTAATTTTCTCTATTAAGTTATCTACCTCAGAAAAATGAGAATAGATTTTATTTATTAAATTTGAAGTTACTCCAAACTTAGATAAAAACTTACCCAACTCTCTTAAGTGTTTAAATTTTTGCCAAGAAGCAACAATTTTTTCTAACTTTTTCTCTTTTATACCTTTAAATTGTAGAAGCTCTCCTGGTCTATCATTTAAAATTTCAACAAGTTCTTCTTCCTCATATTTCTCTAAAAGTTCATGGGCAAACTTTTTACCAACTCCTTTTACTATTTTTGTAAGAAAAAAGAACATTTCTGCCTCTTTTAGCTCCAAAATTTCAAATTCAAACTGTACTCCATATTTTTTATGAGTTGTCCAGTTTCCTTTTAATAAAACCTCTTCACCTACTATTTTTTCAATATCTGTATCAAAATAGTTTCCACAAATTTTTTGATTGTTTTCTAAAACAGCAATAATATAGTTTGTTTCGTCGTTTTTATATAAAACTTTTTTTAAAACTCCAGAGAGATTAAAAGTCTTATGTTCTTGATTTTCTGATTGAGACAATCTTAATATCCATCATCAAATTTAGAATTTTTGTGTTTATCTTTTTTATAAGTACTTCTTTTTTTCTCTTTTTGTAAAAGATTTGCTTCTTTTAAAAGAGTTGTTCTTACATTTTCAAAGTCTTCATCTGTAGTACTTTGTAAAGATTGTAGTGTTTTATTGATAAAAGCTATTAAGTTAGTAAGATATTGAGAATTTAAATCTACTGCTTTAACCCTTTTTATATCTTCATAGTTTTTAAGAGTTCTCTCTTTAAAAAGATCTTTATCAAAATTCTCTAATTTTAGTAAAGAAACAGTTCTTGTAAAAAACTTTTCTAATACTCTAATATACCTAACTCTTAGTTGTTTTTCGTGCATAAATATTCAAGTCTTTATTTTAAAATTTTGGAAGTATATCATTTAAACTATCTAAGCCTAGCTCTTCTAAGTCTAAATGAATTTGACCCATTTTCATTGATTTATTATTCATTATTAATGGGGCAAAAATATTCATTGAAGAATCTGAAGTTGTAGTTTGTAGGACAAAGATATAAAAAATTGAGATATCTTCAATTCTTTCTATTTCTAATTTAGAAACAAAATCTTCTGGAAGTTCAAACTCTAAAGATTTTAAGGCACCAAAATTCATAAGCCTTATAGTCTCACCTGTTTCAACACCTTTTATCATAAAAAAGAAATCATCTAACTTTGATAATTCAAATTCTATTTCTTTCTCAAAGCCATCAATAGGAGTAACTACTTCAAATTTCATCTTCAACCTTTATTAATCAAATTGATTGTACAAAAATAAATATTTGAAGTCAATATATATAATAATTTATGATATACTTAAATCATGTTAGTTTCAAATAATAATCTACTAAAAATTCTTTTACCAAGTAATAATAAGGTTTTAAATGATGCTTTAAAACAAGCAGATGTTAAAACTCTTTCAAATATAAAAAATGGTGAAGTTACAGTAGAAGATATTTTAAAAAACTTATTCAATCAAGCTAAAGTTGGAGCAAAAACCAACTCTTCTATTGAAACTTTATTAAAAAACTCAACTGTTTTTAAAGACTTAGGTAGTTTTACTAAAAATGTAGAGAGTTTATTAAAAAATCCAACAAATAACGAAACTATACAAAAATTTAAACCTTTATTGGAAAATTTTCTAAAAAATTTAACAAATCTTGATGAAAAGAGTTTAAAAAGTTCATTAGATAAGTCTGGTATCTTTTTAGAATCAAAAATGTTAGCAGCAGCGGAATCAAAAACTTCTTTGCCTAAAAATCTTGAAAACCTATTAAATCAAATAAAAACTATTTTAAAAGATATTGAATTACCACAAGCAAAAAATATTTCCCAATTAATCGATAAAATCTTGTCTCAAAATAAAAAAGGACAAGAAGCTAATCTTAGTGAAAATGTAAAAGATTTAAAAAACTTAACTCAACAATTAGATAGTATAGGAAAATCTTTACAAAATAAGCAGACAGCTACTTTAGAGCAATTAACAAGTAGTTTAAAAAATATTTCAAATCAAATTCAATTAACTCAATCAAAAATAGATAATAGTTCTGTTAATCAAATTGAAACATTAATTCATAATAAAACAGAAAATCTAGCTAAAACAAAAGAACTTTTACTTAATTTAAAAAGTGAAATTCTACAAAACAATAATATTCCAAATAAACAAGCTTTATTAACTCAAATAGATAATTTACTTCAAAGTAAAGAGTTTACAGCTAAAACAACTAGTACTCTAAATAATAATATTTTACCCCAAGATAAACAGCTTAGTGAAATAGTAAGTAATTTAAAAAATGTACTTTCTTCTTTACAAAATAGGCAAATTGTTTCAGTAGAAAGAATAGAAAATATTTTACAAACTCTATCTTCTCAAATACAAACAAATCAAATAAAAAGTGAAGCTCAAGGCCAAATAAAAGATCTTCTTTTAAATTTAAAAAATGAAATTTTATTGGATAAAAATATTCCAAATAAACAAACAGTTTTAACTCAGCTTGATAACTTATTACAAAACAAAAATTTAGACAGTAGCTCTTTAAAACCTTTAATAAACAATTTAAGTTCAAATCTTGATAGTTTAATTAAAAATTTAAAAACTACAATAGAGCAAATGAATCTAGGAAATACAAATCAAAATAGTTTTGAAAAAATAAATAAAACTCTTGTGAAATTAGAACAGACAATAGAAAACTTTGCCCAACATTTACTAAAAAATGAAAAGCCTCAAAATAGTAGTACAACTCTACAAAATGATATGAAAACTCTATTATTAAAAATGCAAGAAGAATTAGTTAATAATCCGGATTCAAAAGTAGCAGAGAACTCTAAACAAATTGATAAGATTCTTACACAAATCGAGTATCATCAACTCTTATCTTTAGTTTCAAATAGCAATAATGTCTATATTCCTTTTATTTGGGATATTTTAGAAGATGGTTCTATCTCTATGAGAGAAGGAAAAGATGAAAAATTTTATTGTGAGATAAATCTAAATCTAAAAGAGTTTGGAGAGACTAGATTATTATTAGGTCTTTATGATAAAAATAAGTTAGACTTAACTGTTTATGCCTCAAAAGAGCATTTTAAAAAAGCTATTCAAGAAAATATTTATAAATTAAAAAGAGCTTTAAACTCTGTTGAGTTAATTCCTATAAACATTCATATTCTAAATTTTGAAAATGAGAAAAAAGAGGAGATTAAAAAAACAGATATTTATACTCAAAACAGTGATAATATTGGTTTTGGAATCGATATAAAGGTATAAAATGCAAGAAAGAGAGATAAAAAAAGCAGTTGCCTTAGATTATGAAATGGAGATTGATAATGCTCCTAAAATTGTAGCAAAAGGAAAAGGAGAAATTGCTAACAATATTATAAAAATTGCTCAAGATAATGATATTCCCATAAAAAAAGATGAGGACTTAGTAGAACTTCTTTCTGCAATTGATATAGATAAAGAGATTCCCCCTAGTATGTATAAAGCTGTTTCAGAAATTTTTGCTTTTATCTATGATTTAACTACCCTTGAAAGAAAAAAAAGAGAACAAGAAAAAGTAAATGATACAATTTGATATTTATGTAAGTATAGTTTTAATATAATCCCTAAAAAATGAAGAACTGTATGACTGATGAAAATTAATAATTTAGACAACCCTTTTTATATCTTTCTATTTTGTATTTTTGCACTAATTATTAATACAATCTCATCAATCTATTTTTTCCCTATTATGCTTCTTGGTATACTTTTTATAGCTTTTTATATTTGTATGGAAAAAAACTATAACTACACCCTCTTTTTCTTAGGTTTCACTATTTTAATTATTGAGATAAATAGTGGTTTCAAACCCTTTTCAATTATTTTATTATCATTTTTTATTTATGCTTTCATTATTCCTTATGTAAGCAGAGTTTTATCTGTTGATGGAATAAATTTATATGTTTATCTTGTAATTTTTTATTGTGGTTTACTTCTATTGTGGCTTTTAAACAATGATATAAGTTTTCAACTAAATTTCTTTTTATTGATTAATTTAGTACTTGATTTAATAATATTTGGGATATTCATTTGATTAGATTAAAATTAATATTTATTTTTATTTTACTTGTAATAATTACTCTATTAGCAAGGGTATATTTTCTAAGTATTAAATCAAATACTTATTATGAAGAGTTGTCAAAAAGAAATTATATTAAAAAAGTTTATGATGTTCCAAATAGAGGAATAATCAAAGATAGAAATGGAAAAGCACTAGCAATGAATAAGTTAGGATTTTCTATTAATCTAAGACCTCATTTAAGATCATATAAAAATAAAAAGAAATTAGATAAGCTAATTACACTAATAAATAAACATTTTCCTGAGTATGATAAAGAATTCCTTTATAAAGAGTATAAAAAATCTGATTCTCCTTATAAACATGATTTCGTACAAGTAGTTGATTATATCCCTTATGACAAGTTCTTTAAAAAATACACACTTTTTAATTCTTTAGATGATATTCAAATCAAATCTGAGGTAAAAAGGGTTTATCCTTATGAAGAGAATGCTTCACATATAATTGGTTATGTAGGAAAAGCTTCTAAACTTGATATAGAAAGAAATCCTTTTT
Organism: Halarcobacter bivalviorum; assembly: GCF_003346815.1. NCBI lineage: Bacteria > Pseudomonadati > Campylobacterota > Epsilonproteobacteria > Campylobacterales > Arcobacteraceae > Halarcobacter > Halarcobacter bivalviorum. The sequence continues at coordinate 1,514,911 of NZ_CP031217.1, forward strand.
CAAAGCATAGTGGAATAATAGGTAAAATTGGTCTTGAAAAATATTATAATAATAAATTACAAGGTGAATTAGGTTTTAAAAATATTAAAGTAAATGCTTTAAATAAAGAGCTAGAAGTACTTGAAGAGAAAAAACCTTCAAGTGATAATGACTTAACAATCTCAATTGATATTGAACTACAAAAATATATTCAAGATAATTTTCCAGGAAAAGGTGGAGCTGTTATAGTTATGGATGCACAAACAGGAGAGTTATTAACAGCTGGTTCTTTCCCAGAGTTTGATAATAATATCTTTGTTGATGGTATTTCTACTGATGAGTGGGATAAAATGAGAAATGATTTTAACCACCCTTTTACAAATAAACTTATTAATGGAAAATATCCTCCTGGTTCTGTAATTAAAATGGGGGTTGCTTTAGCATTTTTAGAAAATGGTATTAAGCCTAGTTATACTGTATTTGATACAGGAGCTATTACTTTAGGAAAAAGAAACTTTAGATGTTGGAAAACTACTGGTCATGGAAAAGTTGGCTTTATAAAAGCTATTAGAGAGAGTTGTGATGACTTTTTTTATAAAGGTAGTTTAAAAATTGGAATAAACAATATTTCAGAAACCTTAGCAAAATATGGTATAGGTGTAAAAACTGGTATTGATTTAGATAATGAACACTATGGAACAAATCCAAATAAAGAGTGGAAACAAAAAAGACATAATCTTCCTTGGTATGTAGGAGAAACCGTTATTACTTCAATTGGACAAGGAGAGATGTTAACTACACCTATGCAGATTGCTAGATATACAGCCTTTTTAGCTAGTGGAAAACTTCCTACTCCACATTTTGCAAAAGATAGTTATGTAGAACCAGTTGAAATTCCCTATGATAAAAAACATTTAGAACTTATAAGAAAAGGTATGTATGAAGTAAATAACCACAAAAATGGTACTTTATATAGATATTCAAGAAATAGTATTGTAACTATGGCTGGTAAAACAGGAACTGCACAAGTTGTTGCTATCCCTCAATCAGAAAAGAAAAGAATGAAAGAGAGTGAACTAGAGTATTATCATAGATCTCATGCTTGGATTACAGCTTATGGACCATATAAAGCAGATAAAAAATATGTTGTTACTGTTATTGTTGAGCATGGTGGACATGGTGGAAGTGCGGCAGGTCTTTTAGTTAAAAATATTTATAAAAAACTTTATGAGTTTGGTTATATAAAAGACCCGAACTAACACTTTTGAGATTTAATAACTTTTTAGATATAGTAATTTCTTATTTTACTTGAGGACGATATTTGAAACTAATCATTAGTTTATTCATTTTTTCTATTTCACTTTTTGCTCAAGAAGCAACTCCCCCTGTGATAAACCTATCTATTGCAGCACTTGAAGAACCAGCACAATTTGTAAAAACAATTAATATTGCAATTATTTTAACGCTACTTGTTCTAGCTCCAACTCTTATTTTAATGGTTACTAGTTTTACAAGGCTTATTATTGTATTTTCATTACTTAGACAAGCACTTGGATTACAGCAAACACCACCAAATCAAATTATTATCTCATTATCACTTATTTTAACTATTTTTATTATGGAACCTTATTTTAAAAAATCTTGGGATGATGCTATAAAACCATATATGGATGAAAAAATTGGTTATGAAGTAGCTTTTGAAAAAGGGGTTAAACCCTTTAAAGAGTTTATGATTAAAAATACTAGAGAGAAAGATTTAGCACTATTTTATAGAATAAAAAAAGAAGAAAATCCTAAGAATATTGATGATGTACCTTTAACACTTCTAATGCCTGCATTTATTGTAAGTGAACTTAAAACTGCATTTGAAATTGGTTTCTTAATTTTCTTACCATTTTTAGTAATTGATATTATTGTAGCTTCTATTTTAATGTCTTTAGGGATGATGATGCTTCCACCAGTAATGATCTCCTTACCTATAAAAATTATCTTCTTTATTGTAATTGATGGATGGTCATTAATTATTGGAAATCTAGCCCAATCCTTTAAATGATAAATCAAACTACAGAATATGGAAGTTCAATAAAAAACTTTGCTCCATTCTCTGTATTTTGGGCATATATTTTACCTTTTAAACTCTCAGTTACTATCTTATAGCTCATATGTAAACCTAATCCTGTTCCTTGAGATTTATGTTTAGTAGTAAAGTAAGGTTCAAAAATTTTTGGCATTATCTCTTCTTTTATTCCTTTAGCATTATCTTCAATTGTTATAACAAAAATACTCTCTTCTTTTTTTAACTCTATTTCTATCCAAGGATTTTCTATTTTTTGCTCTTTTAAAGCATCTTTTGCATTATTTATAATATTAATTAAAACCTGATCTAACTCACCAATAATAGTTACAACTTTAAAAGGTGTTTCCTCTATTTTATTTATTAATTTTATATGTCTATTGCGTAAAGAGTCTTTTACAATATCTAATACTAAATTTATTCTATCTTGTAAAATAACCTCTCTTAACTCTTTTTTCTCTCTTAAAAAATTTCTAAAAGTTTCAATAGTATTAGAGAGATATTTAGTAGTCTCTACAATTTTATCCATATCTTTTGAGATTTCTTCATATGAAGGGGGAACATTTAAACTAATATTCAAACCTATTCCAGAAGAAATTGTAGAAATAGTACTTAAAGGTTGTCGCCACTGATGTGCAATATTCTCTATCATTTCTCCCATTTGAGCTTGTTTTGTTTGGGCTTCTAATTGTTTAATATGAGTAATATCAATTACACTTAAGATCATAATTTTTTTTGATTTAAATTCAACCTCTTTAATCAAAGCATTAAACTTTGTGCCATCAGCTCTTTTTGCTAAAATTTCAAAAGGTTCTTTTGTTTTCTCTTTTAGTTTTTGACCTACTAACTCTTTTGATTCTTTTGAAATAAAATTAAAGAAATATGCCTTATTTATCTCCTCTTTACTTTTATATTTAAAAATATCAATTGCACTTTTATTTGCAGTTATTACACTATAATCTCTAAAAATTAAAATAGCTTCCATTGTTGAATCAATTAACTCTGAAAATTCATTTATTGCTTTTTTCATTAGATACTGTTTATAAATAAAAAATAGAAGTACTAGTAAAAAAATAAAAAATATTTTCCAAAGTAAACTATAATTTATTCCTTTTTCATACTTAATAGAAATCCATTTATTTAAAATAGCTTGTTTTTGCTCTGAATCTACACTATCAATAGCCTTTTGCATTATTGATAAAAGTAAAGGTTCATCTTTTCTTATTCCCATACTTAATTCCCACTCAATATCTGCTTTTCCTGCTATTTTAAGCTCATTTGTCTGCTGTGTTTGAAAAGTATAACTTATAGTACCAAAAGAGTCTACATATCCAAATACTTTACCTTTTGCTACTAACTCTAAACCCTCTAAAATATTATCAACATGAACAATATTTAAATTTGTATATTTTTCTCTCAAAATCTTTTCAAAACCATAATCTTTAACTAAAGCAATCTTTTTATTTCCAATTTTATTAAAGCTATCAATAAACGAAACATCAAGTTTTGTTGCTATAACTATTGGTGTTTTTAAATAAGTAGAAGTAAAATTAAAAATATCTTTTCTCTCTTTTGTATTTGTAATTAAAGAGACTAAATCACACTTTTTATTTTTTATTAAATTTAAAGATTCACTCCAAGTTTTAGTCTCTACTAAATTAAATTCTAAATTTAAAAGTGTTGAAAAGATTTTAAAATAATCAGCACTCATTCCCGAATGATTACCATTTTTATCAATCTTTTCATAGGGTAACCAATTTGGGTCAATACAAAGATTTACACTCTTTTTTGTAAGAATATATTCATGCTCTTCATTAGTGAAAATAAGAGGATTTATAGAGAAACTACCAAACCATTTTTTATGAAGCTTCTCTATCTCTTCTAAAGAAGTATTATCGTAAGCTTTATTTATAATTGAAATTAAGATTTGATTATCTTTGTGGCTTGCAAAATGATGGTCATCTAATCTTGAACCAAACTGCTCTTTTACAGGATTTGATACCTTTAATGTTCCATATCCATATTTTTTAATATAATATTTCGCAACATTATCACTATTTACAATAGCATCTATTTTGCCAAGGCTAAGTGCAGATAACTTCTCTTCTATATTCTTATAATATATCTTTTCAATTTGAGGATATTTATTAAAAAAACTCTCTTCACTCCAACCTTTTGAAATACCTACTTTTTTACCAAAAAGTTGTTTTATATTATCTATATCTTTTTCATTTTTACGGATAATATAACTTTGAATTACTTTTGAATATCCAGTAGAAAAAATTAAACTTTTTTCTCTTTGTGGGGTTTTATAAATTGTATGAATTAAATCTATTTTTTTATTTTCTACGTCAGATAATAAAGAGTCCCAATCCTTTGTTATAAACTCTATTTTAAGTCCACTATCTCTAAAAATAAGTTTTAAAAGTTCTATTGAATAACCAGAAGGTTTTCCCTCTCTATTAAAATCATATGGCTCATAATCAAATTCATTTGAGATATAAATAACTTTTTTATTTGAGATATAAGATAGCTCTTCTTCTGAAAAAGTAGTGTTTGAATATAAATAAGTAGATATAAGAAGAACTAATAGCAATTTATACATAATATTTTCTCTAATTAATAATATTTTTTTATATATACTATTAGCTTTTTACTTACAAGGAAGTAAGAGTAAAAAATTACTTTTATATAAAAGTAATCTCATCCTCTTTTGTAGTAATCATACATAAAAACTCATAATCACTACCATAACAGGCTTCATAATAGTGTTCTACTCCTGCTGGAATATATATAAAATCACCCTGCTTTGCTCTATACTCTTCTTTACCTACTACAACTTTAGCTTCTCCACTTACTACATATTGTTGGTGTTGAATTATATTTGTATGATTTGGCATAGAACCACCACTTTTTAATAATATCTTCCTTACTATAAAATCTTTGTCACTATTTGGTGTTAAAACAGCAATACTTGCATCAACTGTTTTAGGAATTTGATTTTTTTCAATAGAGTCAGAATCTTTTAAATACATATTATCCCTTTTAAAATTTATGAAAAATATTATACTATAAATTAAAGGAACTCATTTATGGAAAATTTACAAAACGAAATTATTAGCTTTTTAATAATTGCTATTGTTGTGTTACTATTAGCACTTCTAACTAAAAAAACAGAAGATAAATTTAAATAATTTTTTCTTATAATAGATTTATACTATTTTTTATTGTATAATCCCACAAAATAATTCATAGGAGCAGATATGCATAAGTTGATATTATATTTATTATTACTATCAACTCTTAGTTTTTCTCAAACAATTTCTTTTGAAAAAGCTCTTAACAGTACTTTAGAAAATAGTAAAAAAATAAAGCAACAAAAGATTGAGATTGAAGAGAAAAATCAAGATTTAGTTAAAATCAAATCTTACTCTTTAGGAAATTTAAATCTAATTCACGAAGCAAGTAAAACAAACCATGCTGGTTATGTCTTTAATTATAAACTCTCTTCAAGAGAGGCTACTTTTGAGGATTTTGGTTTTTCTCAATTTAAAGAGCCCATAAATACAGAACCAAAAGATTTAAACTACCCAGAAAGTAGAAAAAATTTTAATAGTAAAATCACTTATAATATCCCTTTGTTCACAGGTTTTAAACTCTCAAACCAAGAAGATATGATTAGCTTACAAAAAAAAGCAGAAGAGATTAAATTAAATATCAATGTAAATCATCTATCACTAGAGGTATTAAAAGCATATAATAATAGTGTTGTGGCTAAAAAGTTTGTAAAAGCCGCACAAGAGGCAAAAATAGCAGTTGAAAAATATGAAACCATAGCCTATGAGTTTTATAAAGAGGGTTTAGTTACTAAAATTGATAAAAAACAGGCTCAAGTTAAAAAATTAAATGCCCAAAGTACTTTAATTGAAGCTCAAAATAATTTTGAACTCTCATTAGCTTATCTTTCATTCTTAACAGGAATTGAAAATATCTCAGATGTAGAAGAGCTAAAAAGTTATGAAGTAGATATAAATGAACAAAGTGCATTTGAAAAAGCTTTAGAGACAAGAGATGAAATAAAGATTATTAAAACTGCAAATGATATTTATAAAAAGAATATCAGTTTAAATAGAGCCTCTTATTATCCCAATATTTACTCTCATTTAGAGTATGGAATAAATGATAATAAAATCACAAGTAATGATGAAAAGGATTACTACTTAGCCCTAATTGGAATAAAAATTGCACTTTTTGACCCAAGTAGAGCAAGTGATTTGGAGAAGAGTAAATTAGAGTATAAAAAATCTTTATTACAAAAACAAGAGTTAGAAGATAGTATTAAATTAGAAATCAAAAAAGCTAAACTTACATTAAAAGCAAAAACAAAAGTTTTAAAAGAGAAACTTAAAGCAAAAGAGTTAGCTCTAGATGTCTTAGAACAATCAAAACTAATGTATAAAAATAAACTAATTTCAATGTCTGAACTTCTTAAACAAGAGGCTATTTATAGAAATAATGAAGCTTTATATATACTTGCTTTATATGAAAAATCTTTAGCTCTTGCAACTCTTAATTTAGCAATTGGAAATAATCTTTTTGGAGAAAATATATGAAAAAAATTTTAATCTTAACTATTTTATTAATTATAAATTTACAAGCAATGGAAATAAGTGGTACAGTAATCTCTGATAATGAAAAGATTATCTCAAGTAAATTTATGGGACTTATCAAAAAAGTTTATGTAAAAGAGGGAGATTTTGTAAAAAAAGGAGATTCTCTTTATTCAATTGACTCTTCTAATATTGATAGTTTAAAAAAAGAGGCTTTGTATAATAAAGAGATGTTAGAGAATAGTCTTGCAAATATTAAATTAAATTATGAGAGATATAAAAGACTATATGAGAAGGATTTAGTTGCAAAATATGAATTAGAGCAATTAAAACTACAACTTGACAATACAAAAAATTTACTAAATATTGCAAAAGCAAAAATAAAAGAAGTAAATACTCAATATGAATATCTAAATATAAAAGCTTCAAATAATGGCTTAATTATTAAAAAGAGTATAAAAGAAGGAGAGATTGCTATTCCTTCTATGCCAGCACTTATTTTAACAGATTTAGACTCTTTAAAAATAAAAACATCTATTCCTGAAAGTGCCCTACAAAGAGTAAAAATTGGAACAAAGGTAAAAGTATTTATTGAATCATTAGCTTTTCAAACTGAAGGTAAAATCACTTCAATTATTCCAGATACTCAAAGTATGACTCACTCTTTTATTGTAAAAATAGATTTTGATAAACAAGATAAAAAACTCTACCCAGGTATGTATGCAAAACTCTTTTTGGAATTTGTAAATGAATAATGAATTAAATATTGCAGGAAGGCTTGCTAAAACTTTTATTGAGCACCCTCTTACAGCTATTTTAGCGATATTTATCCTTACTTTAGGTTTTATCTCTTTGGAGTTTATGCCAAGGGAAGAGAATCCTCAAATAAAAGTAAGTGGTGGAGCTGTAATAGTTGCTCTTCCTGGTGCAAAACCAAGTGAAATTCAAAAAGTTATTATTGAGCCTTTAGAGAAAAAAATTAGAGAAATAGAAGGAGTAGAACATATCTACTCTTATGCAAAAGACTCTTTAGGCATTGTTCAAGTGCAATATTTTATTGGAGAAGATAAAGAAGAGTCAAATTTAAAACTTTATGACCAAGTAATGAGAAATATGGATATGCTTCCTAAAGGAGCTTTTCCTCCTATAGTAAAAACAATGGATATAGATACAGATATTCCAATTGCAACTATTGCTTTTTATGCAAAAGATAACTCTATTTCAAAGGCAGAACTTTTTAATGAAGTAAGTAAGTTAGGACATGAAATAAACAAAATTGAGAATGTTGCTCTTGTTGATTTAAAAGGAGAAAAAAAAGACCAATATAATATAAATATAGATGCGAATAAACTCTCACAATATAATCTATCTTTAGGTCAAATTGCAAATAGAATAAAAGCCTTAGCACATACTTCTTCAACTATAACAAGTGACAATTTTCAAAATGATTTAACAATTTTGAATATCAAAAATGCAATCGAATCAAAAGAGGATTTAGAGAATATTATTGTTTCATATAATTTTGGAATAGCTATCTATTTAAAAGATATAGCAAGGATTGAAAAGTCTCATGATATTCAAAATAAAAAAGAAGCAGTACTTTATACAAAAGAGTTAAAAGATGGTATCTCTCAAGTAACATTGACTATCTCTAAATTAAAAGGAACAAACTCAGTTACTATAAATGAAAAAGTCTTCTCTTTTATGCAAGAACAAAAAGAGGAATTTGCTAAAAAAGGAATTAAATATGTAATTACAAGAGATGATGGTTATACAGCAAATAATGCCGTTAACTCTTTAGTACAAAACCTTTTAATTTCAATTGTAATTATAGCTATCTTACTAATTTTTTCACTTGGACTAAAGGAGGCTATGATTGTATCATTATTAGTTCCTATGATTTTATCTCTTACTCTTTTTATAGGATTCTTATTTGATGAGACCATAAATAGAATCACCCTTTTTGCTCTTATAGTTAGTTTAGGTATGTTGGTTGATGCAGCTATTATTGTTATTGAAAATATAGTAAGACATAAAAAAGAGGATAAAAATGTTACTGATATAAAAACTCTTTCAATAAATGCAACAAATGAGATAGGAAATGCAACAAATATTGCAACAATTGCTATTATTATGACTTTTATACCTATGTTCTTTGTTGGGGGAATGATGGGTCAATTTATGCACCCTCTTCCTGTTTTTGTTCCTATTGCACTTATTGTTTCACTAATAGTTGCATATGTTTTTACTCCATATTTAGTAAAAAAATTTTTATAAGGGTTGAAGATGAAATTAGAAAAATTTATTTATTCAATACTTGAAAACCCTTCAAAATCTTTAATGATATATCTTATCACTTTAGTTTTATTTATTTTAAGTGTTTTAACCTTTCCAACAGAGATTACAAAAGCAAAAATGTTGCCAAGTAAAGATTCTGATACTTTTTCTGTATATGTAGATTTAAAAGATGGTTCTTCTACTTCACAAACTAAAGAAGTTACTTCATGTATTTCGCAGATACTAATAAATAAAGAGCTAGTTACAGATATCTCTGTTTTTATTGCAGAAGGCCAACCTTTAGATTTTGCAGCTTTAGTTAAGCAAAGTGCTTTAAAAGATAAACAATCTCAAGCTGAAATAATGGTAAATATTAAAAAAGCTTCACAAAGAGATATTCAAAGTTATAATTTTGTAAGTGAGATAAGAGAAGAGTTACAAAAGAGATGTTCACAATATGATGCAAATATAAAACTTATTGAATTACCTGCTGGTCCTCCTGTATTAGCCTCAATTGTTGCAGAAATTTATGGAGGAGACTCTTTTGAAAATAGAAGAGAATTTGCTGAAAAAGTAGCAGCTATTTTAAAGAAGCAAAAAACCTTAGTTGATGTTGATATTATGGCTGATGAGGCTTATAATAAGTTTGAAATAAAACTTGATAACAATAAAATCATACAAAGTGGTATCTCATTAGAACAAGTTAAAAATAGCATCTATTTAGCCTATGAAGGTCTAGAAATAGCTGTTGTAAATGAAAGTGATAAACAAAGCCAAATACCAATTTTTTTAAGACTAAATGAAAATAGAATTTTCAAAAGTAATGATAAAGAGGCTATTGTAGAAGAGTTTTCAAAATTAAAACTTATAAATAAACATGGTTTCACTGTTCCTTTAAGTGAACTTATCTCAATAAAAAAAGTTCAAAAAGAAGCAACACTTACTTCAAAAAATTTAGCTTCTATGATAAATGTTATTGCTGAAACAAATAAAGATAGTCAAATCTACCCTCTACTTGATGCAAGGAATGATTTTTTAGAAAACTTTGATGATAAATATGAAGTAACAAAAGCTGATATGCTAAATCTTGAATTTACAAATAAACTTACAAATGAGAAGTTTAAATTAGTTTGGGATGGAGAGTTAAAAGTCACAATAGATACTTTTATAGATTTAGGTGGAGCTTTTATTATTGCTCTTGTACTAATCTTCTTTTTAATGGTTGTATATTATAAAAGTTTTGCTCTTTCAGGAGGAATTGTTCTTGCAAGTTTTATTTCAATAATTGGAGTTATCTTTGCTCATATAATTATGGATTTAATTACAAGTGATACTTTTTATTTAACTGCAACTTCTTTAATAGGTTTTATTGGTCTTATTGGAATAAACTCAAGAAACTCAACACTTATTATCGATTTTTCTAAACAGTTAGTAGAGGAAAAAGGTCTTAGTATAAATGAAGCAATTGCAAAAGCAACAGCAACACGTTCAAAACCTATTATTTTAACAGTTTTAACAATGGTTTTTGCTTCAACATTATTAGCTACTGATGCTGTATTTGGTGGCTTAGGAGTTGCTTTAATTGGAGGAACATTAATATCTTATATAGTATCAATGTTCTTTGTTCCTGTGATTATCAAAAATCATCTTAATAAAATTATTAATTAGGCAAAAATGGTATCTTAATTCTAAAAATAGCTCCCTCTGAGCTATTTTTAATTGATAACTCTCCCTTACAATGGTCATTAACAATAATCTTACTCATATAAAGACCTAATCCCGTTCCCTCTTTTGATTTTTTAGTTGAGAAATATGGATCAAAGATTTTTTCCATAATCATTTCAGGGACTCCTCCCCCATTATCACTTATTTCAATAAAACAAAAATCATCTTCACATGAAGTTGAAATTTTGATTTCTCCTTTTTCAACCTTATTTTCTAAAATAGCATCTTCTGCATTTTTAATAAGGTTTAAAACCACTTGATTTACTTCCGAAGCAAAAACATTAACACTCTCATAACAGTTGAAATTTACTGTTAGTTTTATATTATTCCCCTCTAATGAATTTCTTATAATATTTATTGAGTTTGAAACAATACTCTCTAAGGTAGTCTCTATTTTTTGTTTATCTGATTTAAAGAAGTTTCTAAAATCATCAATAGTATTTGATAAGTGTTGAGAATAATCAGAAATCAAAGAAATTTCTCTTCTTAGGTTTTCATCACTTGGTCGATCTTTAATCATCATACGAAGTAATAAATTATTTGTAGTAGCAGAGATTGCCGTTAAGGGTTGTCTCCATTGATGAGCAATCATAGAGATCATCTCTCCCATTTGAGCCAATCTACTTTGTTGAAGAAGTTGTTTTGTTTTTTCTTCATTCTTTTTTACTTCTTGTTTTACTTTATCTTCTAGATTATGAGTTAAAATATTTAACTCCTCTTCCATCTCTTTTCTTTTATCAATATCCCTTAAAACAACATGTATTAAGTTTTTATCATCAAGAGTAATTGTAGTAAAAACAACTTCTAGCCAAATATTTTTACTTCTTTTATTTTTAAAAACAAATTCAAAAGAGTTAGAACCTTTTTCAATTGCAGTATCAAGCATTTTATATATATTAAAAACCGAAGAGAGCCCACTTGGTTGTTTTGTAGGGAAAAGGTCTGAAAGTTCTAAATCTAAAAACTCTTGTTTATTTTTATACTTTAATATTCTTAATGCAGAATCATTACAATCCATAATCTCTTTTGTTTCTAAAAGCATTAATAAAATACCATCTGTTGACTCATGGTAAATCTTTTCAAAAAGCTCTTTTTGTTTTGCAACTTGCTTAGTCTTTTGTTCTAACTCTTTTGTCTTTTTTTCAATCTCTTCATTAGCTTCTTGAAGTTTTTTATTATGTCTATTTAAAATATATTGTCTGTATGATAAAATTAGTAAAACTAAAATACCAATAAAACTAATTTCCCAAAATCTAGAATAATCAACAATACTCTCAAGCCTTACAGACAACCATCTATTTTTTATCTCATTTGATTCTTTATGAGTTATTGATTCAATTCCCTTATTTATAATTGGAATAAGCTCTTCATAATCACTTCTAACCATAAATCTAACATCAAAGTTAAACTCAGTAGTTCCACTTATTTTTATATCTTTAAAGCCATAATCTGCAATGATAAGAGATAACACAGGTAAAATATCAATTACAGCATAAACCTCTCCTTTTGAAAGAAGTTTTAAGGCTTCAATATTATCTTTAACCTCTACAAACTCTACTTCTGGATATTTGCTTTTTAATATTTGATATGTACTATAAAATTTACCCACAGCTACTTTTTTATTGTTTAATGATTCTGTACTAGAGATATATTGTTTATCTAAAGTTGTAGCAATTGCTATTGGATAAGAAACATAAGGTTTAGAAAATCTACCATAATATAATTTATTGTCAGTAATTGCTGTAGATAAAGCTACATCTGCTTTTTTCTCTTTAATTAAAGTAATTGCATCTTGAAAACTATCAACTGCTTTACATTCTGAATCAATTAAAGTTTTATTTTTAACTAACTCCCAAAAATCATGAGAAATACCTACTAATTTACCATTTTCTTCATAATTAAAAGGTGGCCAGTTTTTTGTTACTACACATTTGATATGTTTTTCGATTAAAAAGAGTTTTTCCTCTTTTGTAAGATTAATTAAATTAGTTTTGTAGATAACTGAAGAATCTGCTTTTAATAAAAGAAAAGTACTAATTACTAAAAGCAGAATTTTTTTCATAAGTCGTATACCATTGCTATTTCTTCACAAATAGGGAAGTGTTTGCATCTAATACAATCTGCCCAAATTTTATGTTCAGGAATATCTTCTTTCTCAATTTTTGTAAAACCTACGCTTTCAAAGAAACCTTGTTCATAAGTTAAAGATAAAATCTGTTGAAGTTTATATTTTTTTGCTTCTTCAATACAGGCCTGTACAAGTTTTTGTCCAAGTTTTAAGCCTCTAAATTTTTTAGATACAACTAAACTTCTAACTTCTGCTAATCTGCAAGAATGAATATGTAAAGCTGTAAAACCTGCCATCTCTCCATCTACTTCAACAATAGTATAAGATCTTATAGTATTAGCCATTTCATCTTCTGTTCGAAGAAGAATTTTTCCACTTTCTACTTCTTCTTTTACTAATGCTTGCATTGAAGCAATATGAGTTACATCAGGTTTATAAAATTTAATTTCCAAATAAGTATCCTGTAATTCTATTTTGAAGTGCTTCTAAACCTTTTTTCTTTAAATTAGAGATAAAAACACCATCTGGGTAAGCTCTTTTTAGTTTTTGTAAATCATTTTGTTTTAATTTATCAATTTTTGTAAAAGCATGAAGAATAATCTGATCTCCTCTTTTAATAGTTGATAAAAACTCATCAACATTTCTATCAATATCTAATTCAGGATGTCTTGCATCAATTAAATGAACAAAAATTTGTAAACAAGGTCTCTCTTCTAAATATCCTGTTAAATTCTTATTCCACTCTCTTTTTAAACTCTTTGATACTTTTGCATAACCAAATCCTGGTAAATCAACAAATCTAGCATAAAGATAAGGTAACTCTTCATTTCCTGTTTTGAATTTAATTTCAAAATAATTAATTAATTGAGTCTTTCCTGGAGTAGAAGAAGATTTAGCTAAACCTTTTCTATTTGTTAAAGTATTTAATAAAGAAGATTTACCTACATTTGATCTTCCTAAAAAAGCAACTTCTGCTCTATCAGGTGCTGGAGAATCTACAATACTTTGAGCTGAAGTTAAAAACTGTGCATCTACTATTTTCATTATTTTTTACCACTATCAATATTTAAAATAAACCTTACTGGTTTATTATCTGTCCCACTAACTTTTGCATTTCCTGTCTCTTGATTAATAAAAATCTTCTCTCCATAAAGCTTTCTATCTTCTGTTACTTCATTTAAGTAACCTTTTCCAATTACAGTATATTCAAGTTTTTTAGGATCATAAATTACTTTATTACCTTTTCCATTATAGTGTTTACCATTTGAAAAAATTGTAAAACTTACATTTCCAGTAGCAATATATTTTAAAGGCTCTAAGTTTTTACCTTTTGCATTAGGCGTCATAAAAACTTCTAATTTATCTGAATTAAGCCTATCTTTTGCCATTTTTAATTTTACATTTCCTGTAAAGATTGAAATACCTTTATTATCATCTGTTTCAAAGTTTTTTGCATCAATTATAAGTTTTTCACTACTTGCATTAGCAAAAGCCAAAGTAGATAGCAGTGCTAGTTTTAATAATAGTTTCATAAAATATTTTCCTTCATCTATTTTTTCATATCAATTTCAAAATGAGTATTATTTGATTTCATATAATAACTCTTCATATCTAAATAAAGATTCTCTCCATTGATTAAATTATTGTTATATATACCATTAAATGGTAAAGTATTAGTAACAACTTCATCTTTTACATTATAAAAAAGCTCATCTGTATCTAAAGCTATAATATTATCTCTTCTAAATCTTACATTTTTAAAAAACTTATAGATATCAGCTCTTTTAACTATTACATCAGAATATAAAACATCTGTAACATAATTATTATCTTTATCTAATTTTTTAAGAGTTAATGCACCTTCATGCATTACATCTCTCTCTTTAAACCTAAAAACCTCTTTTGCATAAACAATTCTATTCATACTATCAGTTGTAAGTGTATACATTGTAGAATCATTAAAAACTAATAAAGGTATCTCTTGCTCACTATTTTTTTTAACTATATTTTTAACCGGAATAAAATAACTAGTTACTGATAAAACTAAAAGAATTAAAACAAATGCTCTTATAGCCATGAGTTTATAAATTCCTCTTCAATACCATCTTCTTTTACTATATATTCAATCATCTCTCTTACTGCACCACTTCCACCAAAGGCTTCACACTTAATATTAACAATATCTTTTATATATTTTGACCCATTTGCAGGAGTAAATGAAAGTCCAGCTTTTTTTAACATTTTATAATCATTTAAATCATCTCCAATTACAGCAACTTCATGCCAAGAGATATTCTCTTCTTTTAAAATATTTTCTAAAATTTCATCTTTATTATGCACACCTTGGTAAAGATGCGTTATTTTTAAATCTTTTGCTCTTTGCTCTACAATTTTAGATGTTCTACCTGTAATAATAGCTGCTTTTTTATCTAATTTTTTGGTCCATGTTGCAATTGCTAAACCATCAGCTACATCAAAAGATTTTAATTCATCTCCACTATTTGTGTAAGTTATTTGTCCATTTGTTAATGTACCATCAACATCAAGAACAATTAACTTAATCATAAAACACCTTTTGTACTAGGAACACCTAGTTTTTCATTTTTAGCCATAGCTCTTCTTAAAGCTACTGCAAAAGCTTTAAAACTCGCTTCTAAAATATGGTGTTTATTTCTTCCTCTTTCATTAATTATATGACATGTAAGACCGGCATTCATAACTAAAGCATGGAAAAACTCTTCAGCAAGCTCAACATCAAACTCCCCTACTTTTCCACTAACATTAACTTCATAAACTAAAAAAGGTCTATTTGATAAATCTAAGGCACATGTAGTTGCTGCTTCATCCATAACAACTGTCGCATTCCCATATCTTTCTACATTTTCAATTGGAAAAATCTCATCTTTTAAAGCTTTTCCTAAAACAATTCCACAATCTTCTACAGTATGGTGTGCATCAATATGTAAATCTCCATCACAAGATAGTTCAATATCAATACCACTATGTTTTGATAAAGCTTCAAGCATATGGTCAAAAAAACCTACACCTGTATTAATTTTAGATGTTCCATTACCTTTAATATCAAGTTTACATTTAATATCAGTCTCTTTTGTTTTTCTATTAATCTCTGTCATGTTTTTTCCTATTTTGCAATAATTAGTGCACCTTTTAGACCATTTGCTTCTTTAAAATCTTGTGCTTCTTGTTCTGATCTAAATCCACTAATCCAAACTCTATGTAAATCAGTACTTTTAATTATAACATTATATCCATCTTCTAGTATTAGCTCAAATTTTCTTTTTGTAATTTTTGCACCCTCTAATCTACTAAAAGCACCTACTTGAACATAATATCTTCCAACAGTTGCTGTTTCTTGTTTCTCTTCTTCTGTTTGAGCAATTTTTGCATTAAACCCTAAAACAGTAACTCTAACATTTGCTGTTCCTTTTCCAACCATATTAATTGCATGAGCAGCTTTATTTGATAAATCGATAATTCTTCCTGTAATAAAAGGTCCTCTATCATTGATTCTTACAACAACTGATTTCCCATTTTCTAAGTTATCAACTTTTACCATTGAATTCATAGGAAGAGTTTTATGTGCAGCTGTCATTGCATACATATCATACATTTCACCATTTGAAGTTAGTTTTGCATGAAAATTAGGTCCATACCAAGAAGCAATACCAGTTTGAACATCTCCAACCTTTGCTAAAGTAGGATAATACCATTTACCATGAACTTTATAAGGTCTCATAGTTGCACGATGCATTGCTTTTGAATTTTTAATCGCTTGATCACCTAATGGCTTAAAAGTTTTATTCTTCTTTTCACTTCCACCATAATAAGGGATATATGAACCTGATGTAGACTTAGTTGAACAACCTGTAAAAATAATTGTTGCACATACAGTAGAAAAAATAGTAGTTTTTATTGATTTACCTAATAACAATTTTATCTCCAATTTTTAAAAGTGATGTTTTTAAATTATTATCTCTTTTTAATTTTTCAACATTAATTTTATATTTCTTTGCAATTGAATATAAAGAGTCTCCACTTTTAACAGTATAATTTTTTTTATTGCTTGTATAGCTATTATCATTTGAAAATTTTATTTTTCCTATCATATCTTTAGGAATAGGTAAAATAATCTTCTGCTTTAAAGCTAACTTATTTGTTTTTAGCTTATTGTAATCTTTAATTAAACTATATGGAATTCTATATTTTCTTGAAAGTCCATATAAAGTATCACCTCTTTTTACAATGTGAACTACAAATTTAGTATCTTTTATACTATCTTTAGTTTCATTAAATCTACTTAATCTACTATATGGAATATTTATTTCATAAACTTCTTTTGTAGGAGGAATAATTGATTGTTTAATATGTTTATTTAAGCTTAAAAGCTCATCATAACTCATGCCTATTGAGTTTGCAATATTTCGTAGGTGAAGTCCACCTTTTACTTGTACAGTTGCTACTGTAGTAGAGATTCCCATATTTAATAAGTGTGAATTTTCTTCATGTCTAATAAAGCTTTGAGACTTCATCATTGCAAGTGAAATAATTTTTCTAATATATCTTCTACTTTCACTAGGAATATATTGTCTACTAATTTTTGTTTGAACAGTTAATAAATCATTGATATCAGGTTCAATATTCCATTTTTTAACTTCATTATAAACTTTTCTAACTTCTCTAAACTTTACTCTTTTTTCTTGATAGGCTTTTATAATATTTCTATATTCATCAATTTGCTTATCATTTTTCATATGAGGATTTCTTTCAACATATAAATCAATTGTAGCTCTTGCAATGGCTTCAATTACTCTACCTTCACCACAATTATATGCAATTGCAGCAAGATACCACTTCCCAAAAATATCATGTAGTCTATTTAAATAATCTGCTGCTGCTTTAGTTGATTTAATTAAATCCATTCTTTCATCAACATATAAATCATTTTCTAAACCATATCTTTTTCCTGTAGCACTCATAAATTGCCAAAGACCAGTAGCCCTTACTCTTGATTTTGCATCCATTGTAAAGTTTGATTCAGCCATTGCCATATAAATAAATACATCGGGAATACCTTCTTCTCTTAGTATCTCTTTTATTTTTGGAACAAATAACGAAGCCTCATTTAATTTTTCAACATAGTTACTTGAATTATATTTACTTTGATATTGGGTATATACTTTTTGTAGCTTATAATCACTAATAAAAGATGGATTTATATCTAAATCCTCTAAAATTTGTAAGTCTCTTTGAGAGTAAGCTGAACCTATTAGTGATGCATAAGAGTATATAGAAAAAATTAGTATTAGAGAAATTACTCTTTTCAAATATTGTCCTATTTTTTTAAAATAGGAAATATTTTATCTAAATTATTGTAGAAAACTGCTTAAATAACTCTTTTGTATTATTTACAGTAAGTCTCTCAACCTCTGATAAAGGCATTTCAAGTAATTCTGCAACCTTTTGAGCTACAAAAACTGTATAATAAGGCTCATTTCTTTTTCCTCGATGAGGATGAGGAGTTAGGTATGGGCAATCTGTTTCTAGAATCAATTTTTCTAATGGTATTTTAGGTAAAACTTCAACTAATTTTCTAGCATTTTTAAAAGTTAAAACTCCACCTATTCCAAAATAAAAATTATGCTTAGCTAAAGGTAAAAGATGTTCGCTTGCATTGTAGCAATGTAGTACCCCACCAACTTCTTTAGCCTTATACTCTTCTAAAATTATTTTAGAGTCATTTGAAGCTTCTCTGATATGAATAATCAATGGTTTTTTAAGCTTTTTAGCAAGTTCTACTTGGTCAATAAAAACCTCTTTTTGAACTCTTATATTCTCTTTTTTCTCTTCTTCATCTTCTGGTAGTCTATAATAATCTAAACCACATTCACCTACAGCAATACATTTAGGATGAGTAAGATACTCTTCTAAAGTCTTTTTATCATAAGTGTCTATATCATAAGGATGAACACCAGCAGAAAAAAATACTTCTTTATATTTTTCTGCTAGTTTTAAAGCTTTTGGAAGATCTTTTAAGTCTGCACCTGGAATTAAAAAACCTTTAACTCCATTTTCAAGTGCACGGTTAATTACTTCATCAATATCATCTTGATATTGGATATTGTCTAAATGACAATGAGAATCTATAATTATGAGAAATGCCTTTTTTCAATTAAATTTAATAATGAATTTAAATCTTGTAAGTCACTTCCTTTAATCCAAGCATCAATTCCAAAGTTTTTAAATGCTTCATAATCACTATCATCATCAATTATAGCAACTGAAATAAAATTCTCAGCACAAGCTTCATGCTTATTTTCTTCAAAATCAAAAATTGTATTAATATCTATAATAGCAACTTGAGCATCTCCACTACAACCACTTTGAAAATGTTCAACTGTATGTTTACTACTATCAATTAATGATTCTTCAACTTCTTTAAATGTTACAATTTTCATTGACTTACTCCAATTTACAAATTAACTCATTTTATCAAAAATAAAGTTAAACTCTTGCTTATTTTATAAAATATACCTTGCTGTATCCTCATTATCTACTATATCATCTAGTTTTTCTTCAACTAGCTCTTTAGTAATAATAATTTTTTCACCTGCTTTTGTATCTGCTTCAAAAGAGATATCTTCTATAACTTTTTCAATAACTGTATGAAGTCTTCTTGCCCCAATATCCTCAGTTTTTTCATTTGCTGTTACAGAATATTTTGCAAAGGCATGTATTGCTTCATCATCAAACTCTAACTCTACATCTTCAACGGCAAGTAAAGCTTTATATTGTCTAAGCAAAGAATTTTTTGTATTAGTTAAAATTTTATAAAGAGCCTCTTCATCTAAATTTTCTAGTTCGACTCTTAAAGGAAATCTTCCTTGAAGTTCAGGTAATAAATCACTTGGTTTAGAGACATGAAATGCCCCTGCAGCTATAAATAAAATATGGTCTGTTTTTATTTGACCAAATTTAGTATGAACAGAACTTCCTTCAACAATTGGAAGTAAATCTCTTTGAACACCCTCTTTTGATGGATCTTGATTTTGAGATTTTGAACCAGTGGCAATTTTATCAATTTCATCTAAAAAGATAATCCCACCATTTTCTGCTCTTTTAAGAGCTTCAATCTTAATAGCTTCTTGATCAAGTAAACTCTCACTTGCAACATCTTTTAATAGGATTTTTGCATCTTTAATAGTTACTTCTTTTTTTATCTTTTCTTTATTCATTCCACCAAGCATTTTATTAAGACTCTCTTGCATAGAACTCATATCCATAGGGAAAGAAGAATCAATAATCTCTACATGAGCTTTTTTAGGAACTTCAATCTCTATTTTTTTATCATCTAACTCACCTGCAATAAGTTTTTCTTCCATCTTATTATATGTTTTTATAAAAGATTCTCTTGCACTGTCAGTTGCTCCCTCTGGAAGTGGAGGAACTAGAATTTCAATGATTTTTCTATTAATCTCTTCATCAATTTTATCTTTAATTTTTTCTTCAAATTCTTTTGTTACTA
Source organism: Halarcobacter bivalviorum (assembly GCF_003346815.1). Lineage (NCBI taxonomy): Bacteria > Pseudomonadati > Campylobacterota > Epsilonproteobacteria > Campylobacterales > Arcobacteraceae > Halarcobacter > Halarcobacter bivalviorum. The sequence continues at coordinate 1,535,187 of NZ_CP031217.1, forward strand.
AATTAACTGATTCAAAAACTAAATCTCTAATCATTGATTCAACATCTCTTCCTACAAAACCAACTTCTGTATATTTCGATGCTTCTACTTTAATAAAAGGAAGACCCATCATTTTTGAAAGTCTTCTAGCAATCTCAGTTTTACCTACACCAGTACTTCCAATCATTAGAATATTTTTTGGCATAATCTCTTCTTGAAGTTCTGGTTCAACCTTCATTCTTCTATATCTATTTCTTAATGCCAAAGCAATTGTTTTTTTAGCATTATTTTGACCAATTACATAATCATCTAAATATGCAACAATCTCTTTAGGTGTCATATTCATTATATTATTAATCCTCTATCTCTAATATTTTAATATTTTGATTTGTATAAATACAAAGTTCTCCAGCAATCATTAATGACTCTTTTACTAAATCCACTGGTTTTAATTGTGAGTGCTTTGCAAGTGCTCTTGCCGCAGAAATAGCAAAGTTTCCTCCACTTCCAATAGAAGCTATACTTCCATCTTCTGGTTCAACAACATCACCATTTCCAGAAAGAATAAAGATATGTTCTTTATTTAAAACAATCATCATAGCTTCTAATCGTCTAAGAACTTTATCTTTTCTCCACTCTTTAGAGAAAGCAATAACTGCTTTTAATAAATCACCTTTTGTTGTTTCTAAGTGAGCTTCAAACATATCAAAAAGATTAAATGCATCAGCAGTACTTCCTGCAAAGCCTGCTAAAATTTTATCTTTATAAAGTCTTCTAATCTTTGTAGCATTACCTTTTAAAACAGTATTTCCAAAAGTAACTTGACCATCTCCACCTATTACAGCTTGTCCTTGTCCTTTATAAGCAAGTATCGTAGTTGCGTCAAACACTATTCAACTCCTATAATATCCACTTTTAAAGTTGCATGAACTCCATGACCTAATTTACAATCAACTTCAAAAATACCTTCTGCTTTAATTTTTGTTTTTAAAGTTAATGCTTTTTTGTCTAAATCGATATCAAACTGTGTTTTTAACTCTTCACTAATCTCTTTATTAGTTACTGAACCAATTAGGTGTCCATTTGCACCAACTTTGTGTTTAATAGTTAATTTTGTTGAATCTAATTTTTCTCCAAGCTCTTTAGCCTCTTCTAACTCTTGTGCTTCGATTTCAGCTTTTTTTCTTTGTTGTGCTTTAAATTTATTCAGAACTTCGTTTGTTGCATGTAGAGCAAGACCTTTTCCAATTAAAAAATTCTTACCATATCCATCTTTTACCTCTACAACTTCACCTTCTTTTCCAGTTCCCTTAACATCTTTTAATAATAGTACTTTCATAGTATCTCCAATCGTAAAAAGTTGAATATTCTACTATAAGTTGATTGAAGTAAGTATTAATAACCATAGAAATAAAACATAACATAAAATTAACAGTGTAGCATTAACATAGCATTTAAGTTTTGCAAAAATGCAAAATAAATATATATAAGGAGAACAAGAATGGAACAAATTGGAATGTTTCCTCTTTTTTACTTTCCTGAAATAGGCTCAGCCTGGATTATGGGAATTACTGGGACAATTCATATTTTAGCCTCACATACTTCAGTTGGTGCTGCTTTACTCTTTGCATTTCTTGCACATAAGGCATACAAAGAGAATAGAAATGACCTTTATGAGTATATGAAAAAATATGGAATGTTTTTGCTAATATTTTCATATGTTGTTGGCTCTATTACAGGACCAGGTATTTGGTATACTGCAACAGCTGCAAGTCCCAGAGGAATTAGTGCTTTAATCCACAACTTTGTGTGGGTATGGGCAACAGAATGGGTATTTTTTGTTTTTGAAGTAGTTGGTGTTTTTGCCCTCGTTTACTTTATAAATAAAATTGATAAGAAAACTCATCTAAAATTAACTTATGCCTTTGCTTTAGCTTCAGTTGGAACACTATTTTTAATTATCGGAATTATTAGTTTTATGATGTGGCCAGGTAATGATGCCTTTTATCAAACAGGTTCAGTAAGTGATGCTTTCTTTGGACTAACAACTTTTCCTCATCTTTTTCTAAGAATAGGATTTATGATTATGATGTCAGGAGTTATAGGTTTAATTATTGCTTCTGCTTTAGGAAATAAAGAGTTAAGAATAGAACTAACAAAAAAAATGGGTATTATAAGTTTTATTGGAGGTTTTATAACCTTAGTATGTTTTATGTGGTACATGACAACACTACCAGATAATGCAAAACTTTTGCTAGAAATTTATATGGCAGATATGATAATGAATAAGGCTATTTTAATAATAGTATTCTCTTTATATTTTGCACTTGCTATCTTTAAGCCACTTATTATTAATAAACCTTTCTCTATAACTATGCTTTTTATAATTGCTATTTTTGGTCTTTGGCCAGGAGAGAAATTAAGAGAGAGTATTAGAAAACCATATGTGGTAGGTCAATATGTTTATAGTAATCAAATTATGGGAAGAGAAGTTCCTGGTAAGAATATCAAAAATGAAGTAGAGATTATTGCTAAACATGGTTTACTTAAAACAAATATTTGGATTCCCCAAAGACTAAAAACAATTACTGAAGAGAATAAATTAGAAGTTGGAGAAATCTTGACAAAAATAGCTTGTTCAAACTGCCACTCATTAGAGAAGACTGGAAAATTTAGACCACTTCTTGATAAGTTTGTAGGACAAGATAAAGATATGATTAAATCATTTTTACAATACTCTTTAGCAACAGGTGCTATCTCTTATATGCCAAGAATTGACCTACCTGATGAAGAGTTTGACGCAATTGCAACTTGGATTGCAGCACAAAATAGTAAGGAGAACTAATGAATGCTGATATTTTAAATCTATTAAGAGATCCAGCAGGAGTTCCTTTTTATCCTGTTGTATTTCAAGGTCTATATATTTTAACTTGGGCACTTCATGCTTTATTTGTATTTTTATCATTGGGAAGTTTAGGTCTATCTTTATATGGAACTTATAAACAAAAAAGTGATGAAACATGGAAATTTTTAACACCTCATTTACTTCAAACAGGAAAAGTAAGTGTCTCTTTACTTATTGTTTTAGGAGTTGCCCCTTTACTTTTTACTCAAGTAATATATGACCCAAACTGGTATACTATAAACACCCTATCTGGTCTATGGGTTGTTATTTTTATCTATACTTTACTTATAGGTTATAGTATGTATTATTGGTACTATTATGCAAATAAAAAAGGTGCTACTTCTACTAAATTAATAGGTATCATCTCTTTTTTACTGCTACTATTTGCAGGTCTACTTATGCATATCTTTTCAGTACAAGCAATTCAACCTGAAAAATGGTTAGAGTGGTATGCCCCTAATGGCATAATAGATACTTCTGGTTTAACATTTAATCCAGAAACTTTTAGATACCTATTTTTTATAAGTTTAAGTATTCCTGCAGTGGGATTATTTTTACAAAACTATAGTGATTTTTTAGAAAATACTAAAAATGCAAATAAAAAATTTCTCATAAAAATTAAAAATTTTGGAACTAAAATCGCAAGTTCAGGTTTTTTATTAAGTTTAATTCTTTTTTTGATTTGGTCATTAGAAATAGGAAAAGCTACAGATTTTTTTTCATCTTTAATTATACTCTTTGGCTTTTTACTTATTTTTACAACTATTAAATTAAAAAATAGTTATCTTACATCAATATTATTTCTAGTTTTTCTTTTAGTAATTTCTGGATTTAGAGAATATTTAAGATTTAATATAATGAATAATTTAGGATATAACATCTATGAATATCCATTAAATATAGAATGGTCTTCAATTAGTATGTTCATTTTAACTTTTATCTCTTTAGGTGCAGTAGGTGTTACTTTTATTGCAACCATAGCATGGAAAGTTGGAAAAAATGATGGATACTTTGATGCCTCAAAAGATAAAGTAGTTACCCTGCTTGCAAACTCTGTGCTTTGGATTCTTTCTAGTTGGTGTATAGTCTATTTTGCTTGGGGCTTTTATATTCTATTTAAAAACTCTCTATAAAAAAAGAAAGAAGAGTCTTCTCTTCTTCCTTTTTATTTATCAAGGTTTATTTTATATCCATTAGTTCTACTAGAAATAATTATATCACTTCCAATTAACTGTCTCAATTTATGAATATGAAATCTTATTGAACCATTTTTAGATTCACTATTTGCAGGATAAACTCCATTTTCTAAGTTTTCAGAAGAAACAAAAATACCTCTTGATTTTAAAAGATAATCTAATATAAGTAGAGGTTTTTCTCCTAAACTAATCTCTTTTTTATTTTTAAAAATCCTCTTATTAAAAATATCATATTTAATGTTTTTCCCTATCTTTATAAAATCATTACAAATTTTAAATTCTCTTCTTACTAAAGCTTTAATTCTTAATATAAGCTCTTTTTCGTCCATTAAATTTTTTATTAAACATTCATCACAACCACAAATAAAAGATTTTTTTATTAAATTAGGAAGAGAAGAGATAACTAATTTTAAAGTTGAATCTTGAAATTCATTTAATATTTTCATTAATTGAAATCGTGCTAGAGAATCTTCATTTATACCAATAAGATATAAATCGTAATGTTTATAATATATATTTTCAAGAAATTCATTTTCATTCTCACAAATTTCTACAATAAAACCATTTTTTCTAAGTACATCAATAATCTGAGTATTAGAATAGTCTTCATTTTCTAAAACTAAAATCTTTATTGTACTCAAATATATTCTCCAAAATATCTATAGGAAAATATTTTATAATTGATTTATTAATTATTTGTTAGATTGTTTTATTTAAAATAAAAATATATTAAATTTAACCCCAAATTTGTAAAGGGGGAGTATTTGCAATAGCTTTTAAAATATTTGCTCGTGAGACAATTCCTTGAATATTATCATTTTTATCCACAACAGGAATTGCAGTTAAACTAAAATCTACCATTACTTTAGCTACTCTTCTAATATCAGTAACTGGATCAGCCGTAATAACTTCTCTTAATTCTAAAATATCTAAAGTTCTTTGGGCATTATGTTCTGCATATTCTAAATCATTAAATATATATTCTAATAAAACTTTATGAGTTACCATACCTATTATTTTATTAGTCTCTTTGTCAAGTACAGGAATTTGTCTAATTTGCTTCTCTTCCATAATATCAAAGGCTTCTTGAATTGTATTATTTGATTTTAAAGTGATTACCTCAGTATTCATTAAATCACTTATATGAAAGATAGGTTCTTTTGTATCAATGTTTGCAACTTCTTTATACGCTTGTGTTGCATCTTTTTCTAAAAAGTCTTTAAACGATCTTTTTTTATTTTTTACAGAATGATCTTTAGGTAAGCCTTCTTGTACATTGTTTCTAGCTCTTGCTAATGAATCTACATTAGAAAGAGAATAAAGATTGTCTATTGTACTTCTAAAGTTTAAGCCACCCTTATTATAAATTGCAAACATATCATGCTCTCTTCATCTTCCTAGCTAGCAATATCTAAAGTATTAGGAAGATTATGTCTAATATTTCTTTTTTTAACATAGTTATTTAAACCTATGTGATTATTATAACCTAAAAGTTTAGCAATTTTTCTAACAGATAATCCAACTGCTAATAATTCTTCAATTTTATCTCTTTGTTTATCAAATTTAGATTTTTGAATTGTACCTTTTGGTTTACCTAAATTTTCACCTTTTAATTTTTTTGCAGTTAATGCCTCTTTTGTTCTTAAACTCATTAACTCTTTTTCTAAACCAACAGTCATAGAAATAACTCCAAGTATCATTTGAGTTAACATATCTTTATCATCAATTAAATCTAGGTTTTGTTTTATCACAATAATTCTTATTTTGTTAGATAAAAGAAATTTTACAATCTCTAAAATTGTTTCAATTGTTCTTCCAAAAACATTTAAATCATAAACTAAAAGTGTAGAAGATGCTTCACAATTTTTTAAAAACTCTAAAATATTTTTTTCTTGGTCAGGTGTATCAATCTCAATTTCAATATTTTGAGAAATAGAAATATTGTTTTTTTCTACATATTTTTCAATCCCCTCAACTTGAGACTTAGTATAAACTTCATTGTTGTTATTTACTCTTACAAAACTTAAAACTCTAGACATGATATTTCCTTTTACAAAAAGTATTATTTTATATTTATAAATTAACATTTTGTTAAATTTAAGATATAAAAAAGTTATACAAAATGATATACAAACAATGCTTAAAATTAGATTAATTTTTATACAAGCAAAGATAATTATTTTAAAGATTTTTTATAATTCTTTTGAAAATAAAGTGATTTTTGGATAACATCTATTTCTTCTAAATAATCGTAAAGGTTTTAAATGAAATTAGTTGTTGCAATAACTGGAGCTAGTGGTTCAAGGCTAGGTTTTAAATTCATACAAAAACTTCCTAAAGAAATTGAAGTACATGCAGTTATTTCTAAAAGCGCTAAAAAAGCTTTAAAACTTGAAGAAAATCTAAATATAAAAAATCTTTTAGAGTTAAGAGAAAACTCTTTTATCTATAAAGAAACACAAATAGAAGCTCCTATTTCATCAGGTTCTTTTAAAACAGACAAGATGATTATCCTTCCATGTTCTATGAATACTCTTGCAAAATGTGCAGTTGGAATAAGTGACAATCTTATTACTAGAGCATTTACAGTAATGCTTAAAGAAAAAAGAGAAATTGTATTAGCTCCAAGAGAGATGCCTTTTTCTGCAATTGCCCTAGAAAATATGCTAAAACTCTCTAATTTAGGGGTAGTTATAGCTCCACCTATTTTAGCTTATTATTCAAAGCAAGACTCTTTAGAAATGATGGAGGATTTTATAATAGGAAAATGGTTTGATTTACTAAAAATTGACCACAATTTATATAAAAGATGGGAATAAAAATGGCAAATAACTCAAAAAAACCTATTGATTCTTACAGAAAGGCTATTTACAGTGGTACTTTTGATCCAATCACAAATGGACATATGGATATTATAAGAAGGGCTACTAATATTTTTGATGAAGTTGTAATTGCTGTTGCAAAAAGTGAAAGAAAAGGCCCAATGTTCACCCATGAACAAAGAGTTGAGTTTGCAAAAGCAGCAACAAAAGATATGAAAACAGTTAAAGTTATTGGCTTTGATACTTTATTAGTAGATTTAGCTACAGACTTAGAAATACATACTATTATTAGAGGTCTTAGAGCTGTTTCAGACTTTGAATATGAACTTCAAATGGGGTATGCAAACTCTTCAATTAATAAAAAGCTTGAAACTCTTTATCTTATGCCTACACTTGAAAATGCTTTTGTTAGTTCAACAATAGTTAGAGAAATCATTAGATTTGATGGGAAGTTCTGCCATCTTGTACCTGACGAGGTTTTAAAATGTATGTAGTAATTGAAGGAGTTGATACTGCTGGTAAATCAACTCAACTTGATATCTTAAAAAAGAACCATACTGAAGCTATTTTTACAAAAGAGCCAGGTGGAACAGAAATTGGTTTAAAGCTAAGAGAAATGGCTTTAAATGGGGAAGCTAAAAGTAAAACAGCTGAAATGTTTTTATTTCTTGCAGATCGTGCTGAGCACATTGAACAGATAATAAAACCAAATGAAAAGAAAATGATTATAAGTGATAGAAGTGCTATTAGTGGGATCTCTTATGCAAAAGATTTACCCCTTGAAGTTGTTACAAGCTTAAATTTAATAGCAACTCAAAATACTTTACCATCACATGTTATTTTATTGGAACTTTCAAAAGAAGAGTTAACAAAAAGACTTGGAAATAAATCAAATGATTCTATAGAATCACGGGGAATAGACTATTTATTAGATATTCAAGAAAGAATGAAAAAAACAATTGAAATGTTAAATTTAAATCATATTTATATTGATGCAAGCCTAAGCATCGAACAAATTGCAGAAAAAATAGAAGGATTTATTAATGGCTAATATTCAAAGTTTAAGAGGAATGAATGATATTTTAAATGAAGATAGTAAATACTTTACCTACTTTATTGAAAATGCATCAAGAATTGCTAAAAACTATGGTTTTTCTTATATTGAAACACCTATTCTTGAAGAGACAGCTTTATTTAAAAGATCTGTAGGAGAAAGCTCTGATATTGTAAATAAAGAGATGTATCAATTCATAGATAAAGGTGAAAATGATGTGTGTCTTAGACCTGAAGGAACAGCTGGTGTTGTAAGAAGTTTTGTTGAAAATAAATTTGATAGAGCTGGTGGTTCATATAGATGGTTTTATTATGGGCCAATGTTTAGATATGAAAGACCTCAAAAAGGAAGACTAAGACAATTCCACCAATTTGGTTGTGAAGTATTTGGGCAAGCTTCAGTGTATGAAGATGCAAACATTATTATGATGTTAAAAGATATTTTAGATTTCTTTGGTATTAAGTTTAAATTACAACTAAACTCTTTAGGTTGTCCAACTTGTATGCCTGTGTATAGAGAAAATCTAATTAAGCATTTAACAAGTTTTAAAGAAGAGCTTTGTGAAGACTGTAATAGAAGGATTGAAACTAATCCAATTAGAGTTTTAGATTGTAAAAATGAAAACTGTCAAAAACTATTATACAATGCTCCAAAAATCACTAATAATCTATGTGAAAATTGTGATACAGACTTTGAAAAATTAAAAGAGATTTTAGACTTTAATGGTATTGATTATGTTATAGATACAAATCTAGTTAGAGGTTTAGATTACTACTCTCAAACTGCTTTTGAATTTACTTCAGATGAAATTGGAGCTCAAAGTGCAATTGCAGGTGGAGGAAGATATGATAAACTTGTTGAGTTTTTAGGTGGAAGAGAAACTCCTGGAATTGGATTTGCAATTGGAATTGAAAGATTATTGGAACTAATTAAAATAAAAGAGCAAGATGAAGAGATAATTTATCTTGGGGCAATGGATGAAAAAGCATTAAATCAATTAACAAAAATTGCAAATAAAAAAAGAGAAACTACTAAAACTATTATGGAATATACACCAAGAGGTTTTAGTAAGCACTTTAAAATTGCTGAAAAGCATGGTGCAAATATTGTAGCTTTAGTTGGAGAAAATGAACTAAATGATAATACAATTTATATAAAAAATATTAAAACACAAGAAGAAAAAACTATAAAAGTAGAGGATTTTTAATTGCACACTTATGGAATAGATATTTGGGGTGAAGATAACTTCATTATTGAAAATGGATTAGCTAAATTAAATTATGCATCAAAACCAGCATTAGTTGATATTGTAAGAGATATTAGAGAACAAGATTTCAAAGGACCTCTTCTTCTTAGATTTCCTCACTTGACAAGATTACAAATAGAGAAACTATATACTCTTTATAATAATGCAATAAATGAGTATGATTATAAAGGAAAATTTAATGCAGTTTTTCCTTTAAAAGTTAATCAACTTCCAAACTTTTTATTACCTCTAATAAAATCAGGTGAAGAGTTTGGTTATGGATTAGAAGCAGGAAGTAAAGCAGAACTATTTTTAGCAATGACTTATAATAAAATAGGTGCACCTATTACAATAAATGGATTCAAAGATAAAGAGATGATTCATTTAGCTTTTATTGCAAAAAAAATGGGACACAATATTACTGTTATTATTGAAGGTTTAAATGAATTAAAAATGATTTTAGAAGTTGAAAAAGAGACTTCTTTACCAACACCAAATGTAGGAATTAGAGTAAGACTATTTAATAGTGGTGGTGGAGCTTGGGCTAAATCAGGAGGAATTGATTCAAAATTTGGATTAAGTTCTACTGAGATTTTAGAAGCTTATGAATTATTAAAAAGCAATAATCTTCTTCACTATCTAACAATGATTCATTTCCATATTGGTTCAGCAATGACAAATATTAAACCACTAAAAAAGGCTTTAAAAGAATCAGGTCATATTTATGCTGAACTAAAAAACATGGGTGCTACAAACTTAAAAGCAATTAATATTGGTGGTGGATTAGCAGTTGAATATTCTCAATATCATAGAACAACACAATATCATCTACAAGAGTTTGCAAATGATGTAATCTTTACATTAAAAAATATTGCAAAACAAAAAGGTGTAGAAGAACCAAATATCTTTACAGAATCAGGAAGATTCATCTCTGCAAATAGTACAGTTTTAGTAACTCCTGTATTAGAACTTTTTTCAGCAGAGTATGAATTAAGTAACTTAAGACTAAAAGAAGAAAACCCTCCTTTAATTGAAGAGTTAAATGAATTATATAAAGATATGAATGGTAAAACTGCTCTAGAATATATGCATGATAGTATGGACCACTTAGAGTCACTATTAAAACTTTTTGATTTAGGTTATATTGATTTACAAGATAGAAGTAATGCAGAAATTTTAGCTCAGCTAATTATCAAAAAAGCAATTAGTTTACTTGAAATTGCTGATTATGAAGAGTTGAAAAGAATAGATAATAAAATTCAAGAAAAATATCTTTTAAATTTCTCTATTTTCCAATCTCTTCCAGATTTCTGGGGAATAAATCAAGAATTCCCTATTATGCCTATCACTCATCTTGATAAGAAACCTACAAGAAGTGCTTCTTTATGGGATATTACTTGTGATAGTGATGGAGAAATTGAGTTTAATGCAAAAAAACCTCTATATTTACACGATGTAAACCTTGAAAAAGAGGAGTATTATCTTGCATTTTTTAATGTAGGAGCATACCAAGATACTTTAGGTATGAGACATAATCTATTTTCTCATCCTACTGAAGTGAATGTAGTTTTTGAAAATAATGAATTAAAACTAGAAAAGATAATTGAATCACAAAAAATTATTGATATTCTAGAAGATATTGATTACGATACAAAAGAGATAAAAAAGATACTAAAAAGTAGCCTTGATAAAAGTACTTATGTAATTTTAAAGAAATACCTAAATGAGAACAGTTATTTAAAAACTTCATGGAGTCATTAATGAGGGAACAAGAAGATAAAAATATACACGAGCAAATAAAACAAAGAGTTTTAGAAGAACAAAAGAAACTCTCTTTATGGAAACAAATAAAAGAGGATTTTTCTGTTCCTAAACTAAATGACCCTGCTTTAGATTCTAGTTTTGAACTATTTTTTAATTATCCAGGTGTTTGGGCAATTATAAATCATAGACTTGCAAATAGATTATATTTAAAGGGTTGGAAGAAACTAGCAAGAGCAATTACTGGTTTTGGTTCTTTATTTACAAAAACAGATATTCATCCTGCTGCTACTATTGGTAGAAGAGTGTTTATTGACCATGCTATTGGAGTTGTTATTGGTGCAACTACAATTATTGAAGATGATGTACTTATTTATCAAGGAGTAACCTTAGGTGGAGTTAGTCTTGATAAAGGGAAACGTCACCCAACAATTAGATCAAATGCAGTTATTGGAAGTGGTGCTAAAGTACTAGGGAATATCATTATAGATAAAAACTCTAAAGTTGGTGCTAACTCTGTAGTTGTTTGTAATGTTCCTAAAAACTCTACTGCAGTTGGAGTTCCTGCAAAAATTATTAAAAAAGATAAGAAAAACTGCAAACTTGCACATGATGATTTACCAGATATCAATAAAGAGATGTTTAAATATCTTATTGAAAGAATTCATATTTTAGAAGAGGCTCTAAAAGAAGAAGATGGTATAGATGTAAGTGATAAAGATAAAAAATTAGAAGAAGATTATAATAAGTTTATAAATGCAATGAACTCTATAAAAAAGTAAGCTAATGATTGAACTTCTACTATTTGGAACAATGACTGGATTTATCTCAGGCTTCTTTGGAGTTGGAGGGGGAATGGTACTTGTTCCAATGCTTTTATTTACTGGGTTTGTTATGAAAGAAGCTGTTGCAATCTCTATTATGCAAATGGTTTTTTCTTCAATTTATGGTTCTTTTCTAAATTCTAAAAAAGCTAAAGATGTTTTAAAAGATGGTTTAATAATTGGAATTGGTGGCTTTTTTGGTGGACTTCAAAGTGGTTATATTATTACTAATGTTTCAAATGAAGTTCTACAATATATATTTATAGCTATTTTATTTTACTCAATAGTTTCTATCTTTAAATCTCCTGCTCAAATCCATGAAGATGAAAAGAAAAGTAGTAATAAACTTTTTTTATTTATTGTAGGTGCTTTAATTGGAGCAATTGCCATGAGTATTGGAGTTGGAGGTTCAATTTTATTAACTCCCCTACTTGTTAGATTTTTAAACTATGATTTAAAAAAAGCTACTTCTTTAGGACTATTTTTCGTAATCTTCTCTTCTGTAGCAGGATTTACTTCTTTATCTCTAAGTAATCAAATGCTTTTCCAAGAAGGAGCAACCGTTGGTATTGCTTCTTTAATTGGAGTATATTTTGGAATAAAACTAAAAAATAGTATAAAATCAACTTCTTACAAAAAGTATATTCTTATTTTATATCTTGTAATTTTTATTTCAATGGTTTATAAAGTAGTTTAACTATTTAATAAAAAAGGAAGAACTCCTCCTTTTTTATAATATTCTACTTCTTCTTGAGTATCAATCCTTATTTTTAATCTAACAACTACCTCATCGAAACCTCTATTTATATATGCTTTTACTTTTCCTTCAACTTTTATTTTATCTGCTAAGATAGAAATATTTTCATCACCTTTCAATTTTAAAGAGTCAATATCATCTTCTAAAAATTCTAAAGGTAAAACTCCATAATATATTAAACTCTTTCTATACTCTTCATCAAAAGATTTTGCAATAATAGCTTTTACTCCTAATAGTTTTATACTTTTTACTGCCCACTCTCTTTTTTCTCCTATTCCAAAATTTTCGCCAGCGAAAATAAGTAAAGGTTTATCAAGTTTTTTAAACTTTTCAGCTTTTTCAAAAATTGAAACTATCTCACTTGTTTCATAATCAATTGTATATCCACCCTCTTTTGAAACCATTTTATTTTTTACTTTAGGATTATCAAATGCTGCTCTTAATTGAATATGAGCATTTGCTTTTCTACTTTCGAAACTATTATATTCAAAAGACTTAACACCTCTTTTTTCTAAATATTTAGCAGCTTGAGAATAAAGAGAGATTTGTCCCATTGGGGCTATTAAAGAAGAAGAGATATTATCTTCTAAAAGAGTAAGTACTCCTGCATCTAAAATCTCTATATCATCTAAATTTAACTCTTCATAAAAAGATAAGGCTTGTATTTGTATAGACTCTTTATTCCAATTATAAGTAGAAGTAGCTTCAACTTCTAGTTTTTGCCAGAACTCATTACCTTTATATATATCTTTGTAAATCTCTTTATATAAAGTATAATCCAACTTACTCATATACTCTCCTACTTCTTTACTACTTGGCCATAAATCTTTTAAGTAAATATCTTTATCATCTATAGTACTAATAACATTATCAAAAAGGTCAAACTTTGTAGTTCCTATTATAGAGTAAATTACAACTAACGAAGGAGAACTTAAGTAGTTATATTTTACTAAAGTATTAACTCTTTTTTCAAAGTTTTTACTTCCTGAAGTTATTGAACATACATCTAATTTATTATCTTTAATATCAAATTCAAACTTATCCTCTAAACTTCCAAGATTTTGACAAGAGTAGCCTACTATATAAAAACCTAAATGCTCTAAGTACTTCATCAAATCAAGTTCTACTAAAAATCTTTTTATAGCCATTGAACCTGGAGAAAAAGATTTCTTTATATACTCTTTTGTATGTAGTCCAAACTCATAAGCTTTTTTAGCAACTAAAGCTGCATGTAATATTAAATAAGGATTTGAAGTTGTAGTACAAGAAGTTATTGAAGCAATAACTATATCTAAGTCTTTTAAATAAGAACCACTCTTATTTATTTGTTGCTCTTTTAACTCATCAATAGAAACACTATTTTGAACATTATTAGGTCCTGCAATAGAAGGTATTAATTTTTCTAAATCTAAATCAATTACTTCATCAAAATCTAAAACCTCATCACTATAAAAAAGTTCTTGTCTTTGTAAATACTCTTTTAATAATTGAGAATAATCTTCACTTGCTCTTGTTTTGTTAAAATATTCAATTGTTTTATTATCTATTGCAAAAAAAGAAGAGATTGCATTATACTCAGGTGCCATATTAGAAATAGTAGACCTATCTTCTAAAGTCAGATGCTTTAATCCTTCTCCATAAAACTCTACTAATTTACCTTTTATATCATGCTCTTTTAAAATACTTGTTAGAGTTAAAACTAAATCAGAAGAAGTTATTCCCTCTTTTAGTTTTCCATGGATATTTACTCCAACTACCTTTGGTAATTTAAACTTAATAGGCATTCCTAAAATTGAACTCTTTATTTCTAGTTCATTTACACTCCAACCTAAGACACCTAAAGAGTTAATCATATTAGTATTAGAGTCAGTACCAATAATTGTTTCTGGATATATAAAATTTTTATTATCTATAATATCTAAATGTATGATTGTTGAAAGATATTCTAAATTAACTTGATGACAAATTCCAGAACCAGGAGGAACAACTCTTAAGTTGCTAAAAGATTTTTGAGCCCATTTTATAAACTCATACTTCTCTTTATTTAACTCTTCAGTTAGCTCATCACTATTATCAAAATCTAAAGAGTGATCAATAACTAAATCAACCATTATTTTAGGATTGACCTTTAAAACATCTTTATTGCTCTTTTGTAAAGAGTCTCTTATTGAAGCTAAATCTATTAATATAGGTATTCCCGTATAATCTTGTAAGATAACCCTTGAAGGATAAAAATATATATCTTTAGCCTCCCTACTTTTAAAAACCTTTACTATCTCATTAAACTCAAACTCATCTTTTGCATTTCGTAAGTTTAACTCTAGTAAAATTTTTAAAACTATTGGTAATTTTGATAACTCACTATTTTCACTAATTACTCTTCTAATATCAAAATAGTAGAACTTCTCATTCTCTATTTCAAAACTATTTATATACTTATTCAATACTCTTCCCTATTTACTATTGTGTTATTATTATAATATAAAGTATTAAAAAACTTATTAGAGTTTTAGAAGTAGATAAATACCCATATAATTTATTTATTATTACTAGAAACTAAAAATTTATTAACTAACATTTTATCTCTATCTAGTTTCATTTTTATTTGGTATAATGCCTGCTTAAAACTTTTATGACAATGGAATATTATGCAAGATACAATTAAAATTTTTAATGCCAAAGAAAACAATTTAAAAAATATAAACTTAGAAATACCAAAGAATAAATTAGTTGTATTTACAGGACTTAGTGGTTCTGGTAAATCAACTTTAGCTTTTGATACTTTATATGCAGAGGGACAAAGAAGATATATTGAATCACTTTCTGCTTATGCTAGACAATTCTTAGATAAAGTGGGTAAACCAGATGTTGAAAGAATTGAAGGTTTAACACCTGCTATTGCTATTGATCAAAAAACAACTTCTAAAAATCCAAGGTCAACTGTTGGAACTATTACTGAAGTTTATGACTACTTTAGACTTTTATATGCAAGAGTAGGAAAACAACATTGTCATAAATGTGGAGAACCTATCTCTCAAATGAGTGCTTCTGATGTAATAGCACAAGTTTTAACTCTACCTGAAAACTCAAAAATTGTAATTTTAGCTCCCCTTGTAAATAGAAAGAAAGGAACTTTTGCAGATTTACTTGAAAGCCTTAGAGGTAAAGGTTATGTAAGAGCTATGATTGATGGTGTAATGGCAAGACTTGATGAAGATATTGAGCTTGAAAAAAATAAAATGCATACAATCAAAGTTGTAATTGATAGAGTTGTTGTAAAAGATGAAAACAAAGATAGAATTGCACAAGATGTTGAGAAAGGATTAAAAGAATCTTTTGGAGAATTGGAAGTAGAAGTTATGAATCATGAAGAAGTAGGATGTGATAAACATATTCACTACTCTGAACATATGGCTTGTTTTGATTGTAAAATCTCTTTTGAACCTTTAGAACCTCTATCATTCTCTTTTAACTCTCCCAAAGGAGCTTGTACTTCTTGTGATGGTTTAGGAATTAGATATACCCTTGATATGAAAAAAGTAATCAATGAAGAGTTACCATTAGAAGATGGAGCTATTAAGATTATTTATGGTTTTAATAAAGGTTACTACTTTAAAATGCTTATGGCATATTGTGAAGCTGCTAATATTGATATAACTATACCTTTTGCAGAATTACCAGAACATCAGAAAAAATCTGTTTTACATGGGGGAATTGAAGAAGCAAAATTTACTTGGAAAAGACATAACCTTACTAGAAAATGGGAAGGTATAGTAAAAATTGCCTATGATATGATTAAAGATGAAAAAGAGATGGCAGAATTCATGACTGAAAAAATCTGTTCAGATTGTGGAGGAAACAGACTTAAACCATCATCTCAAAGTGTATTTGTAGCAAAAAAAACTATTGCTGATATTATTAATAAACCTATTGAAGAAGCACATAAATTTTTCCAAGATGAAAAAAACTTTGAATATTTCTCTGACCAAGAAAAGATGATTTCTGCTCCTATTTTAAAAGAGATAAAAGAGAGAATCTTTTTTTTATATGATGTAGGATTAGGATATATTACGCTAGGACGTGATGCAAGAACTATTTCAGGTGGAGAAGCACAAAGAATTCGTGTTGCTTCACAAATTGGTTCGGGACTTACAGGAGTTATGTATGTACTTGATGAACCGTCAATTGGTCTTCATGAAAGAGATACAAGTAAACTTATTAAAACACTTAAAGCATTACAAGAAAAAGGTAATACGGTAATTGTTGTAGAACATGATAAGGAGACAATTGAAGCAGCTGACTATATTGTGGATATTGGTCCAAAGGCTGGTAAATATGGTGGAGAAATTGTATTTGCTGGAACATTAAAACAGATGAATAAAGCAAAAACTTTAACTGCGCAATATGTAAGTGGAAAGAAAAAGATTGATTATGTTCATAATAGACCACAAGAGGATTTTATAAAAATCAAAAATGTAACTATTAACAATATTAAAAACCTTGATGTACAACTACCTCTTAAAAACCTTGTATCAATTACAGGGGTTTCTGGTTCTGGTAAATCATCTTTAATTTTACAAACTCTACTTCCAGTTGCAAAAGAGTTATTAAACCATGCAAGAAAAGTAAAAAAAGTAGATGGGGTAGAGATTGAAGGTTTAGAAAAACTTGATAAAGTAATCTACCTTGACCAAAGTCCTATTGGTAGAACACCAAGATCAAATCCTGCAACTTATACAGGTCTTATGGATGAGATTAGAACTCTCTTTTCTAAAACTAAAGAGGCGCAACTTAGAGGCTATAAGATTGGAAGATTCTCATTTAACGTAAAAGGTGGAAGGTGTGAGAAGTGTCAAGGAGAAGGAGAAATCAAAATTGAAATGCACTTCTTACCAGATATTATGGTTAAATGTGATGATTGTCAAGGACAAAGATATAATGCACAAACTTTAGAGATTCTATATAAGGGTAAGAATATCTCAGATGTACTTAATATGAGTGTCGATGAAGCTTTAGAGTTTTTTGTAAAGGTACCTAAAATAAAAGCAAAACTACAAACACTTTCAGATGTTGGACTTGGATATATTACTTTAGGACAAAATGCAGTTACCCTTTCAGGTGGAGAAGCACAAAGAATTAAACTATCAAAAGAATTAAGTAAAAAAGATACAGGAAATACTCTTTATGTATTAGATGAACCAACTACTGGTTTACATTTTGCAGATGTTGATAGATTAACAAAAGTATTACATCATCTTGTTGAAGTAGGAAACTCTGTACTTGTAATTGAACATAACTTAGATATTATCAAAAATTCTGACTGGGTAATTGATATGGGACCAGAAGGTGGAAGTAAAGGTGGAAAAGTTGTAGCAGAAGGTACACCTGAAGAGTTAGCAGCAAATCATAAAAAAACAAACTCTTACACTGGATACTATTTAGATAAAGAGATAAACTCTTAAATAAAAACAGCAAGAAGCTTACATAGCTTCTTTAGCTGCTTCTGCTTTTGCTTGTGCAATAAAATAAGCTTTTAGCCTCATCATTTCATCCGTAGGATATTGATTTTCAGCTTCACCTCTAATTGCCTTTACATAAAAATCTTTTGAACTATTGTTAAATCCAAAATTTAAATTTGTAAGAACAACTTCTTGATAAGGGACTGCTTTTATAGTAGTTGAAGACTCAGAAACCTCTTCTTTCTCTTTTGGTTTTAAAAAGTTTTCTTTAACAATCTCTTTTGCTTCATTTTGTTCTTTTAGTTTTGCAATTTCATTTGAAGGCTGAACTTGTTGAACCAATAACTGATAATTTTGTGCAGCTTGGTCAATCTTAGGTATTAATCCATATTCCATGATACCCTCCTTTTGCAACATACCTAATTATACAAAATTTTTCATTTTTTTGTCAAAAATAATGTTTTAAAGATAAATTTTGGTATTATACGTTGTTAATTTTATTCAAATAGAAGGAGTAATTATTGGAAGATAGTTCCCAGAGGCGTAGCTTAGTACTGTTTAAAGGTTCATTATGGAACTTTTAATATTCCTCTTTATTGCCGTTATTGGTATTTCTTTTTTATGTTCAGTTTTAGAATCTGTGATTCTCTCGACAAACTTTTCATATATCTCAGTTTTAGAAAATAAAAATCCTGATACAGGAAAACTTCTTAAAAGTTTAAAAACAGATATTGATAGTTCAATTGCTTCAATTTTAATTCTTAATACTATTGCAAACACTTTAGGTGCAACTGCTATTGGGGTACAAGCACAAAATGTATTTAGTGGAGACAAAACATTAGTAATGTTTGTGTCTATCTTTCTAACATTTGCAATTTTATTTTTTGCTGAAATTATTCCAAAAACAATTGGTGCAGTATATTGGAAACAATTAGCTCCACTTGCAGCAAGAATTATTAAGTTTTTTATATTTTTTACATATCCTTTAATTAAAACAACTCAGTTTGTTACTAGAAAAATTAAAGGAAAAGAGACAAGTGATTCAATTTCAAGAGAAGAACTAATTCATACAACACTACTTAGTGAAGAAGAAGGTGTTATCGGTGATTTGGAATCAGATATTATTGAAAATACTCTAACATTAAATGAGATAAAAATCAAAGAAATCTTGACACCAAGATCAGTTATGTACTCTGTTAATAAAGATTCTATAATAAAAGATATTTTAGAAGATAAAAGAACATACAAATTCTCAAGAGTTCCTGTATATGATGAAACTATTGATAATATTGTAGGTGTTGTTCTTACTAAAAAACTTTTTAAACAAGCGATTAGAGATAAAAATGCTACTATGGAATCTATTATGAAACCAGTTTTTGCCTTAAATGAAAATATTCCCGTAGGAAAAGCTTTAAGCAAGTTTATTCAAAAGAAAGAGCATATGTTTATCGTTCTTGATAACTATGACCAAACAGAAGGTATTATTACATTAGAAGATTGTATTGAGACCTTACTTGGTTTAGAAATTATGGATGAACTTGATACTACAGCAGATATGAGAAGACTTGCTTTAAATAAAATGAAAGCAAAAAGAAAGGAAAGAGCATCGAAAGAAGCATAAAAGAGTTCTTATCTAGCTTTAAAAGTTTAGTAATCTCTTCTTTAGATGAGCATAACATACCTTTTACAAGTTATGCTCCTTTTCTCTTAGAAGATAGCAAGTTTTACGTATACCTAAGCTCTATGGCTAAACACTCTTATAATTTAACTTTAAATGAAAATAGCTCAATATTTTTTATTGAAGATGAAAGTAAAAGTGATAATATCTTTGCTAGAAAAAGAGTTGTTTATCAATGTAAAACTAAAAAGTTACAAAGAGATAATGAAGAGTTTATAAAACTAATCTCTTTATTTGAAGAAAAACATGGAGAAATAGTTTCTATGCTAAAAGAAATGAAAGATTTCTCTTTTTTTGAGTTTGAAGTTATTTCAGGTGAAGCAATTTTAGGTTTTGGAAAAGCTTATAATATAGAAAAAGAAGAAATTTTTACTCTTATAAATAGAAAAGAGCAAACAGGTCACAAAAAAGAGTAGAAGTTATATAACTTCTACATCTGTTACATCAACTCCAGAAAGTTTTTCTAAATTTTTTTCAACTAACTCTAAAAATGCTGTTCTATTTTTTTCATCCATATTATTATCTAACATTTCAAGAATATATTTAATACCATTTGCATTAATTTTTTTAACACTTGCTAAATAGTGAACAAATGCAATAATTTTTACATCATTTATAGAGTAAAGTTTCTTATTTAATTTTTTAGAAGGTAGAAGACCCTTGTCTTCATACATTTTAAGTGTTCTTACTTTTGCAGTTAATAACTCTGCAATACTACTTAAAGGAAGAACATCTTTAGCATTATCAAGTAAAGCCAAACATTATCCTTTTTTTAATGAATTATAAAGCTTTTTATATAAAAAGAAGTTAATAGAGATAAAAATCTCTATTAAACTCTGCTATTTTGCAGTTTTTGCCTCTTTAATCCAGCTATCAATTTTTGTTTGATTTTTTTGAATCCAAAGTTTTGCATGTCTTTTAATATCTTTTTCTTTATTTTGTCCACTTGCCATAAGCATATTTTGTCCACTTACATCATTTACACTTAGTTTAATAATATCAAATAATTTTGCAATATCTTTATGCTTTTTAACTCCTGCATTTGCAACAATTTTTTGAGAATTTACATTAAATCCATAATCTGCACCATTTGGAAGTTTTGTTGAAGCTGTATTTGGATTGGCACTATGAGTTACTTGTAAAAATACTGTATCTTTACCAGGAACTAACTTTCCACTTACCCAATAAGGAGTCCAAGTGTAATATAAAATTGGTTTACCTGTTTTATAAGTTGCAATCGTATCTGCTATTAAAGCTGAGTATTGACCTTGATTATGTTCAACTGTGTCTCTTAAACCATATGCATCTAACTGATGCTCTACAACCTTCTCACAACCCCATCCAGCATTACAACCAGTTAAGTCCGCTTTTCCATTACCATTAGTATCAAATAGTTTCGCAATCTTTGGGTCTTTCAAATCATTAAAGTATTTAATATTATACTTCTCTGCTGTTTTTTTATCTATTAAATAACCTTGAGCACAGTTTGAAATATATTCTGAGAATTTAGCTATTTTATCTTTTCCAATATTTTCAATTTTTCCATTATGTAAAGGATCCCAACTTGAAGCAATAAAAAAGACTTCATCACTATTAGCATTATTTGCTAAGGTTTGATAAGCAATTTCATAATCCATATCATTTGAAATTTTTACTTCATGTCCCATCTTTTTTAAAACTTCTGCGACAACTTCCATTTGAAATGCTTCTTCTGCTATAGTTGTTTTAAGTGCAGTTACTTTTGCAGCAAATAAGTTACTTGCAAGTGCTAAAGATAAAACTCCTGATATTAATATTTTTTTTGCAAACATTTATTTCTCCTTATTTAATAATTTATAAAAAAAGCCTATAGGACCTTTTTCAAACCATTTTCTTTTATCATTTTTATCTCGTTTCCCCATCTCTTGAGTTAATCTATCTAAAATAACTGCAAGTAAAACAATTCCTAAACCTCCAACTGCAGCAAGGCCAACATCAAGTCTTCCTATTCCTCTTAATACCATTTGTCCTAAACCTCCAACTGCAATCATAGAGGCAATTACAACCATAGAAAGTGCTAACATTAAAGTTTGATTTATACCTGCCATAATAGTTGGCATTGCTACTGGAATTTGAACTTTAAATAACATCTGCATCGAACTAGCTCCAAAAGACCTTGAAGCTTCAATTAAATCCTCTGGAACTTGTCTAATTCCTAAGTTTGTAAGTCTTATAAGAGGTGGTAAGGCAAAAATAATAGTTACAATAACTCCAGGGACATTACCTATTCCAAATAACATTACAATAGGAATCAAATAAACAAAAGCTGGTGTAGTTTGCATTGCATCAAGAATAGGACGAACAATCTTATTTACAGTTTCACTTTTTGCACTCCAAATACCAAGAGGTATTCCAATAAACAATGAAAAAACTACTGCTGTAATAACTAAAGCTAAAGTAATCATTGCTTCTTCCCAAGCACCAATAAAACCAATGATTAAAAAAGAAATTAATGTTCCTATTGCCATCTTTTTTGTAGAAAACTGCAAGGCAAGAAAAACAAAAAATAAAATTACCACATAAGGATTTAAATATAATAAAAATCCCTCTATTGCTTTTAATACTATATCAATAGGTATTTTTGTTGCTAAAAAAAACTCCCTAAAATTTGCTACTAGCCAATCAATAGAATTATTTGTCCAAGTATCAAAAGGAATTAGACTTTGTTCAAAAGGATTAAAGAAATCAAACTCTTTTGGTTTTTCTTCAATAACTTCTGTATTCATCCAGTCAACAGAAGATTCTTTATTTTCTTGTGCAGTTGAAGCATTTCCCCAAGGATCATTACTCATTGTCAACTCCTTCATCTAATACTTTTAATAATCTACTTTTTGAAATAGTTCCTTTATATTTTCCATTATCATCAACTACAGAAAAAGGATATTTATGTTCTGCAATATCTGAAATAAATTCAGATATTTGTAGGTTTTCATTTATTGACTTATCACAATAAATTGCATCCATAATTGTCCCACCTAACTTTTTTTGTTCTTTTAAACTGTCTAAAGTTAGTATCCCTAAGTATTTTCCATTTTTTTCAATAAAATAAGCATAATCCTCATCAAGGTCTGCAATATATTGTAAAGCAGAATTAATTCCTGTACTATCTTTATTTATTATAGTTGGTTTTACTTTTTTAGCAATATGAGCTGCTGTTAATACAGAAGTTACATCTACACCTTTAAAAAAAGATTTAATATAATCATTTGCAGGATTATTTACAATTTCTTCAGGTGTTCCAATCTGAGAAATCTCACCATTTTGCATTATTGCAATTCTATCCCCTATTCTAATAGCTTCATCTAAATCATGAGAGATAAAAACAATTGTTCTTTGCTCTTTACTTTGTAACTCAATTAATTCATCTTGCATCTCTGTTCTAATTAGAGGGTCAAGTGCAGAAAAAGCTTCATCCATAAGCATAATATCTGGATTATTGGCTAATGCTCTTGCAAGTCCTACTCTTTGTTGCATTCCACCACTTAATTCATCAGGATAAGATAATTCATGTTGGGCTAAACCAACTTGCTCTAAAGCTTTTCTAGATTTCTCATATCTTATCTCTTTAGAAATACCACTTAATTCCAAACCAAAAGATACATTATCAATAATATTCATATGTGGCATTAAAGCAAAAGATTGAAAAACCATTGATATTTTTTCTCTTCTAATATTAATTAATTCTTTATCATTTAAATTTGTAACATCTGTTTCATCAATATAAATATTTCCAGAAGTAGGCTCTATTAACCTATTAAGTAGTCTTACTAAAGTGGATTTTCCAGAACCAGAAAGTCCCATAATTACAAATATTTCACCTTCATATATTTCAAAACTAGCGTCTTGAACACCAATAGTCATTCCAGTTTTATCGAATATTTCTTCTTTGGATAGACCATCATTTAACATTTTTAAAGCTTTTTTTGGTTCACTTCCAAAAACCTTAAAAACATTCTTTACTATAAGTTTTTTCTTTTTTTCAGATTTAATCTTAGACTCCATTTATTTATTTTTTACATTTTTTATGTAATTTTATTACATCTATTATGTATAAATTTCTCTTAAATACTCATAAAACAAGAAACTTAGTAAAAATAAAGTAAAATTGCATAATGAATAAAAAAGAAGAATTTAGAAAAAGAGATTTTTGCTATACATGCTATAGACCGGAGAGTTCATGTATGTGCAAATATATAAATACAATAGAAACAAAAACAAAATTTATAATTTTAATGCATCCTAAAGAGTTTCGAAAAACTAAAAATGGAACAGGACAATTTACAAAAAATAGTTTAAGTAACTCAGAACTTTATATTGGTATAAATTTTACAAACCATAAAAAAATAAATAAAATAATAGAAAATCCAGAAAATGAATCTTATTTACTCTATCCAGATGAGAATAGTCATGATTTAAGTAGTAAAAAAATTAATACAGATAAAAACTTAGTTATTTTTATAATTGATTCTACTTGGCCTTGTTCTAAAAAAATCATTAAAGAGAGTACAAATCTACAAAAACTAAAAATGCTAAGTTTTACTACTAAAATAAAATCTGCTTTTAAAATAAAAAGACAACCTAGTGAATACTGTCTTTCAACTATTGAATCAACCCAATATATCTTGGAGTTATTAAATAATTATAATTATGAGAATTTAAAAATTGAAGAGTTAAATAATATGAGTAAACCTTTTGAGAAAATGGTTGATTATCAGATAAAATGTGCAGAAAAGAAAAGTGAACCTAGATTTAAAATCTATTGATTCACTTCTTCTATATTCTCTAACTCTTTTTGAGCATCTGTTTTAAGTAGTTCTGCAATTTTTTGATCTACTATATCTAATGTCTTCTCTTGTGTTTGATAAGAGATTTCCGGAAGATTGCCTCCCCACATTTTTTCTGCTTCTTCAAATCCTTGAACAATACCTTTTCTTGCTTCTCTTAAAGCTTCAATATTATCTCCGGCTAAATCAATTACAAAAGAGCTAACTCTTTGTGAAGTTTTATCTATTCCAAAAAAACCATCAGCAGAAACTAATTCTTTTGCTTCTTCAGGAGATAACTTTGTAATAGGTTTTCCTTCATAACCAATTGATGCTAGACTAAAACCTCCATCAATCTCTTTTCCTGAAAGGAAATCATATAGTTCAGTATTATTAATAATATTCATTAAAGAATTTTGAGCATTGGTGTTTGCTTGAGATAGTTCAACACTCTTAATATTTAAAAATACTTTTATGCTTTCCATTGAAATTGATACATTAACAGCAGAATTATGAATTGAATTCTCTTTATATTCTCTATTTGTATCAATTTTTTGTTCACTTCTTTCAGAAGATAAACTTTTATTTGATTGAAGGTCATACTTATTGAAACTCTTTGAATTTAGTTCTACAGCTTCCATAATAAGCTCCTTTTAATAAATAAATTATATTGCCACATTTCTTAAAATTAGTTTAAACGTAACACTTCTTGTTATTTGAGAATTAAAAATTTAATTTGTTTTTTTTACATTTTAGTAAAAATAACCTATAATTGAAAAAATTAATTTGGTTATTTTAATATGAGTTTAAAAATATTTTTTCTTTCGACTTTTCTTATTTATAATCTATATGCTGAAAATAAAGCTTTTGAAATAGTTATATCTCCTAAAGATAAAACTATTTTAAAATATTATTATCATTTTGAAAATAAAGCTATTTGGATTCAAAATAATAATCAAATAAAAGATTTAGCTTTTGATTTAATTAACAAAATAAAACAAGATAAAATCTTAAAACCACAGATAAATAAGCTCTTTAAATTTGAGAAAATTGAAAACTTATTAGAACACAGAGACTATTTAACTAAAAATAGCCTAATTGAATTAGATATACTCTTAACAAAAACTTATCATGAATATATGACTTATTTAGCTAAAGGTGTTATAAATTGGCAAATATTTTTAGATGAATTAAAAAAGATTGAAGAAAAAGATGAGATAAAAGCTAAGTGGGCTAAATATGAAGTAAGAAAAAACTTTATTACCCTTCTAAGAAAAGCTATTGAAAAACAAGATATAAATCTTGCAATAAATGAAGTAAATTATACTTTTCCTTATGCAAAAGATTTAGAAAATGAAATAAAAAGATTAGAAGAAATCTCACAAAGTGGCGGATATATAACTATTCCTGAAACTAAAACTATACTAAAAAAAGGTAATTCTTATCCTCAAATCAGACAGATTAGGCAAAGATTATATCAAAGTAATGACTTAGATTCTATCTTTTGTGAAAGTGAAATAGAAAACTGCTTAGAGTATTATGATCAGACTCTTTTTAATGCTGTAATTAATTTTCAAAAAAGATATGGCCTTATAGCTGATGGAATAATTGGTGAAAAAACAATAGAAAAACTAAATACTCCTGTTGAAGAAAAGATTAAAACTGTTCGAATAAACCTAGAAAGAATGAGATGGCTACCAAGAAATTTAGGAAATGAGTTTATTCTTATAAATATTCCTGCATATAAACTAAAGTTTTATGAAGATAAAGAAGTACAATTAAAAATGGATATTATTGTAGGTAAAAAAAGATTTCCTACTCCTATTTTTAGTCATAGAATGTCTGAAATAATAGTAAATCCTTACTGGAAAATACCTCAAACAATAGTTAAAAAAGAGATTATTCCTAAGTTAGTAAAAAATAGTGATTATTTAGAAAATGAAAATATAAATGTCCATGAAAATTGGGATACTAATTCTTTAAAATTTGATGTAAGTAATGTTGATTGGAATATGTACTTAGATAATGACTTAATAGGAACACCAAAAGAAGCTCCAATGAGATTTATTCAAACACCTGGAGGAACAAATCCTTTAGGAAGAATCAAATTTCTATTTCCTAACCAATATTCAGTATATCTTCATGATACTCCTGAAAAACACTATTTTACATTAAATGAAAAGACTTTATCTCATGGTTGTATTAGATTAGAAAGACCCTTTGAATTATTTGAAAAAATTATTTTTAAGGAAGATGAAACAAGTTTTGAAAAAAATAAAAGCATAAAAAATTTAGAAGAAAAAGATTTTAAACTATCAAAAAAGATACCTATTCATATAGTCTATTTAACCGCTTGGGTTGAAAATAACAAACTTCAATTTAGAGATGATATTTATGACTATGATAAAATACAGTCAAGGCTACTGTTTTAGTCCACTTTTTAGATTAGCTTTTATCTGTTTGACTTCATCAAGAGTTAAATAATATTTATCTTCAATTAGATACTTCATAAACCTAACTTCTGCATTTGTAAAACCATCTAACTCTTTTTCTTTAATTGAAGTCTCTTTTTTAGTTAATCTTACTCTTCTTAATTTTCCATTGATATTTTTTACATAATATATAATATCAAAGTCTGTACTATTAATTTTTTCTATTGTTACACAAACATTTAAGATTTCTGCATCATATGAAGGAACTAATTCTTTGAATTCTTCATTTTTTAGAAATCCTATATATAACTTTGTATAAATATCGAAATAATTCATAAGTTTTTTAGATTTTAAGAAACTAAAGTCTACAATAAAATCTTTTGCTTGTCTTGATCTTCTTAAAATCCATTCTAAAGTTTGAAAATATATAAATTTTTTATGCTCAATTGTATAAGCTTCTATAAATTTTGAGCTATTAAAAGAGGTTTTGAAACCATTTTTCTTTCTATTAAATACTATTTTTTTAAGAAAATCAATATCTTCTAAGTCTTTTGTAATCCAAATCGTACAATAAGAAGGAAATCGTCTTAAACCAACTGTACCTTCTGTGAGAATTATTAGAGCTCTAATATGAAGATGAGGGAATAAAAGCTTTAATAAAGCATATTTTTTATCAAGTCTTTTATTTAAACTTACTGTTTTTTTAGAAGTACTCATTTCTACAAAATATAAAGCATCTTCTGTAAAAAACAGTGCATCAAATTCAGAAATATCTTTATAATTTGACTTATATACTATTTGTAGACTTCTATCTATCATCAGACCTGTTTTATACTCTTTATCAATCCTATTTTGATGTGGTCCTTTTAACACAAACTCTTTAATTGATTCATTTTCTACTGCATACTGTAATAATAATTCATAAATTATATTTTCATAAACTTCACCTCTAAAACTATTAAAGGTAGCAAGATTTTCAATTGATTCATCGTGTTCGTTGGATTTTAATAAAGGTTTGATATTTCGTAAATCATATCTATAATAGAATAAGTTTTCTTCAATTTTTGAAAAATTTAAATTTTTTATGTCTTGACTTATTTTTAAATGCCGCACTCTACCTAGAAGATTTTATCTTCTTTCTCCATATTTTATTGTTTTTTGAGGATTATAGCCAAAGAATAACCATTTGTAAAGTCTCTTTAATAAAATAAAATTATAATAAAGCCATGAAGAAGACTCTACTATATATATTCATTATTATATTTTTAACTGCATGTGCAAATAAGAATAATGTAACAAAAAACAATCTAAATAATAATTCTAAAAAGTTATATAACTTGATTATTAAATCCTCAGAATATATTGATAAAAACGAGGCTAGTGACTTCTCAACAAATATCATTTTACACTCTGTTTTTTTAGCTAAAAGCTATAAAGTCAACACTCATCCTTTAATACATAACACTTTAATAAATCTAAATTTAAAACAAAAAGGTTTTTGTTATCATTATGCAAATGATTTATTAAAATATATAAATTATAAAAAATATAAAAGTTTTAAATTTAAAAAAATTGTTTCAAATCGAAATAATTATTTTGAACATACTGCCATTATCTTAACAAGAAAAGATATAAATTTTGAAAATAGTATTGTATTAGATGCTTGGAGAGATGCAGGAAAACTATACTTTTCAAAAATAAAAGATGATAAAAAATATAAATGGGAGCTAAAATGAAAAATATTCTAATAACAGGTTGTAGTTCTGGACTTGGTTTGGCACTTACAAACTTATATCTAGAAAAAGGGTACAAAGTTTTTGGTATAAGTAGAAACAAACCAAAAATTGAAAATGAAAACTTCTTTTTTAAAGCTTTTGACCTTTCAAAAATAGATATAATAAAAAAAGAGTTAACACCTTTTATAAAAGAGATTAATAATCTTGATACTGTGTTTCTAAATGCAGGTATGTTAGGGGAAATAAAAGAGATTACAAAACTATCAACAAAAGAGATTCAAGAAGTTTTAAACCTAAATCTTTTTGCAAACAAAGAGTTACTTGATATCTTAGCAACAATTAAAGTAGATACTATTGTAGGTATTTCATCAGGAGCTTCAAAAAAAGGTTCAAAAGGTTGGGGTTCATACTCTTTATCTAAATCTTCACTAAATATGCTATTAAACCTTTATGCAAAAGAGATGATAAATACAAAATTATTTGCAATTGCACCAGGTGTAATTGAAACACCTATGACTGATTATATTAGATTTAATATTGATGATGAAATTTTTACTTCTGCAAAAATTTTAAAAGATGGAGAAATTCAAAAACCTTTTGAAGCAGCAAAAAGATTATTTCAAGCCTTAGAAAGAAAAAATAAATTTGAAAGTGGTTCTTTTTTTGATGTAAGAAAAATCTAAAATCTTTTTATTATATAATTAACTTCAACTATACATAAGCTTTATATAATGGTTATTTTGATACTTTATAATTTTAAAAAATATTATTTAACTCTTTATAAGGCTCTATATGAACACAAAAACATTTAAAAATTATATTTTCTCAAGTAAAATTATTTTAGTAGGAATAATTTTTATAATTTGCTTTGCTTTTAGTACATATTTACATACCTCTCTAACAAAAAAAGAATCAATTGAACACTCAACTACTATTTCTAATCAAGTATTCTCTTCTATGTATCAAATTATGAGAAAAGGTTGGAGTAGAGAAGATTTAAATCTTTTTACAGCTTCATTAGAAGAGAATTTTGCTGGAAGTAATTATGAGATAAATATTTATCGTTCAGAAAAAGTAAAAGAGCTTTTTGGAGAAATGGAAGAAAAACAAAAAGATAAAACTTTAATAGACGTATTAAATGGAAGAATTCCTGAATACAAATCTTTTGAAGATAATGTTGTAAGAAATATTATGCCTTTAAAGGCTTCTCAAGAGTGTCTTATGTGTCATGCTAATGCAAAGGTTTCTGATATATTAGGAATGGTTGAAGTAAAACAAGATTTAAATACTATTTTTAATGAATCAAAATTTCAATTTATTATCTTCTTCTTAATCATTATCCCTATTTTCCTTATTTCTGCTTTTATCTCTTCAAGATATACAAATAAAAAAATCACAAAAAGCCTTGATCTATTTAAAGAAAAAGTGGAAAATATAAATTCAGTTGATGATTTTAAACAATTTGATTCAAAAAATATAGACCTCTATTTTAAAGAGTTTAATGAAATAATTCAAAACGTAGATAATATGGCTGAAAAACTTAAAAATGTGGCTGTTGATAAAGAGTTATTAGAATTTGAAATTAAACTTCTTGATAAATTTATTATTACCTCTGATGTAGTAAAAGATTGGAGAGAATATATTTGTGATTTACTTCTTGAAATCAATAAAATTATGGAAACCTATACTCTAATGACTATGTTTAGAGTTGATGATGACCAATTTGAAGTAGATATTTTCTGGCTTGGTAATCCACAAGATGAAGTAAAAGAAGTATTTGAAGAGTATATTAATAGTGTAATTAAAACTTCAGAATATTTCAAAGGAATGACTGATTTTAAAATAAAACATATTATTGCAAATAGAGATAAAAAACTTTATAACCTACAAAAAGCTGATATTGAATATAGATCAAAATCACTATTTTTAGATACTCCAAAAATTGGAGGAATTGTTGGTATTGGTTTACAATCTGTTTTATCAACAGACCCAATTAGATATATTGTTGTTGACTCAATCTTAACAACAATGGCAAATTTAGTTGGTTCTGTAAAAGCAATTAATAAATATACTCAAGATTTAGAATATTATGCAGCAAGAGACCCTTTAACTGACCTTTTTAATCAAAGAGTATTTAATGATATGATGATTTATGAGATAAAAAGAGCTAAGAAACATAACTACTCTTTTGCATTGATGATTATTGATTGTGATAACTTTAAACCAATAAATGATAACTTTGGTCATGCTTTTGGAGACAAGTTTTTACAGACAATTGCTGATATTTTAGAAGAAGAAAAAAGAGATGAAGATATAGTTGCTAGATATGGAGGAGATGAATTTACAATTATCTTACCTGAGTGTGATACAAATGGAGCATATACTGTAGCACAAAGAATTTCTCAAAGAATTTCTCAAGAAAAACTTCTTGCTCCTGATGGAACATATGTAGGAGTTACTATTTCTATAGGTATTTCAGTTTATCCTGACCATACTACTTCTCAAAAAGAACTATTTATAATTGCAGACCACATGATGTATGAAGCAAAAGATGAAGGTAAAAACTCAATAAAACTTCCAACTAAAGATAATGTTTCAGAGATTTTAAAAATCAATCAAGAAAAATCTGCTCTTTTAATTTCAGCTATTGAAAATAATGAGATTCATCCATATTTCCAACCAATAAAACCTGCTCTTAGTAATGATAATAACCTAGTTATTCATGAATTATTAATGAGAGTAAAACATAAAGATAAAATTTTCTCAGCCTTTGAGTTTATTGAAATTGCAGAAGCAAGAGGGTTAATCAATAAAATGGACTTAATGGTTATTGAAAAAGCCTTTGAGAAAATCTATGAAACAGGCTATGAAGGAGTATTGTTTATTAATCTATCTCCAAAATCTTTAATAGTAAATGATTTTATTAATCAAATAAATATATTAGTAAAAAAATATAATATAAATAAAGAAAAAATTGTTTTTGAAATAACAGAAAGAGAGACAGTTAAAAACTTCTCTTTACTTGAAAAGTTTGTACACAATCTAAAACTTGAAGGCTATAAATTTGCAATTGATGATTTTGGCTCAGGCTTTTCATCTTTCCACTATATAAAGAAATTTCCTATTGATTATTTAAAAATTGATGGTGATTTTATTATTAATATAAATAAAGATGAAAAAGACAAAGCTTTTGTAAACTCTATTGTAACTTTAGCAAAAGAGTTAAATATCCAGACAATTGCTGAATTTGTAGAAAGCCAAGAGATTGTTGATACTTTAGATGAGTTAGAAATTGATTACTGCCAAGGATATCATATTGGTAAGCCTTCAGAAGAGTTTATAAGCTTAAAATAAAAGCTTATAACATCGCTTCTGATAGCATCCCTACTATAAAACCTAAATTTACTCCAAAAGCTATAAACCTACTATCTTTTAACTTCATAGAAGGAGCTATATCTTCAAAAATAAGATATAAAATTCCACCTGCGGCAAACAACATTAAAGATGAAGTTAATTCAGGCCTATCTCTTAATAAATAAAAACCTATTAAAGAGAAAACTACTCCTATAAAACTAAAAATGAATAAAAGTAATAATGCTCTACTTTTTCTGAAAGCAGAAGCTCTTAATTCTATATAAGAAGTAAAGGCTTCAGGTAAATTTTGACAAGCAATAAATATTGCTAATAAAATACCTGTATTATAATCATATACAAATACTGCACCTAAGGCTATAGATTCAGGGATAAAATCTAAAAGCATAGAAATAAATTGAGGAATTGAAGCAGAATTTTTATTTATATAATCATCTAAAAAATAAAAAACAATGGCTCCAAGTAAAAAAATAGAGATACTAAAGCCTATAGAAAGAGTATCCATCCCTTTTGGTACTAATACAAAAGCAACTGCAGCAAGCATAATACCTGTTGCAAAAGCAGTTAAGAAATGAATGATTTTTATTTTGATTTGTCTATTTAAAACTGTTTTTTCAAAAAAATAAGAGAAAAGCCCTCCAATAAAAACTGTTGAACCAGCAAGAAAAGAGAAAAAGATTATTTCATAAGGCATAAAAAAGACTCCATAAATATAAAATTTTATTATATCATAGAGTCAATTTTTAATCTAGATAATACTATCTTTTTGTTTTTTTTGAATTGCTTTGATATTAATTAACATTGCAATTGAAACAATAAGAGCAACTATAAAAAATGCTGCAAAAACATATAATGTTTGAGAATAACTACCTGTCATATCTTTTACAATAGAGATAATAAGTGGACCAACTAAACCTGCTGCTGCCCATGCTGTTAGGATATATCCATGAATAGCTCCAAGCTCTTTTGTTCCAAAGATATCTCCAATATATGCAGGAATTGAAGCAAAACCTCCACCATAACAAGTCATAATAAAATATAAAACAACTTGGAAAATCACTATTTCAGTAATTGATGGTAATACATAAAAAGCAATAGCTTGAGTTAAAAAGAAGATAATATAAACAACTGGTCTAGTTAAATAATCACTTAATGAAGCCCAAAAAATTCTTCCTGCACCATTAAAGATACCCATTAGTCCAACTGCTGCAGCTGCTGCAATTGCAGAGATTCCAACTACTTCTTGTAAAAGTGGAGAAGCAACTCCAATAATAGCAATACCACAAGTTACATTAATAAATAACATTAACCAAAGACCATAAAATCTTGGTGTTTTTATAGCTTCACTTAAACCTAAAATTTGTAAATCTTTTTTTAACTTCTTTTTACCCTCTTTTAGTTTCTTTTTAAATCTTTTAGGTAAAAAATCCTCTTCTGGTTTTTCTAAATATAAAGCAGATGAAAACATTACTACAAAATAAATAGCACCTAAAATAAAGAAAGTAGAAGCAATTCCAACTTTTTCGATTAGAATTTCAATTGTAGGACCCCAAATAGCAGAAGCAAAACCAAATCCCATAATTGCTAAACCAGTTGCCATTCCCCTTTTATCAGGAAACCATTTTACTAGAGTTGAAACAGGAGCAATATACCCTATTCCTAAACCACAGCCACCTAAAACACCATAAAAAAAGTATAATAAGGCTTTAGATTCCATTAAAATTGCTAAACCAGAACCAGCTGTTCCTAAAGCAAATAAAGAAGCAGAGATTATTGCAGAAACTCTAGGACCATTTTTTTCAACAAATTTTCCCATAAGTGCTGCACTTAATCCTAAGAAGAAAATTGCAATACTAAATGCAATTGTTACATCTGTCAAAGTCCAGTTCATTTGTGTTTGAATTGGATTTACATATACACTCCAAGCATATACAGACCCAATACAAATATGAACACCTACAGCAGATAAAGCCATCAACCAACGATTTTTTTCAACCATAAACATTTCCCTATTCTTAAAGTAGGCTGATTTTATCTAAAAAAATATTAAGCTTTTTGGAAAACTAAATTTTTTAAACTTCTTTCTTCCTCATTTGTAGGAAATGTACTCAAATTATCAATTTTTCTTATAAATCTAAAACTTGAAGCCTCATCCTGAAATAGCTCTCTTATAAAAGAAGAGTCTAATTCAGGGGCATTTAGACAGGATAATACAATACAATTTTCAGCTGCTAGCTCATCAAGTTTTTTTATTATTTTTCTATAATCTTTACTTGCTGCAAAACTACCTTTTTGAAAAGAAGGTGGATCTATAATGATAATATCATAAGAAGCAAACTTTCTTATTTTACTCCATGATTTTAAAATATTAAAAGGTAAGAACTTTACATTTTTAGAGTCTAAACTATTTATTCTATGGTTCTCTCTTCCTGTGTTTAAAGCATTTTTAGCCATATCTACATTTACTACTTGTTTTGCACCAGCATTTATTGCAGCAACTGAAAAAGCACAAGTATATGAAAATAGATTTAAAATATTTTTACCCTCACAAATAGAAGTGATAAACTCTCTTCCATTTTTCATATCTGCAAAGTAACCAATATTTTTATTTGAAAAATTTAGCTGATATTTTAAACCATTTTCCCAAGCTACTGCTTCACGGGGCAAAATACCTTTTAAAATCTCATTTTCACCACCATTTAAATATCTTCTTTGTAAAACTAAACACTCAAAACTATACTCTTCATAAATTGACTCTAAAAGCTTTAAAAGTTTTTCTTCTACTTCTTTCCCTATCTCTTCAAAGAAAGTAGCAAAAAGTATTTTATCTATACTATCAATTGTTAAAAAAGAGTATCCATCATAAAGATTTCCTCTTCCATGAAAAATTCTTTTAAACTCTTTTGTTTTCTCTTTTAAATTCTCTTTTAAAAGATTCTCTAACTCACTTATATTCATACTTTTTTATCTCTATTATTTCATATTCAAAAGTTTGTTCATTTATATTAAATTCAAACTCTTCATTTAACTCTTTTCCAAGAAGTGCTTTTCCCAATGGAGATTTATTTGAGATTAAATTTTCATTTGGATTAGTTTCATATGTCCCAACTATACAAAAAGTTTTTTCTTCTTCACTCTCTAAATCTAAAAGTTTCACACAAGAACCAAAGTTTACTTTGTTATGAGGGATTTTATCTATATCTATTACGTCACTATTTTTAATAATCTTATCTAAAAATCTTAATCTTTTATCAATATTTCTAATCATCTCTTTTGCAGAGATATATTCAGCATTTTCACTTCTATCACCAAATTGAGCTGCTATCTCTTTCTCTTTTACCCAATAAGGTTTTTCTACTCTTAGAAGATTATTGAACTCTTTTATAAATTTTTGATATCCATATTCTGTTATTAATTCTTTCATTTTGGAATTGTAGCCAAAATAATATTTCTAAGCTCTTTTCTTGCTTTTTTATCTACTTGTGAAAAAATCAAATCAACTTCATCTTTTAATGAACTTTTTTTATGCCCTTTTACTTTTATAAACTCTAAATTATAAAGCTCATTTAAATAAAAAAACTCTTCATAAAGTAAATG
This sequence comes from Halarcobacter bivalviorum, assembly GCF_003346815.1. Classification (NCBI taxonomy): domain Bacteria; kingdom Pseudomonadati; phylum Campylobacterota; class Epsilonproteobacteria; order Campylobacterales; family Arcobacteraceae; genus Halarcobacter; species Halarcobacter bivalviorum. The sequence continues at coordinate 1,570,807 of NZ_CP031217.1, forward strand.
GCTTTTGATTTTTTTATTTGTTGAAGTAAAATAATTACTTTTTTTTAGTTTATCTTCTCTATTTAGAAGTGAAAAAATATTTTGACAATCAGTATATATATGAAGCTTTTCTTTTGTATTAATCTGCTTTAAAGCCCAAAGTAAAGATTCTAGTTCTAGTTTAGTAGAAGAGGTATCTTCAAACTTTTTAGTAATAATCTCTTTTTCATCAAACTTTTCTATCTCATCACAAAGATAAAATGCACCTATACCTATTTTACTCTTTGGATTTACACTTCCATCAATAAAAACTCTTTTAATTTTTTCCATATGAGATTATATCTATTTTATTTATATTCAAGATTTTATATGAAAATAAGTCAAGTTCTATAAAATAGAAAAAACAAAAAGGTCTATTTTGAAATTTGAAAAACTTATTCATGGAAAACTTATAAAAAGATATAAAAGATTTTTAGCGGATATTACACTTGATACAGGAGAAGAGATTACAGCTCACGTACCAAATAGTGGAGCTATGACTTCATGTATTGAAGAAAACTGCGAGGTATGGGTATCTTTTCATGATAACCCCAAAAGAAAACTAAAATATACTCTAGAACTTACAAAAATAAAAGAAAACCTAATTTGTACAAATACTGGTATTGCTAATAAAATTGCAATTGAAGCTATTGAGAATGGAACTATTAAAGAGCTTCAAGGATATGATAATATCAAACCTGAACAAAAGTATGGAAATCAAAATAGTAGAATTGATATTCTTCTTTGGAATAATGACAGTGATAAAAAATGTTTTGTAGAGATAAAAAGTGTAAGTCTAAACCTAGGTGAGACTTTAGCTTTTCCTGATGCAAAAACTACAAGGGGTCAAAAACATTTAGAAGAGTTAAGAGATATGGTAAAAGAAGGTCACAGAGCTGTTATGCTTTATGTTATCCAAAGAACAGATGATTTACCTTTTAGAATAGCATATGAAATAGATAAAAAATATAATGAAATTTTTGAAGAAGTGACAAAAGAAGGTGTTGAAGTTTTAGTTTATCAATCTAATATTAATTTAGATAAGATAAATATTAAAGGTAAAAACAAAGGCTTAAAGGGCTAAAACTAACCCTTTAAGAAAGTTCTACTCCACAATTTTGGCACTCTTTTCTAAACCACCCTCTTCCAGGAAACTTTTTGCAACTTGGACATTTCCATAAAAAAATTGTAAACCCCATATATATTACAAAACCTGCAATTCCTGCACGAAACCAAAAGTCTTGGTCTTGTCCTAAAACATAATTAACATCTTTTATAATCATTACAATACTTGGCGTTAAAAGTATAAAAAATATTGCAGCTGCTATTTTTGCATTTCTAATTACTACTGCAAACTCTCTCTTTACTTGCTCTTTATTCATAAAAAACCTCTTTTATAATTTTAATAAATATTATATCAACAAAGCGTAGCATTAAAAAATCATTAATCTTGATAAATTTAATTAGTATAAGTAAAATTTATTTAAGTTAAATAAGATAAAATTATAAAAAATATATAAAAGGAACTTATAATGAACAAGTTTGATAAGTTTAGAAATTTCTGTAGAAAATTTAGAATCTTAATTGGTATTGTACTAATTGCTATTGGATTTTTTACAGGTATCGCATGGTTTTATTTAGGAATTATTCCTTTAATTGCTGGACTTGCAGATTTTTGTCCTCTATGTATAATCTCTAAAAAATGTACACCTAAAAACCTACAAAGCCACTAAAAAGCAGACTTAGCTCTGCTTTTTACTCAATTTTAACACTTCATCTAATATTACTTTTCATTTAATTCAAAGAAACTACAGTATAATGCACTTTTAAATAATTCAATGGATAATAAATGAACGTTCTTAAAAACCTTTTTACTGATTTAGAAAACCTATTTAGCATATTTAATGATTTTGACTATAGTAAGCTTATTTTATTAACAATTACAATGACAATTGTTTATCTTATAAATATTTTTGTTTTACATAGATACCATAAAAATAAAATAAATAAGACTCAAATAGAGTTAAAAAGAATCAATCTTGAGGCAAATTTAAACCTAAAAAAACAGAATTTATCAAAACTATATATTGCTATATTTTTATTTATCTCATTTTTAATTATCTCAAATAATAATCTTGCATTAATAATTCCTGTTCTATCAGCTCTAATTCTTATTTTACTTTTTTCAATAAAAGAGCAATTAAACAATATCTTCTTAGGTTTAGCCTATAAATCTTCTATTCTAACAACAATTTATGAAGGAATGGAGTTTTATTTTAAAGAAAAACCAAATGAGATTTGTAAAATTACAAAGGTAAATCTTTTTAAAACTATCTATAAAAATGAGATGACAGGACAACTTCTATCTTTAGAAAATAAAGTATTAAATGAAAAAGAGATTATTCATAAAACTGTTTCAGATTTAGACTATATAGAATTTAAATATACAGTTAGTAATGATTTTGATTTAGAGCCTTATATAGAAAAAACAAAAGAGACTCTAATAGAATATATAAATGCTATTGATGTAGATTTTAAAACCTTAAGAGAGACTATTTTATCTTTAAAATCTAAATATAATGCAACTCCTTCTTTAAAACCATTTTATACAATTGATGTAAGTTTTGACACAAAAGAGGATATGACAATTAAAATTAAACTAACTACTTATCAATATAATTATGATAACTATTTAGATGATTTATTAAGATTTAGACCAAAGTAATTATTTAAAAAAGTTACATATTAATTTCACAAATAAACTTTTTATTACACAAAAGTTGCTATTCTTCCATTAAAAATTTAGGATTTTAATGAAAGAATTCAATCTCAATCAAGAATTAAAAAACTATGCTTATATAGTTTTTGCCTCAATTATTTTAGCTCTTGGAATTGTTGGCTTTTTCTCTCCAAATAAGATTATTACAGGTGGTACTGCTGGTCTTGCCTTATTACTACACTATATTACCCCTTTTACAATAGGTACACTTATCACAGCAGTTAACCTTCCTTTAGTAATTATTGGTTGGAAATATCTAGGTAAAATGTTTGCAATTAGAACAGTTATAACTATTTTAATAATCTCTCTTGCCATCGATTTTTTTGACAAAGTAGTAAACCTAAACCCCTTTATACTTGAAATGCCTTTAGCCTCTATCTTTGGTGGTATTTTTATTGGTGTTGGACTTGCACTTGTTATAAAAGGAAACTCTAGTGCAGGAGGTTCAACTATTGTTGCAAGAATAGTTGCTTCTAAAACTGAAATTAAACCAGGAACTGTAATTTTAGTAATTGACTCACTTATTATTCTTTCATCTTTATTTATTTTTGAAGATACAGCAAGAGTTTTATACAGTATTGTAAGTATTTATATAACAACTAGAATAATTGATACAATTTTAACTGGTAGATTAAATAAAAAAGTTGTTTACCTTGTAAGTAAAAAAACAGATGAACTTAAAAAGAAAATCACTGAACAACTTGGTCCTGAAGGAACTATCATAAAAGGAGATGGCCTTTTTGAAGGACAAGATAAAAGAATGATTTTACTAATTGTTGAAGTAAATAAACTTCAAGTTTTAAGGCAAATGCTTAAAGAAACAGACCCTGAAGAAGGTTTTTTAATCATTACAGAAGCTACTGAGATGTTAGGTCGAGGCCACTAACTCTCTTTAGCAAATAACTCTTTGCTCTGAAACTAATTTTGAAATCTCTTTCCCTAAAAAATTTAATTTCTCTAAAGATAACCTCTCTTTTAAGCCTGAGATTCCTACAGCACCTATTAAAATATTTTCATGATTAAATAAAGGGACTGCTACACAACACATATTATCTTGATATTCACTATTATCAATTGAATAACCATTTTCTTTTACCTCATCAATGGTTTTTTCTAAAAAGCTTATATCTGTGATTGTGTTATGAGTATAATGATTTAACTTAATAAGTTCTAAATCATAATTACCAAAAGCTAAAATAGATTTCCCAAGGGCATTTGTATGTAAAGGAGCTTGAAGTCCTATACTATTTCTTGTTTTTATTCTATTTGATTTATCAAGTTGATTTACATATAAAACTTTATAATCATCAAATACGCCAAAATAAGCACACTCATTTGTTAATTCATAAATATTTTCTAAAATGGGTTTTGTTTTTTCTACAAGAATTTGAATTTTTGTCTTTTGAGTAGTTTTATCTTCTAAAGATTTAGGAATAATCTCATTTGAGTTATCTAAATAAGTAATATAATCCTCTTCTTTAAGTGTTTGTAAAATCCTAGACATAGTACTTTTATTTATATCTAATCTTTCACAAAGAGCTGAGGCTAAGATAGGTTTTCCATAGTTTATTATCTCTTTATAAACTTGTAAACCTTTTGTTAGAGATTGTAATTGAGTTGACATTTAAATCCTTATGCAAAACTAAATTAATAGTTTTGCACAAGTTTTATAAAAGTTCATTAAACTTTGCAAGCCAAGCTGGATGTGCTGGCCAAGCAGCAGCTGTAACTAAGTTTCCATCAACATGAGCAGCTTCATATCCAATATCTATCCAAGAACCACCTCTCATATTTAAATCAGGTGCACAAGCTGGATAGCAAGAACATGTTCTATCTTTTACTATATCAGCAGCTACTAAAACTTGAATCCCATGACAAATAGATGCAATTGGTTTATTTTTATTATTAAAATCTTTTACAATCTCTATTACTCTAGGATTAAGTCTAATATACTCAGGAGCTCTTCCTCCTGGAACAACAAGTGCATCATATGTTGTTTCATCAATTTCATCAAATGTTGCATTTAATGTAAAATTATGTCCTGGTTTTTCAGTATAAGTTTGATCCCCTTCAAAATCATGAATTGCAGTTTTAATCTGCTCTCCTGCTTTTTTATCAGGACAAACTACATCTACAGTATGACCTAACATTAATAGACATTGAAAAGGTACCATTAACTCATAATCTTCTACAAAATCACCTGCTAATACTAAAATTCTTTTTGCCATAATTAATTCCCCCTATTTAATTTAAGAAATCTTATTGAAACAAGAATTAATACAGTATATACAAAATATATTAATTTATTTCTGTTTCACACTATGAAACTATCTTTTTAAAAGATAGATTTTTCCGCTATCTGTAGAGAATAAAATTCTACCATCTTTTAACTCAATTATATTTCTTATTCTCTCATATAAATCTTATAAAATTCTCTGTTCATCTATAGATTTTGCATTTTTATTCATAGTTATAATATTTAGATGAGTAAGTTTAAGTGACCCTATTAAAAACTTATGTTCTAACTCCTTAAAAAGCTTTCCTGAATAGATAATTAGTGAACTTGGAGCAATAGAAGGAGAATAATATTTTATAGGTTGTTCCATACCTGCTTTATGTGTTCCTTCTCCTACTGAAACAGGAGACCAATACTCTTTTCCATAGGAAATAATAGGCCAACCATAATTTTTTCCTTTTTCTATTAAGTTGATTTCATCTCCACCTCTTGGTCCATGTTCTATAGCCCATAAATGCTTTGTTTTTTTATCATAAAAAATTCCTTGAATATTTCTATGTCCATAAGAGTATATTTCATCTAAAGCCTCTGGATTTTCTAAAAAAGGATTATCTTTAGGAATAGTTCCATCAAGATTTAATCTTATTACTGTTCCTGCATGATTTGTTAAATCTTGTGCATTTGGTCTGACACCCCTATCTCCTACAGTAAAATACAAATGTCCCTCTTCATCAAAAGTAATTCTACTACCAAAATGTCTAGAGGTGTCACTACTTGATTTTGTTACAAGTAAATCTTCCCATTCTTGTAACTTATTATCTATAAATTTTGCTCTTGCTAAAGTTGTAACTCCTTTACCCATCAACTCTTTCACATAGGTAAAATATAAACTTTTATCATTCTCAAAATTTGGACTTTTTTGTACATCTAAAAGACCACCTTGTCCTTTATAATAAACAATTGGTGTATTATTTAAGTAAGCTATTTTTTTTGAAGAAAGAGTTAGTACTCCTATTTTTCCATTTTTTTCAGTAAATAAAACTCTATCTTTATCAAGAACAACCATTCCCCAAACTTTTCCTAAATTTGAAACTAAATTTTCTAATTTATAATTAAAAGTATCTGTTTTAGCAAATATTAAAAAAGGGAATAACACAAGTATTAAAGCAATTTTTTTAATCATAACCTGCTCCTATAAGCAAATGATTTGTATTTACAATATATACTACCACAATAATTTATAACAACAAATAATAGTAAGGATTATTATGGCATCTGCAACAGCTAGACATATTTTAGTAAGAAATAAAAAACTTGCACAACAAATAAAAGAAGAGTTAATCGAAGGAGAGATACTTTTTGAAAAAGCTGCTAAAAAATATTCTAAATGTCCATCGGGAAAAAGAAAGGGATTTTTAGGTAGTTTTTTTAAAGGTGATATGGTAAAAGAGTTTGATGAAGTAGTTTTTTCTAAAAACACTCCTCTTAATAAGGTAGTAGGTCCTGTTAAAACAGAGTTTGGGTTTCATCTGATTGAAGTTTTAGCTAGAAACTAAAGGTTATCCTTTTTAGCTCTAGCTTCTCTTAATTTATCTTTTTTACTTTTTCTTTTCCCTTTTACAGGAGCTTCACCCTTTTTCTTTGTTAAAGGTGTACCTTCTAACTCAAAACCTTTAATCACTTCTTTTTCAAGATTAATATTAGCACGCTTCTCAATAAGTTTAAAATGCTCATAGTTTTCCAAAGTAATAAAAGAGATTGCTTCTCCACTTTTACCTGCTCTTGCTGTTCTTCCTATTCTATGTACATAATCAGCAGGAGACCTTGGTAAATCATAATTTACAACACAAGAGATATCTTCTATATGTAAACCTCTTGCAGCAATATCAGAAGAAAATAGAATATCTATCTCTTTATTTTTAAAATCTTCTAAAGTATAATTTCTCTCTTCTTGATCTAAATGCCCATGAAAAGACTCTGCATTAAAACCATATTTTCTAAATTTAGCTGCTAAATTATCAGCAGCTCTATTAGTAGCCATAAAAACTAAAACTTTATCCCACTTATACTCTTTAAGTAAATATCTTAAAAGCGCTGAACGATTTTCACTATTTACTTTTATTGCTCTTTGATTTATAAGCTCAACTGTTTGACTTTGCTCTAAAAAAACCTCTTTTGCCTCTTTTGTTATCTTTGAAGCTATTTCTAAAACTTTTTGGGGATAAGTTGCTGAGAAAAGTAGATTTTGTCTTTTTTTTGGTATTTGTTCTAAAATTAAATCTAACTCTTCTTGAAAGCCTAAGTCAAGTAATTTATCAGCTTCATCTAATACAAAATATTCCAAATTTGATAAATTGATTTGTTTTTTAGAGATAATATCAAGTAATCTTCCTGCTGTAGCAACTACAATATCACTTCCTTTTTGTACATCAAGAAGTTGTTGAGAAATATCTTCTCCACCAATAATTGTAGTTATTTTTGGTTTTTTATGAAAGTATTTACTTAAGCTTTGAAAACTATTTGATACTTGAAGAGCTAACTCTCTTGTAGGAGCAAGAACTAAAGTTCTTATTTTAGCTTTACCTTCATAAGAATTATTCATAAAATTTTCTAAAATAGGAAGAACAAAACTTGCTGTTTTTCCACTTCCTGTTTGTGCTTTAGCCATTACATCAAATTTTTCTAAAACTAAAGGTATTACCTTCTCTTGAATTTGTGTTGGTTTTTCTAAACCAAGTTCAGTTAAGGCTTTATTTATTGGTTCTTTTAAACCAAACTCATAAAATGTCATCTCTTTCCTTTTAAATTTGCATCCATTGTTCAATCTCTTTACAAAACTCTTTTGGAACTTCTAAAGAGATATTATGGCTAGTGCCTACTCTATGGTTTATTTTAAAATCATGCTCTATCTTTTCTAAAGCTTTTATAGAGGTATGATTTAATAACCTATCTTCTAAACTATAATAAAGATATGTTGGTATTTTTAACTCATTTAACTTAGTAAAAAGTTCTTCTCTTTTTAGTGTAAGTGCAAGTTGAGAAGCAAAAGTTTCATTTCCTAATTCATTAAACATATCGCATACAAGCTTCACTAACTGTTTATCATCTTTAACTTCTAAAAGCTCTACTGCTTTTTTTTCATCTAATAAAGTGAAATTTCCTTCTCTTGCTTCTTGTAGTTTTTTTTCTCTTCTTGGAATATCTTTTTCTTCTGTTGCACTAGGAGTTGAGCTTAATAGAAACAATCTTTTAACTTTGTTTGGAAAGGTAACTGTATAATAAGTTGCTAAATAACCACCTAAAGAAAAACCTAATAAATTGATTTTCTCATCAGTTATTTGTTTATCTAATATTTTATTAATTTCATCAAAGTCTTCACTATAGGGTATTGGTAAATGTATTAATTCATATTTTTCATCTAAATAAGGTTTTACTCTACTCCAAAGTCTTTCATCTGTCATAAGACCAGGAATTAAATATATCTTCTCTTTCATATAATATTGTCCTTCATAAATAAAAAAGATATCTTAACATATTAAGATGTTTATGACATAAAATCACTCGTTTAGTTTTAATATGTATCCATAATTTGCTACATTCTGGATATTTAACTCAGGTACTTTTCTTTTTAATCTTGAAATTGTATCTCTTATTGTTGATAGTGAAACTTCCTTTCCTTTCCAAACTTCATCTATTAAGAACTCATAAGATATATTTTGATTAATTTTTAAAGAGAGTTGATTGAATATCTCTAACTCTTTTTTCGTAAGATTAACTACTACTCCACTTTTTTTTAAGGTTTTAGAGTTTTTATAATATTTATAATCTTTTGTTAGGGTAAGTTCTTCATCAATAATATTTAAAGTAGTATTATCTTTTTCTAAAAATCTCATTGCCACACTTAAAGTTACATCTACATCTTCATAATTGAAAGGTTTAATTATATATCCAAACATATTAGTCTCTTTAGTATCATTTATAGTATTCATATCTGCATATGCTGTCGTATATATAATTGGAATATTATCTTTTTCATTTATTAATCTAGCACATGCGATACCATCAATTGAACCATCAATATTTATATCCATAAAAATTAAATTAATTTTATAAGTTGAAACTTTATCTTTTGCCTCATTTGAATTTCTAGCATTATAAATATTTATAAAATCCATTTTTTCTAAAATATTTTTTAAATATGCAAAGGCAATAAACTCATCTTCTACTATTAATATATTAAATTCACTTTTATTCATTTATCTCCTTTTTTAAAAATTCAAGAGTAAAACAAGTACCATTTTCAAAAGAAAAAAAGTATTTTGAATTATTTAATTTTCTTGAAAACTCCTCAACTAAATTTAAACCTAAGCCTTTTTCCAGAAGGGAGAATTCTTTTCCATTATCTTTTATTTCTAGCTTTAAAATACTATTCACTTCTTCAAAAGACAAAGAGATATGATTATTTATATTTTTATTATGTTTTATACTATTACTTATAATTTCATTTATAATTACCCCTAAACTTAGAGCTTCCTCAAACTCTAAAAATGTATCATCAATCTTATAGTTAAGATAAAACTCTTTTCTTGAGTAGGAAATAATTATGTTGTCAATAATTCCATGTAAATAATCTTTTGTACTAATATGTTTTAAATCTTTTGAACTATAAAGTAAATATTCATGAAGTTTAGACATTGATTTAATTCTATTTGTTAACTCTGTAAAAATATCATTTTCTTTATGTTTTTGAGATTCAAACCAAAGCATTCCTATAATCATATGAAAATTATTTTTAACTCTATGAAAAACTTCTTTTAAAAGAAGTTCTCTTTCATTTACTAAGTTTGAAAGTTTTTTATTTGTTCTATTTAATGCTTCAGTTCTTTTTTCAACTTCTTCTTTTAAAAGTATTTCTTGATTATTTTTAAATAAAAGCAACTCATTTTGATACTTAATTTGTCTATTTTTTGCCACTGCATATTTATTTACTAAAAGAAGTGTAAAAAATATTAATTCTAAAGTAGAAGCTCCAATATAACCATGTCTTGTAATAACATTGTATTCAAAAACTCCACCAACCATAGAAGTAAATAAGATTATAAAAGTAAAAAATAAAAGCATGATAAAAATATAATATTTTGTATATACATAACCTTTAAAATATAAAATTATAGAAGAGATAATTAATAATAAATTTATAAAACCTACTGTGTTATTAATTACTTTATTCCAAGGTGTATATGAATATATTAATAAAAAACCTAAAATAAATAAAATATAAGTTATGACTGTTAATAAAATATTAAAATACTTTAAATGATTTTTTGTATTAAGATATTTCATTGAAAAGAGTGTTAAAAAAGCTGTAGTAAAAGCTCCTGTTGCTTGTAATTCATAAACATAATAATGTAAATCTACATATGCTAAAACACCACTAATATTTAAAGTATAAATTAAATAAAAAAAGCTATAACCAAAATAGAAAAAATAAACTTTCTCTTTTAACTTAAAAAATAAAAAAGCAGTAAAAATTAAAATAATTGTAAAAATACCAAAAATAAAAGTATAAAAAGTATTAATACCCAATTGATTATTTAAATAAAACTCATCATTAGTATATAATAATAACTTTCCAAAATAGGCATATTTACCTTTTAATTGAAGATAATAAGTTTTTGTTTCATTTTGTGGTAAATTTATGATAAAAGATAATTTATTTGTTTTTACTTCTCTATTTTTTATAGAAGTAAACATACCATTCTCTTTTTTTATCCATTTTTTATCAAAATAATATAGATTGAATTTTTCATAAAAATGCTCATTTACTGTTAAAATAAAATTTGAGTTTTGACTATTATTTTTTATTTTTAACTTTATCCAAAGCTCTTGGGGAACATAGCCTAAAGAAAAATTATTAGAAGATTTTTCTTTGAAGTTTATATCTACAATTTCCTTAATTGTTATATTCTCATTACTTTTATAGTATAGAAAATCAAAATTATCAACACTTTTATCTCTTTCATTAATCTCTATATTAAAAAAATTATTTCCAAATAGTGACATCAATAAAATATTTAATATTATTATATATTTAAAAATCAAATTTCTTCTCCCAGCCGTATTATATCAAAATGAACAAAAAAAAATCCGTCAGATTTCCGATTATTTTTTTATAGAATTCTTTTAAATAATTTATAAAATTACAAAAGGGAAGAATTATGAAAACAACAAAAACAAAACTCTCACTTCTGACCAGTGCTATACTGTTTTCATCAGTTATAGGAACACAAGAGTTAAGAGCAGTAGCTGGTACTTCAAGTTCAGCAACACTGTATGAGTCAAATCAATTCTACAGACCAGATTCAAATGTTGATTATGTAGATCAAATAACTCCAAGTAACTTTAGTAGCCAAAGTACAACACTGTATAGTTACCTTTCTCAATCTGTATACGTTACAACTGCAGGTACGTATGATTTTTCAACTACAGGAGGAACAGTTGGTGATCCTTTTTTAATTTTGTATTCATCATTTGACAAAGACAATCCAATGAATAATATCATTGTAGGAAATGATGATGGAGCAGGTTCTGGTCACGCATTACTTGATGATGTGGTATTGAGTGCAGATACAACTTATTATCTTGTTACGACTTCATATAATCCTGCAACAGGTACCGTTGAATTTTTAGTGACAGGTCCAGATGGGGTTATCATCACTACTTTAACAACTGATCCAGAAGCAACTTCTTCTGAGCCAGAAGCAACTTCTTCAATTTTAAACTCTACTATTTCAGGAGGAGGAAAACAACCTGCTCAAGATGCTGCACGTGTTTTAGATAGTTCAAGTGGTAATGCCAGAATGCAAAATGTCATTATTGCGATTAACAATCTTTCATCTGACAGTGCAGTTGCAAAAGCAGTTGAAAGTACGACGCCACAAACAACGACATCAAGTTTTACTGCAGCAAATCAAATTTCAAACAATGTTTCAAATATTGTTTCTCAAAGACAAAATGTAAACCTAAATGGTGCAGGTCTTAACTCTGGGGATTCAATGTTATCTGAAAAAAACATTTGGATTAAACCTTATGGTTCTAGAGGTTCTCAAGATGATAAAGATGGTATAAATGGTTTTGATATTGATACTTATGGTATTGGATTTGGTTTTGATGGGGAATATGCTGAAAATAAACAAATTGGATTTGGTTTCTTCTATACTAATGCTGATGTTGAAGTAAATAATGTTTCTCAAACTTCTGATATTGATGTTTATAGTTTAATTGTTTATGGTAATACACCTATTTTTGATAATAAAACAAATCTTCTTTATCAAGTAGGATACTCTTGGCAAGATACTTCAAGTAATAGAGGTATTGAATTTATGGGTACTAGTGCAAAAGCTGATTATACTTCAAACGTAGCATCTATTGATTTAAGACTATTAAGAGATTATAGAGTAAATGAAAAACTTCTATTACAACCTTTAGTATCAACTACTTATAGACATTTTGAATCTCCAAATTATAGTGAAAGTGGAGCTGATGCTTTAAACTTAGAGGTTGATAAATTTACTGCAAATGAGCTTATCTTAGGTATAGGAGCTCTTGGATTTTATAAATTAAATGAAAATTCAAATCTATTTGGAAATATAAATATTGGTTATGACTTAAAAGATGATAATAATATTGTATCTTCTTCTTATCAAGGTGCTTCTGGTTTATCTTTTGAAACAGAAGGTATTGACAATGGTAGATTTAGTTATGACCTTGGTATAGGTTATGAAAATAATATTAATGATTTAACAAATATTAACTTCTCTTACAACTTTCAAGGTGAAGGTAGTGATTATACAAACCATGTAATCTCTGCTAAATATACTTATAAGTTTTAATCTAAAATGCTAAGCTTCTTAGCTTAGCTTTTAGATATGCTTTATATTTTCCAAAAACTTTTTTATCAAAATTTTTTGATTTTTTATTCATAAAACCGTGTTCAAAATCACTTATTTCTATCTTTAATTTTTCTTTATTTTCTTTAAGACAAAACTCTTTTGCTTTTTGTAAATACTTTTCATGTCCACACACTTTTATATATTTACTATAAGCTTCATGTTCATCTTCAAATAAAATAAACTCCTCTTAATAAGGGTCTAAAATATAATACTCATCAAAAGCTAATAACTCCTTTGAAAAATAGTTTTTCCCGAATATATCTGTTAAAATTAATAGTTTTTCCATGGCTAATCTTTTTCATTATTTTTATAGTTTGAAGAATTCTAGCATTTTTGCTTTAATTTCTATTTAGATAGAATTCCAAATAAAAACTAGGACACAAAAATTGAATAATCCAAAAATACTATTTCCACTAGCCCTAATAGGAATCATAGCAACTTATTTTTTTGTATTTGGTCAAGAAAAAACTTTAGAGATAATAAAAGAAGAATATCTATTTTTATTAGCTTTAATCCCTCTAATAGTAGCTTTTATATTTTTTAAAATAAAACTAAAAGATTATGAGTTAATAGATTTTAATAAAAACTCAAACCTATCATTTAAATCTATTGTTATGTTTTTTCTTATCTTTCAAGTAGTTGACTATTTTAGTGAAGGAAGTTTTGAAGGTATGATTTCATTATGGTTTTTATACTGGGTTATGGGAATAATTGCCCTACTTCTAATGGAAAACATAAACTTCTATAGAAACTATAAATTAATATATAAAACAAAATAAAAGGAACTATAAATGGAAAATAAACAAGAGTTTGTAAGAAGAGCTGATGAGCATATTCAAACTGCAAATGCACAAATAAATGAATATGTGACTCCAGGAGAAGTTAGTGCTTCTTTTATGTATGGTGTTGCAAGATTTAATGCATGGTTAGCAGCAAGAGAATATAAATCAGCAGAAGATTTTCAAGCAGAAAAAGAGAAAGCTATGGAATACTTTATTTCTGAATATAAAAAAATGCTAGAAGAGCATATAGATAATCATATTCAAAACTTTGATTTCAACTAAAAATAAAGGATACCTTTGTAGGTATCACTTTACCACTTAGCTTCATAAGGAACTCTAGTTCCATCAGCTGTTGTATACTCTTCTAAAGAGTTCTCTTTTGCTTGAACTACCAAATAAATCATAATATCATCAGAAGAGTTTTTTATACCCCTTACACCTTTAGGTGCAACTCTAATTGTACTACCCTCTTTTATTTCAAAACAGTCCTCATCAACTTGAAAAAAACCATGACCTTTTAAAATAATATATGTCTCTTCATTTTTATTATGAATATGAAAATATGGTTGTGCAGTATTTGCAGGAAGAGAATTAAAAGATATCTCTGTACCACTTGACTTTGTAGCATCTTTTAAAAATACTTTTCCTTCTATTTCTTGTTTATTTATAGGATGAATTAAAGAGTACTCCATCAGTTTATTTAAATCCCCTAAATCAATAGCACTGTAGTTTTCATTTTCTGATATTTTTATAGCTTCTTTCATAACTATTACCCTTATTTTATAGTTAGATTATTCTAACATAAAAATTAATTACAGCTTTTATATTTTTGAAGTTTATATAATATATCTTTTTGTTTATAAACTTCATCTATCTTATCTTTTGTCTCACTATGAGTTTCAATTGCAAACCATAATGGAGGAAAAAGAATTGTAGAAGCATACCCAATTGCTTGATTTTGAGTTCGAGTAGAGTTTATTTTATCAATATTTTTTTCATTGAAGGTATTAAGCTCTTTTATCTGAATTATAATCTCATCACATGAGAGAATTAAAAGTTCTTTTTCAAAATCTGTTTCTCGAATTTCCTCATTACTATTAACTGAACTATAGTCCTTAGGTAAATCAGGTGCATTTTTTGCACATGAATTAAAAAAAACTGTTATTAACAGTAGAAAAACAATTTTATTTAACAAACTTAATTGCTCGACCTTTACCATTTAAACTCCCCCAGCTCACCATTGAAATACCTACAGTACCATATCTTACAAAAACAACTGCATCTGCGCCTATTTTTGATGCTTCTTCTTTTAGCTTTTCATTAACAGCTTCTTTTGTAGGATCTGGATGAAAAAGAGTAGTTTTATTTACATCAACACTTAGTTCTGCAAGGACACTATATTTTTTATCAGTAATATCACCTTCTGAAAGAATCACTTCCTCTTTTTGAGTTTTTGCCTCTACTTTTGAATTAGGAGTCATTTGAACCTGACTTGAAGACCAAGTAGAACATCCTGTAAATAATGATAATACAAGCAATGAACTTGCAACTATTTTAAAATTATTTTTCATATATAATCCCACCTTTTGATAATTTTAAGAATTATATATTTAATTTGATAAAAATAATATTATTTTAACTTTATATTAAAATAAATTATTTAATCTTTATAGGAAGTAATGTTAAAAAACTAAGAGCTTCAGGTAAAGAGAAGCTGGTATCTTTTAAATCATTTAATTTAGGGTCAATAAGATAGTTTTTTGATGTTTCAAAGTTTGCTTTTTTTAAATTATTCTTTATAAAAGAAGAAAGCTCTAAATCACAGTTATCAAAAATAGCTTTTTCTAAATTACACTCTTCAAAACCAGTATCTTTTATAATAGAGTTTTTAAATAACATCTTTCTTAAATCTAAAAGATGAAAAGAGTTTTGAGAAATATTACAAGAATCAAAGTTAACATCAAAAGGCTCATCACAAGAGCTCCATGAGATACCTATTAACTTTGAGTTTTCAAATTTAACATCATTAAATGTTGAGGATTTCAAAGAGGCCAAAGATAAATCACAATTGATAAAAGTACACTCTGTAAATTTACAAGAATCTATTAAAGCCTTTGAGAAATCACACTTTATAAAGGTGCAATTATCAAAATAAATTTTATAAAGTTCCTTTTCTTTGTATTTTACAAACTCTTCTTCCCAATAATCATCTATTTTAAAACTCATACTAATCTCTTTTTTCACTCTTTGTAGTTTTTTTACTTACTAAAATCCCACCAATAACAATAAGTACAATACCAATAAATGTATATATATCAGGGAAACTATCTCCTAAGATAACACCAAAGCCTAAAGCAAAAGGAATATTAGTATAACTAACAACACCAATGATACTAGCCTTACTTAGACTATATGCCTTTGTTAATAACCATTGTGAAGCAGTAGAAATAAGAGCCATAAAAGCAATTAAACTCCAAATAAAAGGGTCAGTATGTATCTGAAACTGTACATAAGGAGTAAATAAAAATAGACCTAAAGGAATAAGCATACCAACTCCCATAAAAGAAAGCATAATAACTCTAGCATCATAAATATCTTTGATTTTCTTTATAGTTGCATAAGCAGCAGCTGAGAAAAAACCGCCTAAAATACCAAAGATATGGTCCAAAGAAATCTCTATACCAAAAGGTTTCATAATAAATATAACTCCTATAAAACCTATAATAAGAGCAAAAAAAGTAGCTAGATTAATCTTCTCTTTCATCAAATAGTATGCAAGAATTGTCACAAAAAAAGGCGACGTTTTATTTAAAACAACAGCTTCTCCAAGAGGAATAGTTGAAATAGTGTAAAAGAACAGTACCATCGCTGTTCCACCAAATAAACCTCTTAAAAAAAGCAGATGAATTTTTGAAGTATTAAAAGAGACTTTTATCTTTTGTAGACTATATAAAATAATCAAACCTCCAATCAAATTTCTATAAAAAACCACTTCAACAGGGTCCATAGAATCAGATAATATTTTTGCTATTGCTCCATTAAGTGCTCCAAAAAGAGAACTTAAAAGCATAAAAAGAACACCAGTATCTATTGATTTTATTTTTTGAAAAGAGTTAATATTTTGAGGCAAGTATTTCCTTCTATTTTCTTAGTAGTATTTGTAGTGATAACTTATTAAAATAGTATATTTGGCGTATTGTACTTTAAAAAAAGATGTTTTTCAATAAATCATTCACCATTTAATACAGACATAACAGTAGCTCTACTTGTCTTTAGTTCTTGAATTATTTTACTTATATTTATATCACCACTTTCGGTGTAATACTCTTCATCATCTAACATTCGTAAGATTTCATCTTTTTTATCAAGTATTTCTTGAGGAGTTTGTCTTTTTTGAAAAGTGAAATCCTCCTCACTCATAGTTTCCATAGCTTCTAAATCTCTTTTGATAGTAGGAACTGTTACCTTAAGCTCTTTTGCTAAATCCTTCGGGTCTTCAATTCCTCTTTCAAGTAGTTTTCGCAAAGCTATTCTTCTAGTTTTCATTTTACGTCTACGGTGATATGAGATTTTCACTATTTTTCTTATCTATAATTTATTGTTTATACAAACTTTGAAGATAGTTCATTTAAAATCTTAGTTGACTCAAAAGAATCACCATTGTATTTTATAAGTTTTATTCCTTCACTTGTAAATGATTTTGCAGTATTTTTACAAGCTTTTTTAACTACAATATAATCACACTCTTTTAAAGCTCTTCCCATTTTATTGTGTTGTTCAATATGATCAGCATCATCATGTGAATGATCACAGGCATGCTCTTCTTCTGGATTACTATGGTCGATATCACTTCTAGGATTTTGTTTTATTTCATCTAGATTAAACGATTTGAACATTCCTGAACCACTCATTGTATATACAGCAAACTTAGGAGTATGCCCTGCATTTGGGAAAAAGCTTAATTTTTCATCTTTTACTGGTATTGCTATTTTCATTTTATTCCTTGAAATTTTTATTTATAAATTATTCTTCTATATATTGAAGTAAATCAGGTCTTTCTTTTGAACCCCATTTACACATTTCATCTAAAATAGGTATTAAGGACTCTCCTTTTTTTGTCAAACTATATTCAACTTTAGGAGGTATGGAAGGATACTCTTTTCTATTTATTAATTTACTTGATTCTAACTCTTTCAATTGAGAACTCAGCATTTTATAAGTAATTGAACCTATTTTTCTTTGTAATTCATTGTATCTTATGACCTTATATTCATCTAATAAATACAAAATTACCATTTTCCATTTCCCTGATATTAGAGATAATGTATAACCAAAAGGTGTGTCTATTAGGGGGCTTGAAGTCTGATTGTTTCACTTTTATACTATCCTTTTGTATAGTATACTACAAAAAAGTACATACTTACATTTTATTTTATTTTACAATACAATTCGCTCAAATTATATTAAAAGGTTTAAAATGAAGAAAATATTAGTAAATGTAGTACATTCAGATATTGAAAAATCAATAGTAAATAAAAGATTAGTTGAAGGTATTCAAGATATGAAGAACATAACAATTAATAACTTATATAAAAAATATCCTGACTTTAAAATAGATGTAAAAGAGGAGCAAAAACTACTTTTAGAACATGATACTATTCTTTTTCAATTTCCAATGTATTGGTTTAGTTCTCCTTCTCTTTTAAAAGAATGGTTTGATACAGTATTAGCACCAGGTTTTGCCCATGCAGGAGCATCTATGTTAAAAGGCAAGTCTTTCGCAGTTGTTGTTTCTTGTGGTGGAGCTAAAAAAGCATTTAGTACAACAGGAAAAGATAAAAAAACTGTTGAAGAGTTTTTGTATCCTTTTGAGATTACAGCAGAATATGTAAAGATGAATTATAAAAAAGCTTATATTACTTATGATACAGAAACAGTTTTAAGTGAAGAGACTCTTAATAAATATACACAAGATTATATTACTTATGTAAAAGAGTTATAAAAAGGGTTTATTCCCTTTTTTAGTAACCTTTTTTTGTATCTACAAAAGGTGGGATAATACCTTTTTTAAAGTATTCTAAAATATTTTTTGAAGCTATCTTTGAAGCTGTTTTCATATTTGTA
Organism: Halarcobacter bivalviorum; assembly: GCF_003346815.1. NCBI lineage: Bacteria > Pseudomonadati > Campylobacterota > Epsilonproteobacteria > Campylobacterales > Arcobacteraceae > Halarcobacter > Halarcobacter bivalviorum. Next base: position 1,589,698 of record NZ_CP031217.1, read on the forward strand.
GGAGCTGAGATATGAGGTAATACTGTTATATTTTCATTTTCCCAAAAAGAAGAACTACTAGGTAATGGCTCTATATCAAATACATCTAAAACAGCATGGCAAAGCTCTTTTTTATCTAATCTTTTAGCTAAGTACTCATAATCTATAATTGCCCCTCTAGCAAAGTTTATAAGAGAAGCTTTCTTATGAAGTAAATCTAGCTTTTGCTTATTAAGTAAGTTTTTTGTTTCATCGGTAAGAGGTAAGAGGCAAACTACTATATCAGCACCTTTTAAAGCTTGTATTAAACCCTCTTCTTCATAAAAAGTAGTAACACCTTCTATCTCTTTTTTAGTTCTTGCCCACCCAGAAACACTAAAACCATTTTCTTTTAATTTTTGTACACTCATCAAACCTAGATTACCTAAACCAAGAACTAAAATATTTCTCTCTTCTGGCAATGTTTCTATATGCTGTTTCCATTGCTTTTGTTTTTGCTGTTTTAAATATAGTGGCATATTTTTATGCAAATATAAAGTCCATGCTAAAACTGACTCAGCCATAGTTTTAGCTAATTGTAGGTCAGTCATACGAACTATTTTAAAAGAAGAGTTTGGAAGGTCTTGCAGAAGTTTTTCAACTCCAGCCCATAAGCTTTGTATCCATTTTAGATTTTTTAGTTGGGCTATATCTTTTGGATTTGGGTTTGCTACTATTGCTACAGTTGAAGATAGTTTTTGTTCTTCTGATAACTCTTCAAAAGGAATTATTTTATATTCACTCATTTGTCTTTGTAAATGCTCTAACCATAAATTTGTAGTCTCTTCATCACAACCACTTACAAAAGGTACTATCCTTTTCATGAATACTCCTACTTTATAAAATCTTTTCTATATCTTCTTTTAGTTTCTTTGAACTTTCATCTAATACATTATCACTATTTTTAGAGATAAACTCTTCTAAGCCAGTTGTTTTCATAGGAAACTGTTTTGAATACTTTATAATCTCTTCTTCTAGTGTACTAACCCCTGCTTTTGTTTGAATTAAATAGATAGAAAAAGTGTTGTCTTTTATACTAAATTTCACATGGTTGAAATATACCTTTGCATCTTTAAATATATAATCTAAAGTCAAAGTATCTTTTCTAAAGAAAGGAAATGCCTGTTTAGCCTCACCTAAAATCTCTGCTAAAGAAAAGTATCCTAAAGTATCAGGTGTCAAGTTATCACAATAAATTCTTTTGTCTTCTTTTTTGAAGAACTCATCAACTAATCTTACAAAAAAATTAGGAGACATAACTCCTATCTCTTTTAATAGTTCTTTGTTTATATACTGAAATATTAAGTGTGAGTTTTGTTTTATAAAAGCTTTTAGTTCATTTTCTTGCATTGAAAAGTTCCTTTAAAAGTATAAATCCTATTTTATCAAGTAAGTGCTTCATCTAGGTTGTCTAATTCGATAACATCTTCTGGAAGTAAGTTTCCTAGATGAATATTTCCTATACGAACTCTTACTAATCTTAAAGTAGGAAAACCAATAGCTGCTGTCATCTTTCGTACTTGTCGAAACTTTCCTTCAGTAATAGTAATCGATACCCAAGAAGTTGGACCATGCTTTGATTTTCGAATATTTCTAGCACGAGGTGGCAATTTTGGTTCATCTTCTAACTTGTAAGCTTTGCAAGGAAGAGTCTTATAGATACTACCATTTGTACTAATCTCTACACCACTTTGTAGATTTTGTATTGCTTCATCAGTGATTTCCCCATCTACTTGAACATAATACTCTTTTTCTATACTCTTATCTCTAACTTTGTAACTTACCATCCCATCTGTTGTAAGTAGAAGTAACCCTTCAGAGTCCATATCTAACCTACCAATAGCCATAGTCTCTTCTGGAAAGTCAAAGAAATCACCTAACAAAGTCTTACTCTTTTTTGGTCTTGGTTTAAATTGACTTACACAGCCCCATGGTTTGAACATTTTGAAGTGGTGGTGTGATTCAACTTGATTTTCTTGACTAATAGCTGTCATTAAAATGGCCTTTAATGGTTTTTATTTTAGATTCGTGATTTTAACAACTTTTAAATTAAAACCATTTTTATGTCATTGTAAGATATTTCTTCATTTAACTTTACAAATATTGGTTTTAATTTTATCTTTCCATCTTCAGTAAAGTCTTCTTCATTATTAGCATCTTCTATTTCATTTACTACTTTTTTAACTTTGTTTATAACACTTAAGTTTGGCATATATTTTGAGATGTCAAATCGTGGTTCTTCTTCTTTTATCAAAGATAAATGCTTCATAATAGTAGATACTGAAAACCCTGCATTTTTTGCTAAGATTTCTAAAGTATCAGATGATTGCACTAGATTTTTTGTTTTGATATGATTTGCTATTTTTTCTTCTATTTGAGGTTCTTTATCTAATACCTCTTTTTCTTTAGCTATTGCTTTTTGGTCGATTAAACCTCCAAGCTTTTCTATATATGCTAGATTTATAAGTTCTAATTGCCTTTCATCATATGACTCTATTTTGTCATATGCTTTTTTTGAAGCTTGTTTGATTCTTGGGTCGATACTTAAAATAAGAGGGTCTACACTTAAAGCTTTTTCATTAAATCCCATTAGTTTTAGACCTTCTATATTTTTGATTCTTGATAATGCAACATATCCTTGCCCTACTTCAAAAGTCTTAGATAAATCAATTTGAGCAGCATCTAAAGTCATACCTTGAGATTTATGAATAGTTATAGCCCATGCAAGTTTTAAAGGTATTTGTGAAATCTTAGCTGATACTTTTCCTTTGTCGTTTTCAATAACCCAATCTTCATATTCTACTTTTATGATATAACCATTTGATAGTTTTACTATTGGAAGTTGTTTTTCATCTTTTGAGAAGTCAATAACCACACCAGTGGTACCATTGATATAGTATTTTTCTGGATTATTTTTAATAAACATAACAACAGCATCTTTTTTAAGTGTTAGCTCTTCTTGAACAAGAGCAGATTTAAATAGTTTTTCAATATTTGTTTTTGCACCTTCACTTTCATAGCTATATGTAACAGCCCCAGTGGAAAGTTTATTAAGCTCATTATTGTTTATTCTATCAACATCTAAGTTATGAGTATATAGTTTTGTAGGAGTAAACTCTATACCTAACTCTTTTTGATGTCTTTGATTTAAAATATCATAGGTTTGTTGTGAGATTTGTCCACTTCTTATCTCATCTAACACGAAGATTAGTTGATTATCATCTTGTCTAAACTTCTTCTCTAAATAGCACGTTTGTAAATCAAGCTCTTTCCAAGAAGGACTTTGCCATGAAAATCTTTTTGAATCATTTGATTGAGAGATAGGAGGCAACTGAAAGAAATCTCCTGAAAGTATCACTTGAATACCTCCAAATGGCTTATCATTTTCTTTAAAGGCTTGAAGAATTTTATCCATAGCAGTAAAGATATTTGGACTCACCATAGATATTTCATCGATGATAAGAATCTTTAGCTTTTTAAATCTAGTTTGTAATTTCTTTTTATCTAAAAGTAAAGAGATAAAATGCTCATCTACACTATCTTTTAACCCAAGTGAAAAACAAGAGTGTATCGTCTGACCATTTAAATGAGAAGCTGCAATACCAGTAGGAGCTACAATAGTAGGAATAATTTTTCTTGATTTTAGATATAAAACATATTCGTTTAAAACATAAGTTTTACCCGTACCTGCTGAACCTGTTAGAAAAACATTTTGACCAGACTTTAGTACTTTTAGTGCTGTTTGTTGCATTTATTGCCTATTAAATATTTTTTAGAATAATAGCGTATATGGAGTTGTAAAGAGGTAATAGTTATAAATGATGAATGAAATAAAATATATAGCTTTCTGTCACTTTTAAACTTAAACATCTAAACTCAGCTATAAATAAAGGTAAAAGTGGAAACTCATAACCTGACCCTATTTTTCAATTTTTGCAATTTCAAAAACTAGCATTAATAAAACTTGTTATTTTTGCTTGAATAAAATCCAACTATATCACTCACAGATTCTAATGACAAATTAAAAGTATAAGGCTTTAATTTGTTATTTCTACTATTATTTAATCTAAATTCTAAGTCTTTTAAATCCGAAGGCTTTTCAAAATACAATATAGGATAAAGTGTACCTTTATATTTGATAATATTATCAGATATTTCATTTTCACTTAATCCTTCATTTTTCCAGAAGTCATACATAGAAAATTCATTTCTTTTTTTTAACTCGTAATCAAAAAGTGGATATAAAAGTTCAAAAGCTTTAAGAATAGTCCATATATACTCTTTCTGAGCTGTATGGCAAAAATTACATGACCAAATGTAAATATTAGTAATATCATCTACTGAGCAAGGCAACTTTAATGACTTAACCCCTTTTAATTCATTTAAAACTAATGTAATTGGAATCTTTTGAGAGTTAGACTCTTCTTTTCCATTTCTTTTAATGCTACAACTTTTAAATCCTATAATCTCTTTTATTTTATTTTCTATGGCCAGTCTTATTTTAAAAGGTATTGAAAAGAAATCAAGCTGACTATTATTAGATAATAAATCAATTGATGAATATGCATTTTTATATATATTTGACTTTGATATGTGAAATAATGCGTCAGATGTTATTATTGTTTGCGTAAGAAAAACTAAAGTATTAGAAGTTTTTAAATTATTTTCTGATAAATAAAGTTTAATATCATCAATTAAAAGCTTTAATAGTTGTTTTTTATCTTTTTCCCAATCTATAAAATCAGTAATTACTTGTTCTTTATCATTTAAAATATTCTTTGCTTGCTCAAGAAACATAATAAGATGTGTTCTTTTTTCTTTTAATCTTTTCTTAGAAGGAAAACTTGTAATTTCATAAGGACTCTCATTAACTAATTTCTCCACCTCAATTATTATAGAATCTAAATTATCATTAATCATTATTTAACCTTCAGATTATTCTCTAATATTTTTTAAAATTAATGGTATTTCGTTATAATCATCAACCCAAATTAAACCAACACCAAAAGAAATTGCATCATTTTCCTCAAATTTTTGCATTAATTTAATTAAATCATTAACAACATCATCTAATTCAATATTTGCTCTTTGTTTTTCATCTAAAAGTCGGGGATCTTCTGACAATAGCTTTTCTAGTTCTTTTTTTACTTTCTTTTTATCATATCTTTTTTTTAAACAAAAATGATGAATTTCATCATCCCCTCTTTCATTTTTCGCAATATCAAGAAGCCTTCTTAAATTTGGATCTGAAAAAGAAACTCCAATAAATAAACAGTTATAATCTTTAAACTTATTGATTTGAATTAAATTGCTCCAACCATAGGTATCAGTATATTGCTGATGATATCCATTCTCACTTAAGACAACTTTATTTTTAGATGTTAGCTTACCTTGTCTAGGTAAGTATCCATGTACATGATAAATTGGTAATTGATTTTTTTTATAATTCATTCCTCTTGCATGTATAGGTGTAAATGGAATATCCACATCAATATTTCTAAGACATTCTTCTATAATATCATCATAATTATACGTAATAATTGAATCTAAATTAGGACTTCTTCCTGCTGCAATACAAAATTGCCTAATTTCTTTTAATAAATCACTATCTTTAAGGTTTTTATCAATATTTTCATATAAAACATCTCTTATTGATTTTTCAAATGCTACTGTTGAGTTCGGATTATTTTTTTTAAAGTAACTATGTAAATAACGCGCTGAAATTAATGAACTTGGTTCAAAAACACTATTAAAAGTTCTTGCAAGAACACTTGACTTGTTATCCTTTTGAGAGTCATTATCTGACTTAATTGTAAGTAGAAATAATTTTTGTAATAATTCATCCCAACTAGGTAAACCATAATCTATTGAAGTTCCAGCACCTAGAACAAATACAAGACGTTCACTTTTATACCAGTTTTTGACTTCGTCAATTTTATCTTGTTGAGAATAATGAGCTATTTTATAATATAGATTTTTATTAAAAAAACTATCCAAAAAATCAGTTTTATCATTAAAAAAATTCAAGAAAAGTTTTGAATTAAACATAGTTGATTTACTGTTATACATTACTATCCTTTTTAATAAAGCAAGTAAAGTTTATCAAAAAAAATAAAATAATATTATTAAATTATATTAGAAAAGTATAAATTCAATTAAAAAACTAAACAAAGACGTACTTAAAGTACGTCGAAGTTCGTATCCTTAGAAAGGTGCGTCGAAATTACGACAAAAAAATTATTCCCACTCGATAGTTGCAGGAGGCTTAGAAGAGATGTCGTACACCACTCTATTAATCCCATCAACTTCATTGATAATTCTTCTAGAAATAGTTTCTAAAATATCATGTGGAATATGTGCAAATGTAGCAGTCATACCATCAGTAGCTTCTACTATTCTAACACATACAGTGTTATCATAAGTTCTGTTATCACCCATAACACCTACAGATTTTACGTTTAATAGTACTGTAAATGCTTGCCAAGTTTTATCATATAATCCAGTTGCATGTAATACATCTAACATGATAGTATCAGCTTTTCTAAGAAGTTCTAAATCAGGCTTATTAACATCACCCATAACTCTAATAGCTAGTCCTGGTCCAGGGAAAGGGTGTCTTCCAATCATATCTTTTGGTAATCCAAGCTCTAATCCTAAAAGTCTTACTTCATCTTTGAATATTTCTCTTAATGGCTCGATTAGTTCAAAAGTCATCCAATCAGGTAGTCCACCAACATTGTGGTGAGATTTAATTGTTTTTGAAGGTCCTTTAACTGAAACTGATTCAATAACATCAGTATATAAAGTACCTTGTGCTAAGAACTCAATACCATCGTGTTTTTTAGCTTCTATATCAAATACTTCAATAAAAGTTTCTCCGATGATTTTTCTTTTTGTTTCAGGGTCAGTAACACCTGCTAATCTTGAAAGGAAAGTTTCAGAAGCATCTACAGTTACAAGGTTTACACCTCTACTTTTAAACATAGCTTCTACTTGTTCTCTCTCATTTGCTCTTAATAATCCATTATCTACAAATACAGGAATTAACTGGTCACCAATAGCTTCAGCTAAAAGTGTTGCAACTACAGAAGAATCAACTCCTCCAGATACACCACAAAGAACTTTTTTATTTCCTACTTGGTCTTGGATTTTTTTAATTTGTTCTTTTGCAAAAGAACCCATATTCCATGTAGATTCACATCCACAAATATATTTTGCAAAGTTTTTAAGGATTAAAGAACCTTGTTCAGAGTGATAAACTTCTGGGTGAAATTGAAATGCATAAATTCTTTCAGCTTCATTTGCAATTGCTGCAAAAGGAGAGTTTTCAGAAGTTCCAATAACTTCAAATCCATCTGCAAGTTGGTCTACTTTGTCTCCATGAGACATCCATACAGTTTGACCATCATTTGTATCTTTGAAAATTTCACACTCTTTTTCAAATGTAAGTTTTGCTTTCCCATATTCATGATGATCAGCTGGAATTACACTACCACCAAAGAATTGAGAAATAAGTTGCATACCATAACAAATTCCTAAAATAGGAAGACCTAAATTAAAAATTTCTTCATCAGGATGATAAGCATCAGCAGCATAAACTGAAGCTGGTCCACCAGAAAGAATAATACCTCTAGGAGTTCTTGCTAAGATATCTTCAATTCTTTCGTTATAAGGCACAATTTCAGAGTAAACACCTGCTTCTCTAAGCTTTCTTGCAATAATTTGTGTATATTGACTACCAAAATCTAATACAACTATTGGTACATGTTTCATTAAACAGATTCCTTTGTTTTAAAGTATCCGCGATTATATCTAAAATGTGATTTGAATTTAATTAATAGAGAATTTAAGAGAGGAAAATATTGTATGAAGGAAAAGCCTTCATACAATTATAATATTTTTAAGCTATGTGATAAAAACCTAAGATTTCGTATTGTAAATACCATACTGCAACAGATACAAAATATCCAATTACAATAGTCCAAGCAAGTTTCATATGAGCACCAAAAGTATAAATACCATGTAATTTACCCATAACACCAACACCTGCTGCTGAACCAAATGAAATCATAGAACCACCAACACCTGCTGTAAGTGTTACAAGCATCCATTGGTCAAGCCCCATTGTAGGATTTGCTTTAAGTACTGCTGACATAACTGGTACGTTATCAACGATTGCAGATAAGAAACCAACACCAATATTTGCCCAAGTTGGACCTAATACATCTGGTTGATAAACTACAACTGCTAATCCTAACCATCCAATAAAATATAATGCTCCAACTGCTGCTAGAATACCGAAGAAGAACATTAATGTATTATTTTCAATTTTTGCCATAGAGTGGAAAATATTAAAGTGATCTGTTCCAAATTTTCTTTTTAAACCATAAGCATAAACTTTAAGTAAAGAAAGACCGAACATCATACCCCACATAGCTGGTAAATGTAATACTTGGTGAGACATTACCGCACAAAAAATTGTAAATACACCAAGTCCCATTACTACTTTTGCACCTTGAGCCATCTCTGGTTTAGACTCTTTTGAAGCATCAAAAGATGGTTTATCTTCAGGAACAAATTTAGATAATAAAAATGCCGTTACTAAATATCCAGTAACTGATGCTGGGAAAAGGAATAAAAAGTCTGTGAAAGTACCTTTACCTGCAGTCCAAGCCATAAGAGTTGTAATATCTCCAAATGGTGACCAAGCACCACCAGCATTTGCTGCAACAACAATATTAATAGCACCTGGTACTAAGAAATCTTTTCTTGTTTTTTCAATTGTAATTAATACAGTAGAAAGAATTAATGCAGTAGTTAAGTTATCTGCAATTGGAGATAAGAAAAATGCGATAAATCCAGTTACCCAGAACATCTTCTTATAACTATAGCCTTTAGAAACAAGGTTATATTTTAATCTATCAAAAACTCCCATATGAATTAATGACTCAATATAAGTCATTGCAACAAAAAGGAAAAAGAAAATTTCAGCAATTTCTAAAATTAAGTGTTGCGCTTGTGTATGAACTAAGCTCATATTTAAACCATTTAACGCATAATATAACGCAACTAAAATAAACATAAATGTACCAATAAATAAAGCTGGTTTAGCCTTATCGATACCATACTTTTCTTCCGCCGCAACGAAATAATAACCAACAACAAATATAAACAAACACGCAAATCCAACCCATGTCATAGTTAGATCAGCTGCAACTTCTCCTGAGGCAGAACCACCACCCGCAGCGAATAATGTTATAGATGACAGAAAAAATACTATCAACAGTTTTAACATTGTTACTCCTTAATAAAATGAGCTCCAATTGAGACTTCCCTTTCAACCGCAGCTTTTAAAATAGATTTTGCCGTAAGTAGCCTTAAATGTAGCAGTCTTCCCACATCTTCTTCTAAAAATTTATCTATTTTTTCAAGAGTAAGTCGTAAAGCCTTTCTATCTCTAACAATTGCAGCATTTTCCCACATTAGTTTTCGTAAAGAGTCTTTTATTTTCTTGTCTATTTGTTTATTTCTTATATACTTTTTTATCTCTTTTTTGTAGTTTTTCTCATCTATTTTAAAATCATTTTTTAAAGTCTCTTCAACAGCAATTTTTGAGAAAACAATTCCTTCAAGTAAAGAGTTTGAAGCAAGTCTATTTGCACCATGTATTCCATTGCAAGCTGCTTCACCTATAGCATAAAGATTTTTCATTCCAATAACTTTTGCTTTTATATCAGTTTGAATTCCACCCATTGCATAGTGAAAGGCAGGAGAAATTGGCACTTTTTCAAAAGGAAGTTCAAAACCTAAGTCTTTTAAATTTGCATAGATATTTGGAAATCGTTTTATAAAGAAATTCTTTTCAAATTTATCAAAAGATAAATAGATTCCTAATCCCGTTTTTTTATGATAATCAAAAATAGAACGGCTTACCACATCTCTAGGAGCTAACTCTCCATCTTCATGGTAATCAAATAAAAATCTATAATCATTTTCATCTACAATATAAGCACCCTCACCTCGTAAAGCTTCACTCAATAGAGGTTTTCTAGCAAAATGTGTACCCTTTACTACTGTAGGATGAAATTGCATCATTTCCATATCTTTTAGTTTTAAACCTTTTTCAACACATAAACCTTGGATTTCTCCTGCTATTGCAGTTGAGTTAGTATGATATTTATATATAGAGCCTACACCACCACTTGCAATAATTGTAGTATGAGCATAAGCTATTTCTTCATCAGTTTCTGAAGTAAAGAATTGAACTCCATAACAAATATCATCATCAATTAAAAAATCATTAACTACTACATTTGTTCTGATTTCATGGTTACATTGTGAAAGTAAAAAAAGATGAACCATTCTACCTGTTGCATCTCCATCAGCATGTAAAATTCTACTTCTGCTATGAGCTGCTTCTTTTGTAAAAGCTAATTGTCCTTTATCATTTAAATCAAACTCTAATCCTGCTGAAATCAAATCATTTATACAAGCTCTCGAGTTTTCACTTAAAACTCTTACTGCTTCTTTATTATTTTGATTAACACCAGCAACTAAAGTATCTTTAATATGAGGTTCTATATCATCTTTATCAACTGCAGTTGCGACACCACCTTGTGCCCAAAAAGTATTACAATCCCAAGGAGATTTTTTACAAAGTATTAATACTTTTTTATCCTTTGGAATTAATCTTGCTGCATTTAATCCTGCAACACCTGTACCTATAATAATATAGTCATATACCATTATTTTGAAGCTTCTTTTTTAGTATCTTCTACATATGTTGGTGGTGCTTTGTAACCACATCCACTAAAAGATAATAAAACTCCTGCTATAATAAGAGTATGAAAAAAATTAACGAAATACTTAGTCATCTTAAGAATAGTCCTGAATTCAGAAAGATTAATACACAAAAAACAATTCAAGATTTTATTGAATTATTACCAGCCACCTTAAAAAAGGGTGTAAAATTTGCTTATATAAAAGCAGATATTTTATACTTTGTATTAACCCATCCTGTTTATAAAATGGAGTTTGAGTATAACAAGAATTTAATAAATACACTATTAAAAAAGTATCCACCTATTGAAGTAAATGAGTTAAAATTTTTCGTTACTAATAAAAGAGAAAAAAAAGAAGAAAAAAAAGAGGAAGCTCCTTTCTTTATAGAGCGTTCTCACGGTATTTTTACCAACTATATCACAGATGAAAAACTTCGTGCAAAAGTAGAAGAGATAAGAGCTATTATAAAAAACTCTTAAGTAATTTTTCTCTTTGCTTATAATCTTGACAATATTTTTCAACCAAATTCCAAAAACTTTTTGAATGATTTTTATGTTTTATATGAGCAAGTTCATGGATTACAACATATTCTATTACTTCAATGGGAAACTGAATAAGTAAGATATTAAAGTTAAGTCCATTTCTATAGTTGCAAGAACCCCAAGTTCTCTTATTTTTTCTATATTTAATAGAGGTTGGGAAAAGATTCATTTTTTTTGCAAATTCATCTACTAATTTGGGGATTATTTTCTTGGCTTCTTCTTTATAATATAACTCCAACTCTTTATCATCTAAATTATTTTTTAAATATCTTTTTCCATATAATAAATAACTATTATTATTTTTTTCTTTATTAAAAAAGTATTCTCTTCTTTTAACTATCCACTCTTTTTGTCTATTTATTAAATCAAGAGCATCAATTTTTGAAAAATATTTATATGAAGATATTTCCAATAAGTTTTTATCTTTAAGCCTTAAATATACGTGTTTATTAGATATTTTCTTTCTTATAGTTACATTATATATTTCTTGATTTATTTTAACTTTAAACTCTTCTATCACCTTATTGAGACCACTTTCTAAGAATATAATAGATATAATCATACTTTAAATTTACTAAAGGACAAACATAAAATGAAAATTGCAAGTAGAATGGAAAACCTATCGCCATCAGTTACAATGGCAATTACAGCTTTAGCAAGAGAGTTAAAAGCACAAGGTAAAGACATTTTAAGTTTTAGTGCAGGTGAGCCAGACTTTGACACACCTGAAGTTATCAAACAAGCAGCAATCCAAGCTATAAAAGATGGACATACTAAATACACAGCTGTAGAAGGTACCATTCAAACGAAGAAAGCAATTATCAAGAAGTTAAAAACTGATCACGGATTAAACTATGAGTTAGATGAAATCATTGTATCAAATGGTGCAAAACACTCATTATTTAATCTATTTCAATGTCTAATTGAAGAAGGTGATGAAGTAATTATTCCTGCTCCTTACTGGGTAACATATCCAGAGCAAGTAAAATTCTCTGATGGTGTTCCTGTTTTTATTGAAACAGATGATTCAACAGAATTTAAAATTACTGCTGAACAATTAAAAGCAGCAATTACACCAAAAACAAAAGTTTTACTTTTAAATACTCCATCAAACCCAACAGGTTCTGTTTATACAAAAGAAGAACTTCTTTCGTTAGCTGAAGTATTAAAAGATACTGATATTTTAGTATTTTCAGATGAAATGTATGAAAAAATCATGTATGATGGAGAAAACTTCACTGCTGTTGCATCTGTAAGTGAAGATATGTTCCAAAGAACTGTTACTATCAATGGAATTAGTAAAGCAGTTGCTATGACTGGTTGGAGATATGGTTATGTGGCAAGTCCAAATAAAGCTTTAATTAAAGCTATGACTAAACTACAAGGTCAAGTTACTTCAAATGTAAACTCTATCACTTTAGAAGCTGCTGTAGCTGCTTTAGATGGAAGTGCTGATGCAGATATTGAGACTATGAGAGTTGAGTTTGAAAAAAGAAGAAATGTTGCTGTTGAATCTTTCAATGCAATAAATGGAATCTCTTGTGTTGTACCAAAAGGTGCATTCTACCTTTTTGTAAATATCAAAGAAATTGGTGGAGACTCTATGAAATTTTCTGCTGACCTTTTAGAGAAAGAAGGTGTAGCAGTTGTTCCTGGTCTTGCATTTGGAACGGAAGGTTATTTTAGATTCTCTTTTGCTACTGACTTACCTACAATTGAAGAAGGTATTAGAAGAATTAGAAAATTTGTAGAAGAGAATTTCGCATAATATGACCCCACAAAGAAAAGCAACGGTTGTATCAAGTAGCGTTGCAGCAATTCTTACACTAATTAAATTAGTTGTAGGAATTGCAAGTGGTTCAGTTGCAGTACTTGCATCTGCCATTGACTCTGTACTTGATATGTTTGTATCTATTTTTAACTACTTTGCTATAAGCAACTCAGAGAAACCAGCCGATAAACATTTTAACTATGGAAGAGGAAAGATTGAAGCCTTAGCTTCTGTTATTGAAGGTACAATTATTTGTATCTCTGGTTTATTTCTACTTTATCAAGCAATTAAAAAAGCTATTAATGAAGAGACTTCTCAATATTTAGAAATCTCATTAATTGTAATGACTATTTCAATAGTAATCACAGTAAGTTTAGTTATTTACTTAAATCGTGTTGCCAAAGAGACTGGTAGTATGGTTATTAAAGCAGATGCCTTACACTATAAAACAGATGTTTATACTAATGCAGCTGTTTTTATCTCTCTTATTTTAGTTAACTTTACAGGAATTGAGTTAATTGATGTTATTGTAGGTGGAGGAATTTCACTTTTTATTATCTATTCTGCTTATGAGTTAATTCAAGATGGAATTTTAGTTTTACTTGATAGAGCAGTTGATGAAGAGATTGTAGAAAAGATAATTGAAATAATTAAAAATGAAGAAAAAGTAAATACTCATCATTTACTTAAAACAAGAGAGGCAGGAAGTCAAACTTTTGTAGAAGTTCATTTAGTATTTGATTGTTTAATTACTCTAATGGATGCACATAGAGTTTCTGATAAAATTGAAGACAAAATAAAAAATCTTGACCCTAAAAAAGATTGGATTATAAATATTCATATGGATCCATATGATGATTTTGAAATAAATAAAGAGAGATAATAATGAATTTATCTAATAAAACTATTTTAATAACTGGTGCAAATGGTGGGTTAGGAAGCGCACTTGTTAAATATGCACAGAACTTAAATGCAAAAAAGATATATTGTACAGCAAGAAATATCAAAAGTTTAGATCACTTAAAAAATCAAGAAAACATAGAGATTTTAGAACTTGATATTACAAATAAAATTTCTGTTGAAAACTTTTCAATGCAAATTCAAAATATTGATGTTGTGATAAATAATGCAGGATTTAATAGTAATCAAGTTTTGAATGACAATATAAAAACTGATTTTGAAGTAAATGTTTTTGGTACCTTAAATATTTGTGAATCTTTAAAAAACAAGATAAATAAAGGTGGTTCATTAGTTAATATCACTTCTATTTTAGCCTTAATTAATCTTCCTATTATGGCTTTATATTGTGCTTCTAAAAGTGCTTTACACTCAATAACACAAGCTTTAAGAGCTGAACTAGCTAATAAAGAAGTTTATGTTCATGAAATACTTCCTGGTCCTATTGATACAGCTATGACAAAGGGTCAAGAAATGCCAAAAACTTCTCCAGAAGAGATTGCAAAAGCAATTTTTGAAGGAATAGAAAATAAAGAAGAAGAGATTTTTCCAGATAATTTTTCAAAAGATATATACAAAAAACTGCTAACTAACCCAAAAGCTTTAGAAAAAGAGTTTGCTTTAAGTGTAAAACAATAAGTTTTATTCTTAAAGTTGTGAAATATACTGAAAAGGTGTTAATCCATAAACTCTTTTAAAATGTCTATTAAAATGAGATAAATCACTAAAACCAAACTCAACAACTGCCCCGTAAATATCCCTTGTAATCTCTAAATACTTTTTTGCATGAATTAACTTTGAATTTAGAAAATATTGATAAGGTGTAATTCCTGTATTTGTCTTAAAAAGTCTTATAAACTCGAATTTTGAAATACTTAATTCTTTTGCAATATCTTCAAGATATAAAACATTATCAAGTTCGTAAAAGATAATCTCTTTTGCTTTTTTTACTAATGTATTTTCATTTTTATACTCTTTGAAAAAATCTTTTGAAGCAAAATTATCTACTAGTTCTAAATATAATTCATTTGTTAGAGCTTCATTTTTTCCATTTAAAATAGCTTTAGATAAGTTGATAATATCCCATTTTAATTTCTCTTTATAAACAATTGGCTCAGAAAAAGTCAATATCTCTTTTTTATTTAAGCCCTCTAAAAATAGCTTTGGATTTATATAAAGCATTACATACTCTAAACCCTCTTCATAATCTCTTGCTCTTCCATCATGTACTTGTTCTGGATTAAATAGCATTATTCCATTTGCATATGAAGCTTTTGACCAACCTTCTAATTTATACTCTTGAATTCCTTTTAAAGTAACACCTAAAGCATATTCTTCATGGGCATGTTTTTTATAAGAAAATTTATTCATTTTTGCTGATAAAGCTGTAATACCCAGTTGATTATTTTTATATATAAACTTATCCATTTCTACTCTATATAAATCTTTTCTATATTTTACTTTTCTTTAAAAATTTTTCATAGTATATTATTGCATAATAACACAATAGCCTGAAACTCTCTTGTAACAAACATTTAACTACTTTTTAGATAATATATCTATCTTTATAGTAAAAAACTTTTTATATAAACTAAATATTTTATAAAATAATTCTTGGGAGAATTAAAACTTTATGGCATTAATCGACTTACAAAACTTGTCTTCTCCCAAAATCAATTAACACCCTACTCTTGGTATTTCTGAATAAGTAATTAAAACAAAACCACTAATTTACAAGTCAATTTGACACAATTATTAAGTGTCGGGGAAAGTGTTTATGGAAAAAGTAATCTATTAAATTGCTTGGTATATTCAATACTTTTAAATGAGGAATATATAGACTATACATATATGATTGACCTAAAAGAAGTTGAACTATACATATACTCAAAACTTCCATATGTAAAGTTTATTGACAATGTTGAGGATATACTTGAACTATTAAAAGAGATAAAGCAGATAATGAACAATAGATTTAAAGCTATGCAAGAAACAGGAGATTTACTATATCAAGGTAAAACTTTACTTGTAATAATTGATGAGATAGGAACTATTAGTGCTTATCCAAAAAAGATTAAAGATGAAATCTATAACTTGATGATTGAAATATTTCAAAAAGGAAGAGCAGCCAAAATTATATTTTTAGTTTTTGCTCTAAAGATAGATTCGATTAATCTACCATCGAATGTGTTGGCAAATATCCAATCAAAAGTACTAATGAAAACTAAATCAGATTTTAATATCAACAATAGCATAGAAACTAAAGAGAGTATAGAAGATATTACAAGAGTTAAAGTTACAGAGTTTAACAGAAATCGAATGATTTTAAAAGATGGTATTACAAGCCAAAAAAGCTTAATACAAGTGCCATATATAGATAAAGAGACTGAAAAGGTCTATGGATAGATATTTTACCTCTTTTTATAAAAGATTTGAAAGATGACAGCCAATCTTTAGATTGGTTGGCTTCTTTCTCTTGACTTATTTTATATGAAGTGTCACAGTAAGTAATTATTATAACTTACGAACTTTGATTACTTCCGCTTCTAACTCTTTATAAAGAACTTCAAAATCTGCTTCTTCTGAATTAACTCTATTTAAAGATGCATCTACTGTAAAATATTTATCAAGTTTATATTTTTCAAATTTTGGCATTAATGATTTATATGGGATTGGGTCTGTTCTTTTCTCATTTTTAAAAATTAAAAAATCTTTACAATAGAACATTTCAATTGACTCTAATAAACCTTTATCTAAAGTGAATATAAAAGGAATAAAAAAGTCTGCATCAGGATTGGGTTTAGAAGAAAAATACATTTCTAATAACCTAATAACTGTAAAGTCCCATGCCATATTATCTATTGCATCAAAAAAAGTTTCTTTGTTATTAGTCTTATTAAAAAATTCTAATTGCTTTTTCTCAAAATACTCTACACCTATAGATAATTCTCTTAAGAACATAGTCCTAATTTTATCATTCATAAATTTTACAATATATTCAAGTTGTTGTTTCATATTATTTTTATATTTGAACCTTGCAACAATGATTAAAAGTAAAAGTACTCTCATTATTAAATGATTTTTTTGTGTAACATCTAACATTTCTTTAAATTCTGTTTTTAAAGATCCTATTTCATTCTTTACATCTTGGATAACTTTTTCATCAGTATAAATTGACTTGATTTCACCCATAGAATCGTTGTCTTTTTTTGTGTCATTATAATGTTGCATATCACAAGTCATTAATTTTTTTATACTTATTAGATTTTCATAAAACTCTGAACTATCTTCACCTTTTGCAACATTTTCTAAAATATAAAACATTGGGTCAAGATTAATGTTATTATCTAAAAGAAACTTTAATGTTTTAATAAACTTTTCAGGAACTTTATCTTCTCCATATTTCAGATAATCATGTAAATACCTTGATGTATTGGCTTCAAAGCTAACAGAATAGTCTATTGCTAATGGGGCCTCTTTACCATTTTCCATTCCTTTCATAATTTCAGGATTTAGAAAACATAAGTTAGGATATTTAAAAATAGTTTTAATATTTTCATAAGACATAATTTCTTTAAATATAGGAAAGTTTAAAGCCATATTTTTATCCGCTGTAATAACATGTAAGTTATTCTTTATACATTCAGTATAATACTCTTCATATATTGACATTGAGTCTTTTGCACCTTTTGACTGTAGAAATCTAAATAGTAAATCATAAAATTCCATAAAACTCCTTTGTAATATTTTGAGAATAATAACAAATAGATTTTAGAAATTTTAAAAATATGTCAAATTGCAACATTATTTAATTATATTTAGATTTATTGGCAAATATTTCCCATTTTTATACTTATTCTTTTCAGCCCTATGAACAGAAAAAGAAAGATAAATTAATGATTCTCGTAAAAGTTGTCCTAAGTAAATTGTTTTTTTAATTAAATCTTTGTCAGTAATATAAAAACATCTTTCTCTATCTTTTACTTTTTCAAAGTTCTCCACATCAAAAATTTTAATCATTATAAATTTGTGTTCTAAATGATTTCGTATTTTATTAATTTCTTTAGCATTAGGTTCTAACACCTCAATATACTCTTTTGAATTTTTATCTTTATCATTGAAGAACAAATCTTTACTAATAAGAAAAAGTCCTCTTAGTGCTAAGTTTTCAAAGTTATCAAATTTTGAATTAATATCGTTTTTTACATACCAAACTTTTCTAAAATCAACTTTTCTTTCATCTAAACCTAAAGCGAAATAATCATTTATAAAAAAAGCTATTTTATCAAATAGTGAATAGAAACTTTTAAATGCTAATTTAACTTTTTCTATATTTATATCATATAAATTATAATCATAATCATCTATAATATGAGTATCCTTATCATAGAATTTTTTTGTAAAAGAATTTATTCCCTCAAATAACAAATGACGATAAGTTATATACTCTTGTTTCATTTGATTAAAATGTGTTATATATTTCGGGAAACCTACTTCAATCTCTATTTTCATATCAGGCATATGAAGAGGGTCATGTGTAGCAATACTATTAAGTCCTAAATCATTCATAGGATTTAAAAATAAAGTATTCTTTAAAACCCATTCTCTGTATTCACTTTCATTTTTATAGTTTCTTAAAGGATAAGAATTTAAATCATAATCTTGCGCTAAAAGTTCTTTTCCTAAAACTTCTTCAATTTCAAATATATCAAGCATTATATTACTCAGTATGTTTGAATAATATTCATCTTCTCTTTCTTGTAAAATATTATATAAGACCTCTGCTCCAACTTGGTATATATCATAAGATTTTTTAAGAAATATTTCTTTATGACTCCAATCATAACTTAGTTGTGAATAACTTCTTAAACACTCTGCTTTATTAACTAAAGCCATTTCAAAATTAGGAAATAAAGATAATGCTTTATCATAATATTTAAGAGCATTAATTGTTCGTCCATAATGACTGAAGGCATTTGCTAAATTTGTATAGATATATAATTTATACTCAAGTTGTAAATTATCAAAACCTTTTTCATTAATTGATTTTCTATAGTAATATATTTCATTAAAAAGCTCTTTTTGTTCAATTTTCCAAATATTACTATTTTCTCCTATATGATTTATTCTTCTTAATGAAGACCAAATATTACCAATAAAGTAATATGTAATAGATTGTAAAGAAGAATCTTCAAAATTAAGTTTTTCAAGTTCAATAAGTTTATTTTCTAAACTATTTTTATCATTTGAAAAAGCATATTTATCAATTTCTTCTGCTATCAATTGTAATTTATTAAAGTCCATATAACGACCTTTATATTTATAAGTTAATTTATAATACCAAATAAACTTTTGATTATAAGAATGTATTACAAGATGTAATATATAAAATAAAAAGCCAGTTATAACAGATTTTTAGATAAAATATATACTTTAATTTAAAAGATATTTGTGTATTGATATGTACTTATATGATACGGTTTTTAATAATTTATGACACTTGTGTCTAATTTGTCAAAGTTAGACACAACTTATCAATATTTCAGCAAATACAAGTCAATTTAAATCTATAAAGAATATAGATTTTATGGGAGTTTTAATAAATAAATGGCATTAATCGACTTACAAAACATTTCAAAACAATATGATATAAAAACCGTTTTAAAAGATGTAAACTTTACTCTACTAGAAGGTCAAAGAATAGCTGTTATTGGTCAAAATGGTCAAGGAAAGTCAACACTTTTTAAAATCATTATGAATCAAGTTGAAGCTGATTATGGAGAAATTTCAATTGATAAATCTCTAAAAATTGAGATGCTTGACCAACAACCAAAATTTAAAGCAGGTCTTAAAGTTAGAGATGCAATTGAAGAACAATTAGCAGAAATTAAACAAGCAAAAAAAGAGTATGAAGAGATTACTTTTAAAGTAGCAACTGATTATGAAAATCAAGAGTTATTAAAAAGACAAAGTGAATTAGCTACTTATATAGATTTTCATAATGCTTGGGATTTAGATAATACAATAGAGAGAGTTCTAAAAGAGTTTCAATTAAAACAATACGAAGATAAAGATGTAACTCTTTTAAGTGGAGGAGAACAAAGGAGAGTATCTTTAGCAGGACTTTTACTTAAAAAACCTGATGTATTACTTCTTGATGAGCCTACAAACCACCTTGATGTTTATATGGTTGAATTTTTAGAGTCTTTACTTTTAAAAAACAACTTTACCCTACTTTTCATCTCTCACGATAGATATTTTATTGACAATATTGCTACTTCAGTTGTAGAAATTGACGCTGGAAAACTAAGAAGATTTGATGGAGGTTACTCTTCATACTTAGAGCAAAAACAGCAAATTTTAGAAAATATGCAAAAAGACCATGAAAATCTTCTTCGACTTGTAAAAAGAGAAGCACATTGGATGCAAAGAGGTGTTACTGCTAGAAGAAAAAGAAATGAAAGAAGAAAAGCAGAGTACTTTGAATTAAAGAAAAAAGCAAAAACTAATCCTGGTGCTATCAAAAAAATGTCTATTGAACTACAACGAGAGCAAAAAGCTTTTAATACAGAAGCAAAGCAACAAAATAGAAAAAAAATGCTTTATGAGTTAGATAATGTTTGCAAGAAATTAGGAGAGAAAGAATTAATCCGTGATTTTACAACTAGAATCTTACAAAAAGACACAATCGCAATAGTAGGCCCAAATGGAAGTGGAAAATCAACTTTGCTTAAAATATTTATGGAAAAATTAGAAGTTGATAGTGGAAAATTCAAAAAAGGTGATTTTAATATTGGATACTTTGACCAACAAAGAGAGATGTTAGATGATTCTAAAAATCTAATGGAAACTTTTTGTCCAAATGGTGGGGATAGAGTTATTTTAGATGATGGAAGAAATATGCATGTATTTGGATATTTAAAGAACTTTTTATTTCCAAGAGAGTATTTAGACAAAAAGATTGGTGTACTTAGTGGTGGAGAAAAAAATAGAGTTGCACTTGCCTTACTTTTTACAAAAAAAGTAGATTGTTTAATCCTTGATGAGCCTACAAATGATTTAGATATTCCTACAATTAATATTTTAGAAGAGTATTTACAAAACTTTCAAGGTGCTTTAATTTTTGTATCTCATGATAGATATTTTGTAGATAAGATTGCTAAAAAACTATTTGTATTTAAAGGTCAAGATGGACTTGTAGAAGAGAGTTTTCAACCTTATAGTGAATATTTAGAAATTGAAAAAGAGTTAAAAGAACTCGATGCTTTAGAATATGAGAGTACAAAACAAGAAAATACAAGTACTGTAAAACTAACAAATAAAGAAAAAAAGCAAACAAAACTTTCATATAAAGACCAAAGAGATTATGACTCTTTACCAAAAGAAATAGAAGAATTAGAAATGAAAATTGAAGAAATAAATTCTTGTTTAGCTAATCCTGCTTGTTATGAACAAAAAGGAATTGTTGCTGTTTCAAAAGAGCTAGAAGAAGTAGAAGCAATCTATGAAGAAAAAGTTGAAAGATTTTTAGAGCTTGAAGAGCTAGTAGAGAGCTTTAACAAGTAGTTTAACGAAATTAAGTTATAATTTTTTTAGATAATAATAATTAAAGAAAAGGGAATTTATGAGTTTAAAACAACAGTTAAAAGATGATTTAAAAATAGCTATGAGAGAAAAGAATATTGTAAAAAGAGACTCTATTAGAGCTATTAATACAATGATTAAACAAATTGAAGTAGATGAAAGAAAAGAGTTAACTGATGAAGATGTTTTAAAACTTATTCAAAAAGGTATTAAACAAAGAGAAGAATCTATTGCTCAATATAAAGAGGCTTCAAGAGAAGATTTAGTAGAAAAAGAGCAAGAACAAGTTGAAGTATTCAAAGAGTATATGCCTCAACAAGTATCAGATGAAGAACTTGAAGCAGGTATGAAAGAGATTATCTTAGAAGTTGGAGCTACAACAATGAAAGATATGGGAAAAGTTATGGGACAAGCAACAAAGAAATTTGCAGGTGTTGCAGATGGAAAAAGAATTAATGAGATGACAAAAAAACTGCTTGGATAATATTTAAATTTTTTAGGAATAGTAATGCAGAATCAAATAAATAGTATTGTAAAAGATACTTTAATCAATTTAAAACAAAAAGGTATTCCAGCAACTCCAAATGAGTACCATAAAGAGTTTTGTAATGTTTCTAAAACTTACAATCTTTCAATAAAAGAGTGTAAACAATTTAAACAATTAGTAAGTAAACTTTCAAAAAATGAGCAAATTGAAATTGAAACAAAGGGTATTCAAACTTTTGAAGATATGATTCCTATTTTATTAAATAGAGTTTCTAAAGATAATGTAAATACTTTGGCAAAACTATTCCAAGAAGCAGTAACTCCGTCAATTAGTATTGATGTTGATGAAAGCCTACAAAAGTTTTCTATAAAAATAGGAAATTCTCCTGCATTACTTTTTGAAGAAGATATTCAAAAAGAGATGCAAGAGTTTATTACAAAAAGATTTGAAGCGGATAAAAAAGTAGTTAAACAAAAAACTTCTGATATAGCTAAACTTTTAACACTTATGGGTCAATACTTTAATGATGCAATTCATAGTAGTGGAAAAGGTTCAAAAGAGGTTTCAAATATTAAAACTCAAATTCAGTCTATTGATATGCAAAAATCAAATGGTTTTGAAGAATTAACAGAACTTCAAAGTAAACTTATTGATGCAGCTTTAACAATTGAAAATGAGATGTCTCATGTAGGGGAAAAACTCTCTTCTGGAAAATCTGAAGTAGAAGCTTTAGAACAAAAAATTAAAAAACTAGAAGAAGAGTTAGATAAAACTAGAGAACAAAGTACTAAAGACCACTTAACAGGTGTTCTAACAAGAGGTGCTTATGAAGAAGAAGTTAAAAAAATTGAAGCTAGTTTTGAAAGAAATAATACTCAATATGCAATTATCTTTTTTGACTTAGACCACTTTAAAAAGATAAATGATACACATGGGCATCAAGCTGGAGACATTATTCTTTCTACTTTTGCAAAAGTCTTAAATAAAAATACAAGAGAGTTTGACATTGTTGGAAGATATGGGGGAGAAGAGTTTGTAGCAGTGGTTCATTTTAATCTAAAAAGAGAATTATTAAAATATTTAAAAAGAATAAAAGCAATTATAAATGACAATGACTTTTTATATAAAAAAGAAAAAATTCATGTAAGTTTCTCTGCTGGAGTTGCAATAAGAAATAACCACCCTTCATATGAAAGTGCTATTCAAAAAGCAGATATGCTTTTATATCAAGCAAAAGAGAATGGAAGAAATAAAATCATTATAGAAGATGGGACAACTATTTAAACTCTCCCCTCTTCTTTACTTCAAATACTAAATTTAATCCAAATTAAATATTACATTTCCAACCTATTTAAATAATCACTATCATTATATAATTTATATCAGTAGAAAATAATTATCATTTAGATAAAATCAATGTTACATTTTATAAAAAAGGGAAAAGTGTTGTTAAAAAATATTCCATTTAGGGTAACTGTTTTATCTTTGTTTATTTTATTATCTTTGTTTATTATCGTATTTATGGTATATATTCAAGCTGTTTACGGAAAAGAGTTTTCTCAAAAGATGTCAAACAATAATTTTAAGCTAATATCTTCTGAGGTAAAAAATAATCTAAAAACATTAGACAAAGTAAATGGTTTTTTTATTGATGCAATAAGCTCTTCATTTTCAAAATTAGACTCAATTGAAGAGATTAATAAGGATAAAGAATCATATATCAAAGTACTAACCAAAATTTTAGAAAAAAATGAAGAGTTATATGCAGCTTATTTTGCTTTTAGTGATAATAGCTTTTTTGAAATCATAAATTTAAATATTGATAAAGAGTTAAGAAACCAATACTCTTTAAGTAATCAATCTCGTTGGTTGTTAATTTATATTGATGGTAAAAATGAGAAAAAAAGAGTTTTATATACATATGATAATGAACTTAAATTAATTGATACAAAAGAGGATAATAATAGCTATTTAGCGACAACAAGGCCTTGGTATATAAAAGCAGATAAAAACAGTAAAGAAATAATCAAAAGTAAACCCTACTCTTTTAAAAATATAGACTCTACTGGAATGACTTATGCAAAAAGATACAATAAAAATGTTACTTTTGCAATTGATGTTTTGTTAAATAACCTTAATAAAACTGTTGCAAGTTTAAATTCTATGAAAACTATGAATAGTTTTGTTTTTGCACAAGATAAAGAACTAATAAGTGCAACAACAGATGATAAAAAAATTATCTCTGAAATACAATTATTACTACAAGAGCAACTGCAAAATAAAGAAGAATCAATTTATGAAATATCTTCTGAAGAGTATATTATAAATTTTTCTAAACTAGATGATGAAATATACAAATACCTAATAACAATCGTATCTGTTGATGAAGTAATGCACCAATACTCTAAATACTTTAATCTAATGATTATTTTCACAATACTACTTTTTATATTTTTACTTCCATTAATTTGGTACTTTGCTTCTGTAATTGTAAAACCTGTATTAAAATTAAAACTTGAAAGTAATAAAGTAAAAGATAGAAAATATGAAGAACTTGAAAAAATCAACAGTAGAGTATTTGAAATACAAGAACTATCAAATGCAATGCTTGAAATGGGTGAATCTATCTATGAGTACCAATATAAATTAGAACAAAAAGTAAAAGAAAGAACAAAAGAGCTAAAAGAGAAAAACTTAGAACTACATAGACTTTCTATTACAGATAAATTAACAAACATTTATAATAGAATCAAACTAGATGAAGTTATGATTGAGCAACTAAATCTAGCTGAAAGATACAATGAAAAATTTTCTATAATGATAATAGATATTGATTATTTTAAACAAGTAAATGATACTTTTGGTCATCAAGTAGGAGATACAACACTAATAGAAATCTCTAAAATTTTACAAGAAAATATTAGAAATACAGATACAGTAGGAAGATGGGGAGGTGAAGAGTTTATTATCATTTGTCCACATACAGATCTTGAAGGTATAAAACAACTTGCAAATCAAATTAGAGAAAAAATTGAAAAACATAACTTTCCAGTAATAAAAAATAAAACTGCAAGCTTTGGAATTTCTGTTTATAAAGATAATGATAATGCTGAAAAATTAATTAATAGAGCAGATGAAGCTTTATATAAAGCTAAAGAAAATGGAAGAAATAAAGTAGAGTTTTTATAACTCTACTTTTTTAAAAACTTTCCCACTTTTGGTCTGGTTCTTCTTCATCACTATCTTCCTCTATTTTTTCATCTACTTTTACTTCCTTGTTAATTTCTTTTTTATTATCTAAAGAACTAAGATTTACCTCATTTTTTCCTAAGAACTCTTTGGCATTTGCATCTGATACTATCTCTTTAGCTATTTTATCAGTACTTAATGCAATATCATGTGTTTGAGTTGCAATTGCAGCATTTTGCTGAGTTTGCTGGTCTAGTTGAGTAACTGCATCATTAATTTGTGTGATTCCTGATTTTTGCTCCTTACTTGCACTCGTAATTTCATTAATCATATGAGTTGATTTATCAATATTTTCAAGTAATTTATCATATCCACTTATCATATTTGCACTAATATTTTTACCTTCATTTGCTTTTAGGTTTGCATTTTCAACTAAATCTTTTATCTCTTTAGCAGCTTCTGCTGATCTACTTGCTAAATTTCTTACTTCTTGTGCAACAACTGCAAAACCTTTACCAGCTTCTCCTGCAGTAGCTGCTTCAACAGCAGCATTTAATGAAAGAATATTTGTTTGGAAAGCTATTTGATCAATTACAATAATTGCTTCATTTATAGCTGTCACTTGTGTATTTATTTCATCCATTGCAATAGTTGTTTTATTTGCAAGGTTTTGACCATCTTTTGCTGATAAACTTAATTCCTGAGCATAATTACTCATTTTTGCAATGTTCTCCGAGTTATTGATAATAGTACTTGTAATTTCTTCAAGTGCAGCAGCTGTTTCCTCAAGAGAAGTTGCAGCTTCATTGGCACTTATATTTAATTTATCTACATTTGAAATTAATTGGTCAGAAGAACTATCTAACGTCATACCTATAGTCAAAGACTCTTTTAGAAGTTTAGAAATTTCATCTGTTAAGAAATTAACACTATTAATTAAAGCAGCAATGTCTCCTTCCATTCCTTTATTGTCAACTTTACTTACAAATTTATAATTACTAAACTCTTTTAATACAGATGAAATAGAATCTATATTTCCTTTTATATTTTCAATCATAGAATTTAGTGCTTTACTTAATTGAACTAATTGAGGATTATTTGGAACTGTTGTAATTTGTAAATTTAAATGCCCAAGTTTTGCTTTTTCTACAATATTTAAAGCTTCATTTACAGCTTCTGTATCTTTTTTAAGTCCTTCATTTATCTTAGTGATATTTTCATTTACTACTTTTGCCATTTGAGCAAACTCATCTTTACTTGTATCTTTTAATAATTCTATTGAACTAGTTTCATTATTTAAATATCTAAAAAAGCTTAAAAGTCCTTTCTCAAAATCTTTTAGAGTATTAACTATATTTTTTCCAATAAAATAGAAAAGAACCATTAAAAATGCAATTATAAACAGAGTTAACAATATTGAGAGCCATTCATTGAAACTCTCTTTTTCTTCAATCTCTTCATCTAAAGCTTTTTCAAGTTTTTCTATAGAAGTTTCTGTTAATTTTATAGTTTTTCTAAGTTCACCTAAAAGCCCTTCTTTTTCACTTAGACCTTTTATAAGTTCACTTTGTGATAATTTTATAAAATCTTTTTTATATGCTTCTAAATACGACTTCATTTCAGTATTAGAGATATTTTCAATCAAATTATCAATTTTTGTATTAAAACTTGAAATATATTTATCATCATTTCTTAACATAAAGTCTTTTTCTACTTTTCTTAATTCATAAACTTTTGCTAAAAGTTCAAAATCATTTACTTTCTCAGCAAAATCTTCTACTTTATGAACACTTGTTCTTAAAGAACCATATAAACCATCTTTTGAAGTTAAACCTATCTCTTTTTGAATTTCAACAATTTTTGAGAAAATATTTCTATAATCTTTAATTATTGATAGAAATTCATTTGAAGCCTCTTCAGAAATATCAAAATCAATTAAAATTGAATTTAAAGAAGAGATTTCTTTTTCTATTTTTTTGAAAGTTAATAAAAGACTCTCTTCATATTTTAACTCCTTTCTAACTAAAAAATCTTTTTCATTTTTTCGTAACTCAAGTTGAGATATTTTTAAATCATGTGCTAAAATTTTTGCACTTGAAAGCTTATGAATTTGACTTAAACTATTCATCTGAATAAATAAAATTGTAAGTAATCCTACTAAAACACAAACACTTAATCCAAAAAACTTTTTTTGAATACTCATTTTTTCCCCTTTTCTTATCTCATAAAAAATAAAAAAATTATTTTTTAAAATATAACTACAATTAAATTCAAATTAATTTGAACTAAACTACTCCTTACTTACAAAAATTATACATGATTTTAAATAAATATTTTTTATATAAAATATGCTTATTTTTAAGTTTTTAAATTATTTTTTTTCATATTTAATAGAATATAGTTAGTTTTTAAATTATTTTAAAGAAAGAAAAATTCATAAAAAAATTGTAACTTTTATGGATAAATTTAATTTTGAGTATTTTAGTAGACAAATAAATAATTAAGTATTAATAATATTATTTTTATAATATATATTTTTATTTTTCAATATTTATATGTTTATAGATTAAAGTAATATTTTATAGAGAGTTGGTAATAAAACTCTTTTAACTTCCTAGTTACTAAAACCACTATTTACCATATTTTGATACTCTTCTGGCTTAGTAGCTTTTAAGTCTTCCAATAAAATCTACCAATAACAAGTAAAGAACTTACAGCTACACCGTTCCTAAAACAATAAGTCCTGTACCAATTGCTCTTTTAGAATTTTCCTCTAAAGAAGGGTCTTTTAAAGCCTCCATTGAATTGTATTTTTCAATATCATTAAAGTTATCTTCATTTGTATTTGCCGTTACACCAATTTGGAATTCCAATGTATTATTTTGAGTATTTTCCATTTTACTTCTCTCCTAATTATTCATTTGGTATTAAAACTAATCTTTGTTCTAATTCATCAATATTTATATTTAAATACTTTTCAAAATATAATTTGACTTTTATTTGTTCTTTTTGATTTAATAAATTATAAGCAACTCCACCTATTTTTTCATTTTTATTAGTTATAAAAAGTAAATTATCAAGATATAATTTTCTATAGCTAAGGTATATACTGCATATAGCTGATAAAAGAACCATAGCAACAAAAGGAAATACCAACACAGCAAATAATTTATTCAATACACTTAAACTTTCTTTTTTTTGAGAAATAAGACTAATTTTTAATTTATACATTTTTTTTGTATCATTCAAGACAATTAAAACACTATTTGATAGTAAAATATTAGTTTCATAAAACTTGATTTTTTTTCTTTTCTGTATTAAAACATAGTATAAAGTTTTGATAATGTAATATAAATATATAGGTATACTAAATACTATGACTAATCTTCCCAATCTGCCATGTTCATATAGATTTGTTAAACTAAAATCAGCTAGATAAAACAAAAGTAGGAACAATGCACTAAAGAAAACTATTATATACACTTGTGTTACTAGATAAACTTTATCTTCTATCTCAAATAAAAATCCATCTTTATCAGGAATTAGTTCAATATTATTTTCCAATTACGCTATCTTTTCTTTATAAACTCTATTAAAAATCTCATATCCCATCATTTAAAATCATAAGACTGATTATTAAACTAAATATTATTTTCATTATGTAACCTTTCTTCAAAAAATAAAATCAATATTTTCATTTGACTTTGCAACAGTTTCTAATATCTTAGCTTTACTACAAAAAGCATCTATTTTATTTGATATTTCAATATAATCCTTATACTCTTCTTCACTTTTAAATGCAGTTACACTTAATTCATATTTATTAGTTGCCATCTATTTCTCCTTATTTAGTCTTTTTCGTAATTTTGGATTAACATATTTTAGTATTTCTTCTGTATCTTTTTTCAATTTAGGACAATATTTTTCACTTACTTCTAATATACTATATACCCATTCTACTCTATGAAAAATCCCTTCATAATAAAAAGTTTGATTTTTATATTTTGGATTTAAACTCATCTGTTTTAATAGTTTTATATTTTTTATTAAATTTCTATACTCTATATCTTCACAATTTGCTTTTCGTGTTTGTTGTATTTTAAAAGTTAAAATATATGTAGAAAGTCTTATTTTCATATAAATATCTCTAACAATATTTTCATTTTGTTTATTTGCAAGTGGTAAATATTTTTTCGAAAAATTTTTATAATATACATATATGTCAGTTATATCTTGCAAGTATTCTTTATTTAAAAAAGCTTTATTATCTTCATACGTATATTCACCTAATAAAGACATAACTTCACCAATTAAATTAACCATAAATTCATATTTGTATTGAGTGATTCTTGGTACATCAAAATTAAAATCATCAGTTGCTAATCTTTTAATCTTATTTACTATTTCTTGATAATGTTGTTTATATTCCTCTTTTGAATACATATTTTTATAAGATAAAGACATATCTTTTCTTTGAGGATAACCTCCTATTCCATGAATCCCTCTAAAAAGTATTACATACCAGTACACATCTTCTGCTGAGTTTTTTGGAAGTAAGGACTTGCCTTTTTCATATTCAAAATATAAATCATCTAGAAATGGTTTCATTATAGGATTATCATAATCAACAGATTTATGTAAGTTTGCTATTTTAGTTTTATGTTCCATTGCATTAATAAAATGTTTACTAGCTTCTGGATTTGGTGATTTATCAAGAGGAAATTCTGCTTTAATTAATATATTTGAGCTTATAAAAGTAGGAAATATAAAAATAGATAAAAAACCAACTATTATTAAAATAGGAATAATATAAATTGGTTTTACCTTACTAAACAACCATTTAAATAATATTCTCATTATGCTCCCTTTTGATTAAAGCCATCTGTAAATGTAGCATAAGTACTTGTTGAACTATCACCATTTGGTACTATAAAAACATACTCTACATCTTGTGTAGTATATTGATTTATTTTCCCATATCCACCTTCTATTTCTTTTTTTGAAACTGGTATTTGTAGATTATCTATATCTAAAAAGTCTTTTACATTTGAGTTGTTTTCTTGATTAGTTGACATGAGTTTTTCCTTTTAGGTATGATAAAAATTTGTTTATTAATTGTTTAAAAACAGCAAATGGCAATAAAATAGAGATAAAAAAACATATTATAAAAATAAAATAAATACCAAATGATATTGGAAATTTATATAATCCTAATTTCATATAATATCCTTGATGATAGCTATTAAAAGTATGAAATATTAAAATTGGTAGAAAACACCCTATCCCTAAAGCTATAAGATTTCTTTTTATAGTATTATCTATCAAACCAAAATAAATTGTTCTTTGAGGATATTTAAAAATATAGAAACTAATAATAATTATCATAAAGCAACTAAAAACAAAAATCCAAGAAAAACAAACTTTAAAAGATAAAGGATTGAAAGTGTATTTTTCAAAGTTGTGATAAAATACTTTAAAATATGGTTCTATATAAGGATATAAAGAGCTGATAAACTCATCTTTATAAAGCCCAGTTACAGTAAAGATAAAACCAAATAATATTGAGATAAAAAAACCATAATAAAAAAGTCTAGCTTCAAATCTAAAAGCATCTAAGCTTTTATATCTATTTTTATCAAGCATTTTTTTTATTTCAGGGTCTTTTAACCCTTTGTCTAAATAATATTTATGAGTTAAAGATTTTTTATACTCTTCAATCTCTTTTCTTCGCTCAACTCTCTCTTTTCTTGTTGCATGTCTATATTTATGTGCTTTTTTTATTAAATACTTAGAATCTATAATTCTTTTTTCAATTTGCACAACTATAAAAAACATTAAACTAAAAAATAAAATTAAATATATCATCTTTTCCCCAACTTTGAAAATTTTCCTTATCCGTATAAGTTATCTTATTAGGATTTGTTCTATCTCCATAGATTAATAAATCACTATCTTCAGAATAAGTTATATTTGTTTTATTATTTTGTTCATCTGAAAGAAGTGTTACTACAGTTTTTCTTTCTAATACTTTCTTTGATACAACTTCTTCTTTGGGAAAATTAATATTCAATGAACTACAAGAAGAAAAAAAGATTGTTATAAAAGCTAAAACTATGT
The DNA here is from genome assembly GCF_003346815.1 of Halarcobacter bivalviorum. Taxonomy (NCBI): domain Bacteria; kingdom Pseudomonadati; phylum Campylobacterota; class Epsilonproteobacteria; order Campylobacterales; family Arcobacteraceae; genus Halarcobacter; species Halarcobacter bivalviorum. The sequence goes on from NZ_CP031217.1 coordinate 1,621,145, forward strand.
AAATCATGGAAACTCTCATTAATTAATTAAGCATTTAAATATATTATAAATATATTTGTTAAGTTATTATTAAAGTTAGGTTATTAATATCAAAATAGGTCGTTTTTAAGTCATATTATTAAATTTAAGTATTTTTTTAATTATTTATTTTTAAATTTTTATTTTTTCCTGCCCTATTCTATATAGAGCAAAATCATATTTTATAGGGTCTTGTTTATCAAACTCTTTTAACTTCTCAGTTACTAAAAGTGCAGATTTTAAATCATAAGTTTTTCTATCAAGTAATCCAAGTTTTTGAGATACTTTAAAAGTATGTGTATCAAGAGGAAGGATTAAATCTTTTTTATCAACTCCTTGCCACAAACCTAAGTCAAGGTTATCATCTCTTACCATCCATCTTAAATACATCATCCATCTTTTATATGGAGCATTTCCTATCTCTTTTATTACTCCTTGTTTATCTCTTTTTAATGGACTAGAGACTAAAAAAGTAAAACCTTGTGAGTTATAGTTTGCAAGATTATATATCTTTAAAATTACACTATCAAGTGCTTCTAAAAGATTATTCTCTTTTTTATAGGTTTTAAGAAAAATATCATTTAGGCTATTTTCTTGTTTCATTCTTCTAAAAGTTTTAAAGATACTCTTTACATCTTCACTATTTTGAAATCTATAATAAAAACGATCAAGCTCTTTTTCTATTATTTCCTCTTTTTCATCTAATAATTCAAAATTTAAACTATCTAAAAATTTTACTATTAAAGAAGCCTTTCCATAAGCAAATAAAGCACATAAAAGTATTATATATTCATCTTTATATCTACTAGCAACTAAAAGTGGGTCTGGTTTATCATAAGAAAGTTCACATTTAGAGTTTCTACTACAAACTTGTTCGTCTAAAAGTTTTTTAATTTTATTCATTTTCATTTCTATTTTTTATTTGTATCATATCAAAAAGATTCAATTAAACTCTTTAGAAGTTACTTACTCTTTTCTGATATAATTCCATTCAAAAATGAATATAAATTGGACGATAAATGCAAAATATTTTTATAACAGGATGTTCCACTGGAATAGGATTTCAAACAGCACTTACTTTAAAAGAGAATGGATACAAAGTGTATGCAAGTGCTAGAAAAGAAGAAGATGTAGAAAAACTTAAAAACTTAGGGTTAAATGCCTTAAAAGTTGATGTAACAATTAAAGAAGATATAACAAAAGCCTTAGAATATATTTTAGAAAAAGATGAAAAACTAGATGCTATTTTTAATAATGCTGGTTATGGACAACCCGGAGCCGTAGAAGATATTAGTACTGAAACACTAAAAGAACAGTTTGAAACAAACCTTTTTGGACTACATGAAGCAACTATTCAAGCTATGAAAATCTTTAGAAAACAAGGATATGGAAAGGTTATTCAACACTCTTCTGTCTTAGGAATTATCTCTCTTAAATTTAGAGGTGCATATAATGCTTCTAAATATGCAATTGAAGGTCTTGCAGATACTATGAGACAAGAAGTTAGTGATAGTAATATCTATATCTCTACAATAAATACTGGGCCTGTAACTTCAAAATTTAGAGAAAATGCCCTTAAAAAGTTTAATAAAAATATTGATATTGAAAATAGTTTTTTTACTCCAACATATAAAAAAGAGTTAAAAGATAGGCTTGAAAATGACAAAGATACAACACCTTTTAATCTTCCTGCAACTTCAGTTGCAAATATTGTATTAAAAATTATGCAGACACAAAAACCAAAGCCAAGGTATTATGTTACGAAAGCTACACATATTTTAGGTTTTGCAAAAAGAGTATTAAGTACAAACTTACTTGATAAGCTTTTAAATAGAATATAAAAAAGAGGAGTTTTTCCTCTTTTTTATTATTTTGTCATATAAGGTTTTCCGTAGAATCTTATTACTAAATAAATGATTGCTAATCCAAGAGGAAGCAATACATAAACAGATACACCAAATGCTGCAGGTAAATATCCAAATACAATTGCAACAAAACCTACAAAAAGTGCATATGGTAACTGCGTAGAGATGTGGTCCATATGATTACAAGATGATGCCATCGAAGATAAAATAGATGTATCAGAAATTGGAGAACAATGATCTCCAAAAATAGCACCAGTTAAAACTGCCCCTACATTTAATACAATATAGTTATGTAAATCAGTACCCTCTAATCCTGTATGAATACCAATTGCACTTGCTAATGGAATAGTTAAAGGCATTAAAATACCCATTGTTCCATATGATGTACCAGTTGAAAATGAGATAATAGAACCTAATACAAAAATAATAGTTGGTAAAATAAACTGAGGTGTTGTATCAGATAACATTGTTACTAAATATTGTGCTGTTCCAAGCTCTTTCATAACTGATGATAAAGACCAAGCAAGGATTAAAATCACAGCTGTAATTACAAGTGCTTTAACCCCAAATACCCAAGTTTCAATCGCTTCATGTAAAGAGAAGATTTTTTGTTGTAAACCCATTCCAATAGCAACTAAAGAAGCTAAAAGTGCTGCTTCAAAAATAACAATAGAAGCATCTGCTGCTCCAAATGCTGATTGAATAGAAGCAAAAGAGTATGGATCTGCTTGTACTGCTTTTAACGTCTCACCTTCTAAGCCACTAATACCATTAATATAAAATCCAACAATTGCAACAATAATTAAAACAAAGATTGGAATAATTGCATTAAAAATAGAGTAAGAAACTCCTTCTTTAGGCATCATAAAAGAGTTTTCTTGATTCATTAAGTTTGAATCAGTTTTAGGATTTGTAACTTGTCCTTTTTCATAAGCTCTTTTTGCAGCTGTATGCATTGGTCCAAATTCTCTTAAAGAAAGTGCAGAGATAAAAACAAAAGCCAGCATTAAAATATTATAAAATCTATATGGCAATGTTTCTACGAAAATAGCAAAAGCATTTATATCTGGTTGCCCAATAGATACATAAGCATCTTTGATTAATGATAATTCATATCCAACCCAAGTAGAAATAAGTGCTAATCCTGCAATAGGTGCAGCTGTTGAGTCAATAATAAAAGCTAATTTTTCTCTTGCAACTTTTAGTTTATCTGTTACAGGTCTCATAATTGGACCTACTACTAAAGAGTTTGCATAATCATCAAAGAAAATAAAGAAACCCATTAACCAAGTATAAAATTGTGCAGTTGCTGGAGTTTTTGCTTTTGCAGCAAGTTTTTCTGCAATAGCTCTTGGTCCTCCCATTTTAGTAATAACTGCGATTAAACCACCAATTGTTAATACTTGTAAAACAATACCTGCATTCCATGAATCTGCAAGAGAACCAACCATTTTCCCTGACATATCAACAAAGGCATTAAAAAAAGAAGCAAAAATATTTGCACCACTAATATTTACCATAAATGTTCCAGTAAATATCCCCATAAATAAAGAGAAGATAACATTTCTAGTAATAAATGCTAAAACAATTGCAACCAAGGGTGGAAGCAGAGTTAAAGCACCATAAGTTACAGCATTATCTTTTCCATCAGCAAAGAGAGCTATCGGTAAAATAGCTAAAATTAATAATAATTTTATAGTACTACTCAAAGTAATCCTTTAGTAAAAAAGTCGGGAATTATAACATTAATTATTTAAAAGTTTCAAAAAAGTTTCAAAAATTATTACAGTAATCTTTCACTTTTTCAAAAGGGATTGCTTGAGAAAAATAAAAGCCTTGGATTATATTTATTCCTACACTTCGTACAAATTCTTTATCCTCTTGAGTTTCAATTCCTTCTGCAATTAGAATATAGTTTAAGTCCAAGCACATTTTAGAGATATTTCTATATAAAGTTTTTCCTTCAATAGTTTTTGTATTATCAAGTAAAGCCTTATCTAGTTTAATTATATTTGCAGGTAAAGTATGAAGATATTGCAAAGAAGAAAAACCTGTACCAAAGTCATCAACACTAATTACAAAACCATTTCTTTTTAGTTTCATAATATTATTCATAAAAACACTATGCTCTTCAGCAAAGGTTCTTTCTAATATCTCTATTTCAATATTTTTACCTTTTAATCTTTTGATAATTTTATCTACAATATAGGTATCACTTATTGATTCAGGAGAAAGATTGATACTAATTTTGGGATTAAAACCTTGTATACTCCATCTATTTAAATCTTCATATACTTTTTTTATCACCCATAAATCAATTACATAGGCAAAACCTGCTTTTTCAATTTGTGAAATAAAATATGGTCCCGTTATAGTTCCATCTGGTTTACTAAATCTAAGTAAAGCTTCAAAACCATAACATCTGTTTTGAGTAACATCTATTTTTGGTTGATAATAAAGCAATAAATCTCCTGAAATAAGTTCATCAACCATTTTATGAGTGTCACTTTGTTCTTGAATAATCTCGGCTTGAGTTTTTAAAAACTTAAGCTCATTCATAGTATTAATCTCTTCTTTAATACCAAATTTATCTCTTAATTTTTTTGCATCTTGATTTAAAGATTTATCTTCCTCATATTTTTTTAAAAATGGATAATAGATAAATACTCCAACTACTAGATTAATTAATTGAAGTAAAACAAAAATGAAAGTTTGTCCATTTCCTAAAAAATATCCACTTAAAAATACAGGAGTAGTCCATGAAATAGTATAAGTACTTTCAGGGATAGGAAAATAAGAGAAAAACATATAACTCATTGCAAAATTAAAAATAGGTACAAGTAAAAAGGGAATTACAAAAGTTAAATTCATAATTAGAGGTAAACCAAAAAGTAATATTTCATTTATGTTAAATACAGCAAAAGGTAAAGAAATATATGCAATCTTTCTATCATATTCATTCCGTGATTTTAAAACAATTGCAATAAGTAAAGATAAAGTTGCCCCTGCTCCACCTGTAACTAAAAAAGCAAAAAAGAAAACATCAGCAGTAAGATTTTTAAATATCTCTTCATTTAAATAGCTGGTATCTGCAAATATCATATAAACATGAGTTCCATGAATACCAGTGAGCCACCAAACCACATGTGTAACAACTAACTGAATAAATGATTTTGCCATCAAAGATAAAGACTCAACAGTATCATGAAAAACATCAAATAAAATAGTTTGAACAAATAGACTTAAATATGGAAGAATTAAAATAAAAAAGATATAAATAATTAATACTGGAATTATCGAATTTACAACTACTTTTAACTGCTTACTAACCAAATCCTCTTTTATAATTTGAAGAAATGAAATCTTTGATAAAAAAAGATAAGAATACATACAAATTATAGGAATAATTAAAGCATATAGAGTCATGTTTTTTTCATAATGAAAGTTTTGATTTTCATCAATAGTCCAAGCAAGACTTATAAAAACAAGTAAAGAGACTCCAATTATAATAAATCGATGAACATGATAATTATTAGCTAAATGATGCGCGATGCAAATAGTTAGAAAAAGAGGAAATACATAGATGAAGATATCTGTAATATTTAATAAAGCAAGTACTACTACATTTGCATTTTGTTTATCTATATTAAATACATCAATTAAAAGAATTCCAATTGAACTTATGATGTAGTAAGGAACTATATCTAGAAAAGCTTCTCTTAAAGACAGATGAAGTAAATTATTAGTTAGCCTCATTTATTTTCCTTTTTCTATTGAACAAATGTAACAGAAAAGTTAAAAATAAAAGCTTTAAAATAAAACTACTTAAATTAGTTAAGGATTTTGTATCTCTTTTGTATTAAACTTTTGTTGTAAATAATCAGAAATATGCATTAAACAAAAGGTAATTAGAAATATCATAAGCCCAGGGAAAAAGCTAACCCACCAAGCTATATCCATAACAGCTTTTCCATCACTTAAAAGGCTTCCCCAAGACATAGCAGGAGGATTTACACCTAAACCTAAAAATGAAAGACCTGATTCAGCTAAAATTGCTCCACCCACTCCAAAAGTAAATGAAATAAGAAAAATTGGTGCTAAAAGTAGTGCAAAATATTTAAAAATAATTTTTGATTTTGATACATTTGCAAGTTTTAAAATTTTTATAAACGGTTGATTCCCTATTGCAAAACTTTCACTTCTAATAAGTCTTGCCATTCCCATCCAACCAGTTATTGAAATCACTATTACTAAAACTAAGATAGAAGCTTGAATATAAGCTACAAGAGCAAGTAATAAAAAGAAAGTAGGAAAAGTTAAAAATAAATCTATTAAAATTATTGTTGCTTTATCTACATTACCTTTAAAAAAAGCTGCATTTATTCCAATAAAAAGCCCTATCAAAGAAGCAATACTTGCACTTAAAAAACCAATTATTAAAGAAGTTTGTCCACCTTGTAAGATTCTTGCAAAAATATCTCTTCCTAACCTATCAGTTCCCATTAGATGTTCAAAAGATGGAGCAAGAAGTATTTTTGAAGGATTTAATTCATAAGGGGAAATTCCATAAAAAAATGGCAAAAAGAATACTAATAAGATAATTGATATTAATAAACTAAAAGCCACTTTTGTCATATTACTACTTTATATATTCAAAATAAGATAAAGAACTTTTTCCAAACTTTTTAGTTCTTTGTAGTTGAAAGTTTCCTAAAACTTCTGGTATTTCTAGTGTTGAGACATGCTCAACTACAATTAAAAAAATATTTTCATTTTTAATATTTTTAATCATTTCAAAAGACTTTTCATAAATCTCTTCCATCCCTTCTCTATAATCAAAAGGTGGATCTATATATAAAATTAATTCATCACTTGAATTTCTAAGATTTTCTAAAATTGCTGGTGTTTGTACAAAAGTATCACCTAAAAAAGTTTGACATTTATTTGGGTCAGTTACTTTACAATTTTTAATTAATATTTTATATGAGTTTTTATCTAACTCAACAAAATAGGCTTTTTTAGCATCTCTACTAATAGCTTCTAATCCAATACTTCCACTTCCAGCAAAACTCTCAATAAAAACTTTATCACAAATATCAAATTGTAATACATTAAAAAAAGACTCTTTCAGTCTTGCTTTTGAACTTCTAGTAACATCTAAAGAAGGTAGTTCTAGTATCTTACCTTTAAACTTACCTGCGATAATTTTTGTAGTTGGTTTACTATTTTTCATAATACTCTTAATTCTTAAATTTTTCGTATTATAGTAAAACTTTATTAAGCCTTTGTTTTAGTTGAAGTTTAAAAACTTTTAGATTATAATCAAGCAGATTATTAGAAGGATTGATTTTGTACATAGAAAACAATTTTCAAACAAGCAATTACTCTACTCAAAGTAATAATAAAACAAAAGAGACTCCTACAACTGGATTCCAAAATGAGATAGAAAAAGCAGATGATAAAAAGAGCGTAAAAGAAGAAGAAAAAAGTTTAAGAGAGTTAGTTGAGGATATTATCTCTTTATTAAAAACTGGTTTCACTAAAGATGAACTTGAAGCTCTTGAAAAATTAAAAGAACAGATTTTAAATGAGATTAATAAAAAAAGAGAGAATGGCTCTGTTGATACTAAAGAGATTGAAAGATTAATTAACGAGTTAGAAAAAATGGTTAATGAATTTAAAAAATCTAGAAATGGTCTTGTAATTAAAGATGCAGATGAAATAAAAAAAGAGAATAAAGAAGAAAGCAGTGATTCTGTAATTTCTTTAAATTTACAAAATATAAAAGAAAAATTAGATGAATTAACAGAAGAGATAAAAGAGCTTAAAAAACTGAAAAAAACAGATAATAAATATTTAAATACACAAGAAGAACTACTTTTACTTCAAGAACTTAAAAAAGCCTAAAAAATCCTTACTGTTAAACTTAGGTTTAACTATACATATTATAATTCCAAAAAATATTTTTTGGAGTTATAATGAAAAAAAACAAAAAACTATCAGTTTTACTTAGAGAATGGCATAGAGATTTAGGTTATCTTGTTATTGGGATAACAATTATTTACTCTTTATCAGGGATTATCCTTTCTGTAAGAGACTTGCATCTATTTGAAAAAGAGTATATTCTAACTGCAAAGATTGAAAAAAGCTTACAAGAAGAGAGATTAAAAGACAAAATAGTTTTAGCTTTTGATAAAAATGAAGAGAAAAAAGAGCTTCCTACTCATGTTTTAAAAAAATCTGTTTTAAATGATTTTGAGCTTTTAGAAGAAAATCCAGAACTAATTAAATATCAAATTTCTAGAAAAAAAGATATGAAATTTGTAACATATTATAAAAACTCAGGAGAGTTAATCTATTCAATCAGTGCATACCCTACTTTTATAAATGTATTAGTAAATGCACATAAATCTTCAAGTGAGGATAAATGGGCATATCTTGCTTTAGCTTATTCAGTTATATTATTTTTTCTAGCTATTTCTGCTATTTTTATGGTAAAAGGAAAATATGGATTTAGACAAAGAGGTATTTACATTACTCTTGCTGGTGTAGCTCTTGTTTTATTATTTTTATATCTTTAAGTTTATAAAAAATTAGGTTTTAAGTTATCCTTATAATAAAAAAAATACATTTTCTTTGATAAAATTCAAAAAATTTATTATTAAGGGTTTCTTTGCCAAGAAAGAAATTAAAAAAAGTACTCCCAACTCATGAAAAAATAAAAGAACAAAAATTTTTAAAAATATTTGGTAATTTTCTTCACAAAAGAGAGCTTTGGAGTTTATCAAGAAGAAAAGTTGTAGGTGGGGTATTAATAGGCATTTTTGTAGCTTGTTTACCTATGCCATTTCAAATGATTTTATCAACTTTTTTAGCTATTTATTTTAGTGTAAATCTACCAATAAGTTTTGCTTTAATTTTTATAAGTAATCCCTTTACAATGCCACCACTTTTTTATTTTGAATATAAACTAGGAAACCTAATTCTAGGAGCTGCTGACGCTGTTGAGTTTAATTTTGATTCTATGTATGATAATTTTGACCAAATAGCTCTTTCACTTTGGACAGGAGCTTTAGTCCTTGGAGTTTTTTCAAGTATTGTTTGTGCTATATTTGTAAATTATTTTTGGATTATTAGTGTAAGAAAAGAGAGAAAAAGATAAAAAAAGGATTAACCTTTTTCTATCTAGCATAAGAAGAAGCTCTAAGCTCTCTAATTACATTTACTTTTATCTCTCCCGGATATTGAACTTTTTCTTCAATCTCTTGAGCAATTTCAGTAGCAAGTAAAATAGCCTCATCATCATTTACTAACTCAGCTTTTACTATAACTCTTACTTCACGTCCAGCATTAATTGCATAAGCATTAATAACACCTGTTTTAGAAGTAGAGATATTTTCAACCTCTTCTACTCTTTTTAAGAAACTTTCAAGAACTTCTCTTCTAGCACCTGGTCTTGCAGCACTTAATGCATCTGCTGCACATACTGCGGCACTCTCTACATTGATTGGTTCTTCATGTCCATGATGAGCATAAATTGCATTTATAACAGTATCGGGCTCATCATATCTTCTACAGATTTCAGCTCCTAAATCCACATGACTTCCTGGCATATCATGTGTTAATGCTTTTCCAATATCATGTAAGATACCTGCTCTTCTAGCTAAAACAGCATCTCCACCCATTTGAGCAGCTAATAAACCAGCTAAATTAGCAACCTCTAATGTATGTTTTAAAGCATTTTGACCATATGAAGCTCTATATCTTAATCTTCCTACAAGTTTTACAAGTTCTGGATGCATAGATTTAATTCCAAGCTCCATAATAACATCTTCACCCTCTTTTAGGATATTGTTATCAAACTCATTTTTAACTTTATTATATATCTCTTCAATTCTTGCAGGTTGAATTCTTCCATCTTCTAATAACTCTTCAATAGTTTTAGTAGCAATAGCTCTTCTATAAAGGTTAAAAGATGAAATAGTTATTGTATTTGGTGTATCATCAATAATAATATCAACACCTAATAACATCTCAAGAGCTTTAATATTTCGCCCCTCTTTACCAATAATCTTTCCTTTTGTCTCTTCATCATTAATTGGAATATTATTGATAAGTCTTTCAGCAGCAAACTCTCCTGCATATCTTGTAACAGCTTGTGAAAGCATATTATTCACTTCATCTTTTGCTTTTAATTCTGCTACTTTATATTTCTTTCTAAAAATAGATGCAATCTCTGCACGGCTATCTTCTTTTACTTTCTCAAGCATAAGATCTTTTGCCTCTTTTTCTGTTAGACCAGAAGCATTTTCTAAAACTTTAATAGCTTGTGAAATTTTCTCTTCATATGTTTTTTGTTGTCTTTTAAGACCCTCTTTAATAGTTGTAATTTTTTCATTTTTCTCAACTATCTCAGCTTTTTGTTCTTTAATTGCTTTTAATTCAGACTCTAAATGATGATTTAACTCTTTCTCTTTTCTTTCAATTTGAGAAAGCATATCATCATACTCTTTTCTCGCACTTCTAAACTCTCTATCATAATCTTTTTTTGCCTTAATTTGAGCATCTTTTAAGATTACTTTAGCTTCGTGCTCGATAACTTTTGCTTTTGCTTTTGCTTGTTCAATATAAATATCAAATTTTGCTTTATTTATTTTTTTTACTACGAATACTGTAATTGCAACACTTATAATTGCAACCACAACACCTACGATTACTAATTCCATATCAATACCTTAATTTGTAATTACAAAATCAGCTTGAATATCGTATTTATTACTTAGTGTTTCGTTAGCTTTACAAAGTGTTAATTGAGTAAAAACAATAGTAGGTTTATAATCTAACCTATAAAAAAACCTGTCATACATTCCTTTACCAAAACCTATTCGCTTCCACTCTTTATCCATTCCCACTACTGGGACAATGGCTAAATCAATTCGTGGTTGAATACAAAAAGAGTTGTTTGGCTCCCTAATGCCAAATCTCTTCTTTTGTAATGGCAATCTATATCTTACTAATTTAAAACTGTCCTTGTACATGAAAGGAACAAAAACATTAATTTGTCTCTTTCTTAACTTATTAATCAAAGGAAGTACATCTACTTCCATACTCATGGGAATATATAACAATATATTTTTGAAATTATATAATTCTATAAATTTTTCTAATTTCTCTACTGTTTTTTTATCTTTATAAAACTTTAAAAAGCGGCTTGAAAACTCTAATCTTTTAATACACGATTTTCTAAAATCACTTTTGTGACTTTCTTTCATATTTAAGCCTTACTTGGGTAAAATTCTTACCTTAAATATTCTACCAATAAGGAATTAAAATGCAGTTTAAAAAAATAGCATTTTTAATAATTTCTGTTACACTTTTGTTTACCGCATGTGATACAAAAGAGGAAAAAAAGGAAATTATAGAAAAAAAGCAAACTAAATTTATATTACAAACACATGACATGAAAAGCTTAGATATTGAAGTAAAAGATAAAGAAGTTTTAATCAATGAGTTAAAAGGAAAAGTTGTTCTTTTAAACTTTTGGGCTACTTGGTGTCCTCCATGTAGAGCAGAAATTCCTCATTTAAATAATTTAAAGAAAAAATATAATGGGCAATTTGAAATTGTTGGTTTAAACTTAGGTAAAAAAGATGGTACTTTATTAACTCAAGAAGAATTAAATAGATTTATTGAAGAGTATGAAATAGAATACCCTATTACAAATAGTGATGATAATTTTAAAATTGCAAATTTAGTTGGTCCAGTACAAAGTATTCCTACTATGTTTTTAGTTGATACAACAGGAAAAGTTGTTCAAAAGTATATTGGTATAGTTCCTGAAGAGATGATGGAATTAGATATAGATAATGCCCTTGGAAAATAATTAATGTTTAGTTTTTTTAAAAAGAAAAAAGAAGAAGAAATTGTTGAAGAAGTAGTTCTTCAAGAAGAAAATAAAGAGACTATTGAAGAAAAAATAGAAGAAACTGACGTAAAAGAAGAACCTAAAGTTATTGAAGAAAGAGAAGAAGAGTCTTCAAAAGGTTTTTTTACAAGAGCCTTATCAAAAACATTTGAAAATATAAAATCAGTAGTTCCTCAAAAACAAGAAAAAATTGCATTTGAAGATATTGAAGAGATGCTAATTGAAGCTGATATGGAATATGAGATTATTGAAAAAGCAATGGATGGTCTTCCTGAAATGATTACAAGAAAACAGTTAAGACATAGACTTGTAATGCTTTTTGAACATGCACCTGATGTAGATTTATCAAATCTTCCTAAACCTTTTGTAAGACTTATTATTGGAGTTAATGGAGCAGGAAAAACAACTACAATTGCAAAATTAGCACAAAAGAGTAAAAATGAAGGTAAAAGTGTTATCTTAGGAGCAGGAGATACTTTTAGAGCTGCTGCTATTGAGCAACTTAGTTCTTGGGCTGACAAAATCAATGTACCTATTATTAAAACAAAACAAGGACATGATGCTAGTGCAGTAGCATATGATACTATCTCTTCTGCTGTTGCAAAAAATATTGATAATGTAATTATTGATACAGCAGGAAGATTACAAACACAAACTAACTTAAGTAATGAGCTTAAAAAAATAGTAAAAGTATGTGGTAAAGCACAAGATGGTGCTCCTCATCAAAAACTTATGATTTTAGATGGAACACAAGGTAATACTGCAATTGCACAAGCAAGAGCTTTTAATGAGATGGTTGGAGTAGATGGTATTATTGTAACAAAACTTGATGGTACTGCTAAAGGTGGAGCTTTATTCTCTATTTCTAATCAACTTGAATTACCAATCTTTTATGTTGGAGTTGGTGAAAAGCAAGATGATTTAATTGAGTTTAGTCCAGATGATTTTGTTGATTCTTTATTAGACCAAATTTATACTGCTGAACAATAATCAACTCCTAAAAGAGGTGAAACTTGAGACTTTTAAACTCAAAAACAAATAAGTATTTATCTATAATACTATTAATCACCTCTTTTTTTATCTTTTTAATTTTCTATTTTCTTAATAATTTAAACAATAGTAATAATCTTTTAAATAACCTTGAAAACTCTCTTACAACTACAAAAAACCTTTTTGAAGAACAGAAAAGATATGCCTTATCTTTAGCAATTCTACTTTCAGAAGATAAAGAGATTGTAAATAGTTTTTTAAATGAGAATAGACAACAAACCTTTGAAATAGTAAATAGAAAAATAAAAACACTAAAGCAGTTACAAGATAGTAATTTTGAAGTTCAAATTCATAATAAAAATCTTACTACTTTTTTAAGAAGTTGGGATATTAATATAAAAGATGTACCTCTTGCTTCTTTTAGGCAAGGCTTAGTTAAAGTAAAAGAAGAAAAAAAACCCATTGTTTCAATCGAACTAGGGAAACGATTAAATATAAAAGCCATCTCTCCAATTATAATAAATAATGAGTATGTAGGTTCAATTGAAGCAATTATTGATTTTGAATACTTATCTAAAGAATTAAAGAAAAAAGGCTATAAACTCTTTGTACTTTTAGATAAAAAATATTTAGATATAGCAAATGATTTAGAAGCAAATGAAAAGATTTCAAACTATATTTTAGTAAATAAAACGAAAATCAACTTTCTAAAGGATTTAGATTTAGAAAATCTAAAAGATTATGGTTATATTTCAAATAAAGAGCACTCTTTTGCATATTTTTCTTATTATGATTTACAAAACAATCATTTAGGATATATTCTAACTGCAATAAAAAACAATAAGCATATTAATATAAATAATAGCTATGATTATGAGACTGTAAATATAAGTTCTGAGGTAAAAATAAAATGAGACTACTACTACTTGAAGATGATATTGATTATAGAGAGAGTATCAAAGAGTATTTAGAATCATTATCTTATCAAATTGATGATTTTGAAGATGGGGAAGAGGCATTAAGTGCCATATATGAAAATAAATACCATCTTTTAATACTTGATATTAGGGTTCCTACTTTAAGTGGTTATGAATTAGTTAAAACAATTAGAGAAAATGGTGATAATACACCTGTTATTTATATTACTTCATTAACAGATATAAATAATCTAAGTTTAGGTTATGAGCTTGGATGTAATGATTATATAAAAAAACCTTTCTCTCCAAAAGAGTTAAAATATAGAATTGAACAACTTATTAAACTTTTTTATGCAAATGAAAACTCACAAAAAATAAGACTAAAACCAAACTTCACTTATGATATTTTAAAAAAAGAGCTATATTTAAATGAAGAAGTAATAACTCTAACAAAAAAAGAGAATGAAGTTGTGTTTTGTTTAGTCTCAAATAAAAATCAATATATAAGTATAGAACAACTTAGAAGTGAAGTTTGGGAAGATAAATATATTTGTGAAGCAGATATTAGAGTTTGCATTAAAAAAATACGAGATAAAACCTCAAAAGAGCTTATAAAAAACCAAAGAGGTATAGGATATAAAATTGATAGAGAAGAGTAAAAACTTTATTTTAAAAATCTCTTTATTTTATACTGCAATATTTTTTATATTTATTGCTATTCCTACATATTTTTATACAAATCTTGAATTAGAAAGTTATAAAAATACTCAAAATAGACTATTAATAGAGCATGCTCAAATAATTCAAAGAGCTATTTATGATTTTTCAAACTCTAAAAGTGATACTTTTATTTTTCCAAAATCTTTCAAGTTTGAAGCTACCTTATTAACAGCTGAGCAAAAGATCATTTATAAAACTAGAGATTTAAATATAGATGATAACTCTAAAATGAGTATTGAGGTTGAATTATCAAATAATAGATTAAATGCTAAGTATTTAATCCTTACGAAAAAAATCTCTTTTGAAGAAATATATCTAAAGATTTTAATCTTATCTCTTAGTATTGGGCTTTTTATTTTTATCTCAATCTATTTAATCATAAAAGCTAGTATTGAGCCATATAAAAAAGCAAATGAGTATTTAGATGCTTTTTTTAATGATGCAATGCATGAATTAAAAACACCCCTTGGAATTATTCAATTAAATCTTGAAATCTTAGAAGCAAAAGGAAATGAGTCTAAAGAGTTAGAGCGTTCAATAAATGCTACAAAGAATCTATTTTTAGTCTATGAAGATATTGAATACTTAATAAAAGAGAAAAGCGTTCAATATAATAAAGAGAATATTGACTTTAGCTACTTACTAAAACAAAGGATTGATCAATTTGAAAGTTTAGCAAATACTAGGAATATTAAATTTAATTTAAAAATAGAAGATAATCTTTTTAGTTTAATAAATAGAACCCATTTACAAAGAATTATTGATAATACAATCTCAAATGCGATAAAATACTCAAAGCAAGAGACCACAATAAGTATAATATTAAAGAAAAAAAATGAGTCTATAATTTTTAGTGTTCATAATATAGGGAAAGCTATAAAAAATAAAAAAACTATCTTTAATAGATATGAAAAAGAGAACCATATAAAGGGTGGTTTTGGAATTGGACTTAATATTGTAAAAAATATTTGTGAAATAAATAATATAGATATTTTTCTTGAATCAAATGAAGAAAATGGAACTCTTTTTCAATACACTTTCTTTAACTAAGCTTAAATCATATCATTAAAAGTAAACATAAAACTAACTTTATATTTCTATAATACTCTTAGAAAATAAGAAGGAGAAGTTATGAAACTAACTAGCAAAAAATTAGTATTACTTTCAGCTTTAGTATCTTTTGTTGCTACAAGTGCTCTTGCATTTGAACCAAAAGAGTTAAAAAAGAGAGAAGATAGAGGTTTCAAAAAACCTAAAATGGAATATGTAGTTCCAAATATTGATGAGCTTCCAGATAATGAATATGGAAAACTTGTTAAGTATGGAAAAGAGTTAATTGTTCATACTTATAAATATATTGGACCTGAAGTTGATGATGTAAGTATGAGATATGCTGGTAATAATAACTCATGTCAAAACTGTCACTTAGATGCAGGAACAAAAAAATATTCAGCACCTTTTATTGGAACTTATGGAGAGTTTCCTCAATATAGACCAAGAGAAGATGCAATTGGAACTTTAACTGCTAGAATTAATGGTTGTATGCAAAGAAGTATGAATGGTTATCCTCTACCAGCAGAAGGTAAAGAGATGAAAGCTATGAAAGCTTATATGCACTTCTTAAGCCAAGGTTATCCAGTTGGTGGAGCAAATGTTGAAGGTAGAAGATTAGCTAAAATTGATAGAAAAATGATTAAACAAAATAAAGCTGATTTAGAAAATGGTAAAGTAGTATATACACAACACTGTGCTTCATGTCATGGAGCAGATGGATTAGGTGTTAAAAATCCTGGAAAAGCAAATGGATATATGTTCCCAGCATTATGGGGAACTGATGACACTTATAATAAAGGTGCAGGTATGTATAGAATACTAAAAGCAGCAGATTTTATTAAATCTAATATGCCACTTGGTGCAACAAAAGAGAATCCTATCTTAACAGATAAAGAGGCTTACGATGTAGCTGCTTATATGAATCAAGATAGTCACTATAGACCTGAAAAAATAAATAGAACTTCTGACTTCCCAGATGAAAGAGTAAAAGCTCCAGATGTTTATAGACCAAATATGGAATCAAAAGAGCATCAATTTGGACCTTACGGAAAAATTATAAAATAATTCTATAGAAATAGGAAGATAAAATATCTTCCTATTTTAACTATCTAAAAAACTGTAAATCTTTCTAAAATAACTATAATTTCAAATTTTATCAAATTATCATTAATAATATAATTTTATATTTTAATCATGTATAAAGTAGAATTCAAATAAAATCATACAAAGAATTATTAAAGGAGTTTTTATGATTATTAATTCAAACAGTTCTTACTCTTCAATAAGTTTAACAAATAATAAAAAAGTTCTTAATGAAGAAAATAAAAACAATGTTGATAATAAAGAAGAAAAACTCTCAAAAGAAGAGACTCTTATAAAAGCTAGAAACGAATATAAAGGGGAACTTGCTTTAAGAATAAAAATGTTAAATGAACATTATTCTAAAGTTATTCAATTTACTAAACAATTTGAAAGTCCTATTAATCATATGAAAGATAAATACTTTAACTCTCACTCTCCATACTATATAGAAGGGCTAACAGATAAAGAGAGAAATGCTGCTTATAAAAATGAATTTAATTATTTAAAATGGGGGAAATTCACTACTGGTGCTTCTTTCCCTGACCCAATTTTTAGAGAAAGAGGTTTTTTATATGGAGATGTTGAAGTCGCTAGAAACAAAGCTTTTCAGCGTCAAGAAGTCAATAAGCAATTCTCTGAACTTTTAGATGTAAATAAGCTCTCTTTACCTCAAGATACTAAACTTAGATTTACTATTGACCCTAATGGTTATAAAGTCTCTATTTCTGGACTTGAAGATAAAAATCTTATTAATTCTTTACAAGATGCTTTAAATGGTAATAATGCTAAACAACTCTTTTACCATATCCTTTACAGTGCATCTAATGGTTCTTCTCAAGTCTCTGATGAAAAGTACAATCGTTTTAGTGTGATTAGAGATACTATGGATATGACTGGTTATAATTTAAATGATTTAAAGTTAGTCGATGGTAAGTTTCTTACTCAAGAGGGTATTGATATTTTTGAAATTTACAAAGAAAATATTAAAAATAGTGATCAAATACCTGATCAGTTTAAAGGTCTTGCTACCTCTTCTTATAAAAAAGATTTAGATAATCTCGCTCAAAATGGTTTTCACTCTGTTCCTGATTTACTTTTATCTATTGATTATCAAAATGGCTCTTTTTATGATGTCTTTCAAGCTGAAAACTTTGGTTCTGGAAAAACTGATTGGATTGATGACCTTCAAAATTCTAAAAAAATAAATCCTATTTATGTTTAGTACTAATTAAAAAAGAGAACTTTTAATGTTCTCTTTTTTAAATTAACGCTCAAAGCCTGATGTTATATCATACTCATAAGTAACAGTTGCTTTTACATATTTCATATTAGAAGGGCTTGTACCTCTAAAGTTATATTTAAAATCCCACCTTTGAGCAAGTTCTAAATCATCAGCTGCAGAAATATTATAACTTGACCCTTCTTGAGTATACCAAATATTATTTTCAGCAGGAGAAATTTTATGAACAATACCTCCTAAATTTTTTGATAACTTTCCTTCTGTTCTTATAGATTTTACAATAGCACCTGCTGGAACTCGTGAGCTATCAGTTAAGTCCATAGAAATTACTGAAGAATCAACTCCATTAGGGTCAAGTATATTTGGATTTCCAGGATGAGTAGCTGTTCCTGCAAAATCAAAAGTTGCTAAACCTCCACTTATTCTATTATTAATTGCTACAGTAAAAAATATACTACCAGTATTATTTCCTCTTGTAACTTTTATATAAAACAACTGACCTGAAGAAATACCCTCTATATTTGATACCATTATAAAAGGTGAATAAGAAGAAGAACCATAAACTCCGTCATTGGCATCATGAATATTTTGAAATTGATCAAAAACTTCTAAACTTCTTCCTTGATCTGAATCCTCATGAGAAACTTTAACATAAACCCTATCTCCCATATTAACTCTAAATGAAAAATATGCTTCAGTCTGATCTGCTTTTAACTCTCCTATAATAGAACCATGATATTGCCAAGTTCCTATTGGGTAAGCTGTATTAAAACTATTGTTACCAGTGATAGTATTAGCAAATACCAAACTTGTACTTAAAAAAAATATAGTTAAAACAACTTTTAACATACCTTTTAAACTATTTTTAATCATAAAAACTCCTTTAAAATAAAAGCATTTTTACCTATCTAAAAAACTGTAAATCTTTCTAAAATAACTCTCAATATTTTCAAAAGAGTGATTACCACCCTCTTCTATTACAAGTTCAGATTGAGATAATTTTTCTACTGCTTCACTATAATCTAAAACTTCATCTTCAGTTTGTAAAAGTGTTAAAAAATTAGCTTGATTCTCAAGTTTATGTACTTCTAATGATTTTAAAGTCTGTAAATGCTCAGAACTAACTTCAAAAGAAGTACCATCATAATAGTTCATACACATACCAACTTTATCTAAGGTTTTATAAGGATAAATTGCAGGATTAATTAAAACTGCTTTTAAATCATATTTGTTAGCTAAATAAATAGAGTAATATCCTCCTAAAGAAGAACCTACTAAACCTATTTTTTCATCTTTTTCAAGTAAAAGTTCAATTAGTTGTTCTAAAGTATCAATTGCAAGTTTAGGAACATAAGATAAAGAAGGAGCAATAATCTCTTCTTCAAAATACTCTCTAAATAAAGAGGCTTTACCACCTTGTCCACTACTTCCAAAGCCGTGAATATATATTATTGTCATGTTTTTCCTTAAAAGAATAATAATGACATTCTACAAAAAAGTGCTTTATAATTGATAGATAAAATAAGAAGAAAAGGCAAAAGCCTTTTCTTTTAGAATTTAGATTTTCTTACTTCCTCAACAACTGTAGTAGCCATTTCTTTAACACTTTTAACTACATCATTTGTTTCTGAAGCAATTTGTGCATTCTCTTGAGTTGTTTTATCCAGTTGAGAAACTGCACTATTGATTTGTTCAATTCCAAGCATTTGCTCTTTTGAATTAGTTGTTACGGTATCAACAATACTTGTTGTATTTAAAATATTGCTATTTAATTGCTCGTACCCTTCATACATTGTTTGAACAATTGCTTTTCCTTGATTTGCACTTGAAGTTGCACTTTCAACTAAATCCTTAATCTCTTTTGCAGCTTCGGCTGACCTATTAGCTAGATTTCTAACTTCTGCAGCAACAACGGCAAAACCTTTTCCTGCTTCTCCTGCAGTAGCTGCTTCAACAGCTGCATTTAATGAAAGAATATTTGTTTGGAAAGCAATTTGATCAATAATTGTAATTGATTCATTAATTGCTTCAACTTGAGAATTAATATCTTCCATAGAAGAGCTTGTCTTTTTAGATAACTCTTTGCCTTTATTTACTTCATCTCTTAATGAAACAGAGTTTGATGATAACTCATTAATATTATTCGCATTTTCTCTCATTGTTTGAGTAATCTCTTCTAAAGCAGCAGCACTCTCTTCTAACGAAGCTGCTTGTTGATTAGCACTTACAGTTAATCTCTCCATATTAGAAGATAAATCATCTGCACTTCTATCTAATACATTAGAATTATCTAAATTTGTTTGTAACATAGAAGAAATTTCTTTTCCTAAATTATTAACTCCACTCATTAAAGAACATAATTGTCCTTGACATGATAAAGTAGTTTGTTTAGTAAAATCTCTTTTTTCATAAGCTTTTAATACATCAATTGTATGTGTGATTGTACTATTTAAACTAGAAATCATCTCATTTAAATTTTTAGTTAATTCATTAATTACCGTATTACTAGTTTTTGCTTCAACTCTATTTGTTAAAATTCCTGAACTAACATCTGTTACAATCCTAGAAACATCTTCAATAACTTTTTCATCTTGTTTGATTGTTTCTCGAATTTTTGTAATATTTTCATTAATCTTTTTAGTCATCTTTCCTATTTCATCTTTTGTTGTTACTTCAATTAAATCAACATCAGTTTTCTCTTTATTTAAAAATGATAAAAATGAAAGAAGACCTTTTTCAAATACTTCTAATGGATCAACAATAGAAATTTTTGAAATATAAGAAACAACTGCAACTAATATAAGTAAAATAACTACTATAATTGTTACTAATGTGTAGATTAATGAATTTACATCACTATCAACTTTTTCTTCAACTTTTGCAATTTTAGCTTCAATATCATCAACATAAATACCTGTAACTATTGTCCAATTTAATTCTTCGATATATTTTGAAAAAGCCATTTTCTTTAATACCTCTTCCGTATTAGGCTTTTTATAAAAATATTCTACAAACTTTGTATCATCAGTTGCAGTATCAATTAAAGCTTTTCTAAAAGCAAATCCTTTAATATCTGGTTTCATAATATCAGTTTTAGCACCATTTAATTCAGGCTTTGTAGCATGAAAACCAAAATAATAATCATCTCCTATCTTCTCATATGCAAAGAAGTATCCACTTCCATTTAAGAATCTAGCCTTAGAGATTACATCTATTACTTTTTGCTTTGCTTCTTCTTTATTTGAAGACTCTTTAACAATTGAATCAACAATTGTATATGCAGTTAGAATTTGATTTTTAAGTAGCTCTTTTTTTTCCCCTACAATTGAGCTATCAAATTCTTTGATTGTTTCACTACTATTTTTATATGTTAAATTAATAGTAATGAATGTAGTAATTAATATTGCTAATGATACTGGAAGTACTACTAACGCCATTAATTTCAATTTAATACTGTTAAACATTTTTCACTCCTTCTCTCCTCGGTGCATATCATATAAACAAATCTTTTAAAAGTAAATAAATTTTTACTTAATTTTTTTATAAAATTTAAATTTATAAGTTATTAAAATCTCCTATATCAGGGGTTTTGTAAATAAATAATTATTATCCTAAGTAAATAATTTTTTACCAACTATTAATAAAAAATAAAATTATTACTTAAATAAAATAATCTATGGGCAAGTAAAAAGTCTTGAATCACATACTTTTACATTTTTTAAATATTCAATACTATTTTTTTCTTTCTCTTTTGAAAATTTTCCAGTAAAAGCTTTTTGCACAGAATAAAAGCTATCTCTACCTTTTATTGCCTTTAAATAAGTAGTCTCTTCTTTATTTGTAACTTGACTCAATTTACAATGAAGCATAATAGTTTTTGTAGTATAACCATTTTCTTTAGAACCATCAATATCTTTAAAAAATGACTCTTTACAACTTTTTTTCCAAGCTACTTTCATAGCTTCTATAAACTCATCAACTGAATATCCTATATTTCTATGATAAATATTAGTTGTAATCATTTGTGTCCAATTTTCTAATTCTTCATTTTTAGGAATAAACTCATAAAAAGATATATTATTTTGCATCTTTTTATATGCTAACTTATAATCTTTTGGGAAAGTTTGCAATAAATTTTCATATTTAAGTTCCCTAGAAAAAAGCGATATAGAAATAAAAACAATAAATAATAAAGCTTTCATATTAACTCCAATTTAAATAATAAATTACATAATATTATATGTTATGTGAATTTCATATTAAAATCTTACATTTTGATATATTTTTTAATCCATAATAAAAAAGTGATTATAATTGCAACAGAATTTAAAAGGAAAAGAAAATGGCAAAAAAGAAAACAACACTTTTTGAATGTCAAGCTTGTGGAGAACAAAGTACAAAATGGCTAGGAAAATGTCCAAACTGTGGTTCTTGGGATAGTTTTATGGAATTAAATCAAGAGCAACAAGAAGTACTTAAACAAACCTTTAAAGTAATAAATACAACTTCAAAAGCGACACCTATTACGGAAATCAAACAAGATGATGTTGTAAGATTTTCTTCAAACAATGATGAATTTGATTTAGTTCTAGGAGGAGGAATTGTTCCTGGAAGTTTAACTCTTATAGGAGGAAGTCCAGGTGTTGGAAAATCAACTCTACTTTTAAAAGTAGCAGGTTCAATTGCTGCAAGTGGTAAAAAAGTTTTATATGTTTCAGGGGAAGAGAGTTCAGGACAGATAAAACTTCGAGCTAATAGATTAGATGCAAACCATAAAGAGTTATATCTTCTTAGTGAAATAAAACTTGAAGAGATTCAAGATGAACTTTTAAGAGAAAATTATGAAGTTTGTATTATTGACTCTATTCAGACAATTTACTCTTCAAATCTTACAAGTGCACCAGGAAGTGTTTCTCAAGTAAGAGAGATAACCTTTGAACTTATGAGAAAAGCAAAAGATTCTGATATTGCCATGTTTATTATCGGACATATTACAAAAGATGGTTCTATTGCAGGACCAAGAGTTTTAGAACATATGGTTGATACTGTTTTATATTTTGAGGGTGAATCTAGTAAAGAATTGCGTATGCTTAGAGGTTTTAAAAATAGATTTGGTTCAACATCAGAGATTGGAATCTTTGAGATGACAGGAGAAGGTTTAATCTCAGCAAAAGATATAGCCTCAAAGTTTTTTGATAAAACAAAAGCTCAAAGTGGTTCAGCTTTAACTGTTACCATGGAAGGAACAAGAGCTTTAATCATAGAAGTACAAGCCTTAGTTACAGAAAGCACTTATCCAAATCCAAAAAGAAGTGCTACAGGTTTTGATGCAAATAGATTAAATATGCTTCTTGCACTTCTTGAAAAGAAAATCGATTTACCCCTAAATCATTATGATGTATTTATTAATATCTCAGGTGGTATAAAGATTAAAGAGAGTTCAGCTGACTTAGCAGTTATTGCTGCAATTATCTCTAGTTTTAGAGATAGACCTGTCTCAAAAGAGTCTGTATTTATTGGAGAAGTTTCTTTAACAGGTGAAATAAAAGATGTCTATTCAATTGATTTAAGGTTAAAAGAGGCACAAGCCCAAGGTATAAAAAAAGCTGTAGTAGCACAAAAACCTAATTTAAAATTAGATTTAAAAGCTTTTGCAGTTGATGAAGTTTCTAAAATGATTGAGCTATTTTAAGCTCAATCTATTTTCCTACTCTCTTATTTGCCCCAGCCATCAATCTCTCTTTTGTAACAATAGCTCTTGTATGTGTTGCCACACCAACTTTTCCAGCAGAATCTTCAGCTTCAACTTCAAACTTATAAAGTTTGCCTTCCATTCCAATAAATGTTGCAGTAGCTTTTACAATATCCCCTTCTAAAGTTGGTGCAAGATGTTTTAAATTTACTTCTACTCCAACTGATAGTTGTCCCTCTTCATAAAGTGGAATTAATACCTTTGCAGCAGCACACTCCATAAGAGCAGTTAATCTTGCAGTAGCAAAAACTTCTGGAAAATCATCCTCTTTTGAGATTTCTAAATTTTTTGCTAAGTCAGAAGATTTAACTTTAAACTCAATAGTTGCTTGTGTCCCTATTTCTAATTCCATTTTCTCTCCTAAAGTTTTTTATTTATTGTAGCAAAAAATAAAGCAAATCTTTTTTATACTCCTCTTTATAATATTTTAGATATAATCCGCGAAAATTAAATGGAAATGCTTAATGATTGACTTAGATAATCAAACTGATTTAGATATTGATATTTCAGGACTTGAAACTATTATGAAAGAATTAACTACAAAAGAAATTGAGTTAATTTTTACAAATAATGAAGAGATTCAAATATTAAATAAAGAGCACAGAAATATTGATAAAGCGACTGATGTATTATCATTTCCATTAGATTTTGATATGCCAAATATGCCTTTAGGTTCTATTGTAATATCAGTTGATTATGTTGATCAAAAAGCAAAAGAGTATGAACATAGTTTTGAAGATGAATTAAAACTTTTATTTATTCATGGTTTACTTCATCTTTTAGGTTATGATCACGAAGTTGACAATGGAGAACATCGTCAAAAAGAGGAAGAGTTGATTAAAAAATTCAATCTACCAAATAGTTTAATTGTAAGGAATTCATAAATGGATTTTTTGATATTTATTGTATCAATGGGAGCACTAATTTATGGTGCAGAGTTTATTATTCAACAAAGTGAAAAAATTGCACTTCATTATAATATTTCACACTTTATTATAGGTGCAACACTAATCGCAGTTGGTACTAGTTTACCTGAAATGGCAGTTTCAATGTCAGCTTCAATTAAAGGAAGTGGAGATATTGCTGTTGCAAATGTTATTGGAAGTACTATTTTTAATATTTCATTAGTTTTAGGTGCAGTATTTTTATTAGCTAAAAAAATCAATCCAAATAGAGATATTTTTGCAAAAGATTCTGCTTGGTCTTTATTTCCTATTTTAGTATTTATTTTAATGGCTATAGATGGAAAACTAAACTTTGTAGATGGTATCTTATTTGTATGTTTAATGGGAGCTTATTTACTTTTTCTTATTGGTTCAAATCAAGTTGATGAAATTGATGAAGAACTTGCAAAAGAGAAATTTGAATGGCCTAAGACTTTAGCTTTATTAACTGTAGGTTTTATTTTTGTAGTTGCAGGTGCAGATTTTGCAATTGATAGTGCAGGAAATATCGCTAGGTCTTTTGGAATTAGTGAATGGGTTATTGGACTATTCTTAGTTGCATTTGGAACATCTTTACCTGAACTTACAATCTCAATCAAATCAGCAATGAATAATAATGCAGATTTAGCAATTGGAAATATTATTGGTTCAAATGTTGCAAACTTTACAATGGTTTTAGGTATAAGTTCAATGTTAAATGATTTAAGTGTAGATTTAAGTAAAAACTTCTTTGATATAGCAGCTGCATTTATAGTATCTGTAATGTTAGTATTTATTGCAGCTAATAAACTTTATAATAAAAGTGCTGGTATTGTTTTATTAGTAGTACTAGGATTAGTTATTCAAAATAGTCTTTAAAAGACTATTTTGATTTATTTTTGGCAAGATTTACAAAGTCCAGAAAAAACTACATCTACATTTTGAATTTTAAAAGCAGATTGAGCTTTTATAGAGCTTTGTAATATTGATGTATCTATCATAATATCTTCTATCATTCCACAAGAAGAACATACAAGATGAGAGTGTTCCTCTTTTGCTAATTCATAAACAGACTTTGCATCAGGAATTTTTACTTCATTTAAAAATACCTTTTCTACCATTGCATTTACATTTTTATATATAGTTGCAAGAGAAATAGAAGGAAATTTTTCTAATAACTTTTTATAAAGTTCATCAATATTCATATGCCCATTTGAATATAATTCATCAACAATTGCAACTCTTTGTGGAGTAACTTTTAAATTATACTCTTTTAATAAAATTGAGCTATTAATCATTTCTATCCCCTTTCCTGCATAAAATAATACTAAAAACTAACTTTAGTTTTTTATTTGCAGAGTTTTATATTGTGAATAATATACAAAAAATGTAAAAATTATTTGATTAATTAAATTTAGTAGAAGATAATAATTTTCCTTTAAGATTATATGGATTATAATTCTTAAAAGAAAAAAATTATCCAAAAGGAATTAAAATGAAAAAAACAGTTAAACAATTAAAAATAATGCAAGCTAGTTCTTTAGTTATGTTTACAAAACTACATAACTACCACTGGAATATAAAAGGTATGCAGTTTTTTCCTATTCATGAAATGACTGAAAAAATGTATGAACAATTTAGTACATTATATGATGACTGTGCAGAAAGAGTTCTTCAAGTAGGAGATAAACCTTTAGTGTTATTAAGTGATATAGAGTCTAATTCTTTTATTAAAGAAGATAAAAAAACAGATTTTGATGCAAAATATGTTTTAGAAAATATACTTAAAGATTTTGAACTATTTTTAAAAGAGTTTAAAAAATTATCAAAACTTGCAGCTGAAAATGAAGATAGTACAACAGCAACTTTTGCAGATGACAATATTGCTCACTTAGAAAAAAATATTTGGATGATAAAAGCTTCTTTAGCTTAATCTAATATTCCATCTTAAGTTTAGGTAAACTATAATTTTTAATTATATGTTCACCTAAACATAATAATCACAAACTTAATGAAGGAGAAATAAAATATGAGACAATATGAGTCATATAGATGTAATAAATGCGGAAATGTAGTAGAAGTACAAAAAGTTGGTGGTGGAGAACTTCATTGTTGTGGTGAAAAAATGGAAATGATAACAGAAAACTTAACTGCTGTAAATCTAATGAAAGCTTTTGCTGGGGAATCTATGGCAAGAAACAAATATGAATATTTTGCTAAAATTGCTCAAAAAGAAGGATACAGAGATATTGCAGCACACTTCCAAAGAGCAGCTGATAATGAAAAAATGCATGCTAAATTAGAGTTAAGAGCCTGTAACGAACTTCTAACAGGAAAAGAGTTTGGAGATACTGTAGAGAATTTAAAAATTGCAATTGCAGGTGAAAGTTATGAAAATGTGACTATGTATCCAGATTTTGCAAAAATTGCTAAAGATGAAGGACATACACAAATTTCAAATATGCTAAAACTTATTGGAAATATTGAAATAGAACATGAGAATATGTACAAAGAGTTACTAGCAAGACTTGAAGCTGGTGAAGAATTTATCAGTGAAAATGAAGAAGAAGAGTGGATTTGTGAAGTATGTGGACATGTTCATAGAGGTAAAAAAGCCCTAAAAGTTTGCCCAGTATGTAAACATCCACAAGAGTATCAAACAAGACTTAACGGTAAAAAATAATTATTAAAACAATTCTTTGATAAAATATCTTCTTTTAGGAGATATTTTTGATAAGATTTTTAAGCCTACTACTTCTTTTTTCTACTTTATTATTCTCAAAAGAGTTTACTATTGCTTCATATAATGTTGAAAATCTTTTTGACTTAACTTTAAATAAAAGTGATTATAAAGAGTACAAACCTAACACAAAATCAAACTGGAATAGAAAAACTTTTGATATTAAATTAAAAAATATAATTAAAGTAATAAAAGAGATTGATGCAGATATTATTGCTTTACAAGAGATTGAAAATAAAGAACTTCTAAAACTTTTACAAATAAAACTCCCTCAATATAAATATCTCTCTTTTAATAAATATAAAAATTCAAGTGTTGGATTAGGATTTTTAAGTAAAATAAAAATTATTGAAGAGAAAACAATTGAAGTTAAGTTTTCAAATAAACTTTTTAGACCCATTTTAGAAACTACTTTTCTTTTTGAAAATAATGAGTTTAAAGTATTTAATAATCATTGGCCTTCAAAAGCAGTTCCTGAAAACTATAGAATAAAATATGCAAAAAAACTTTTTGATAGAATTAAGCTTTTACCTAAAGATTATGATTATATTTTAGTAGGAGATTTTAACTCAAATTATAATGAATATGAAACTATCTTTAATGAAAAAAGATTAAACACTACAAATGCACTTACAGGAATAAACCATGTTTTAAATAGTTATATAGAAGATAAAATTATTACAAAAGAGAATATATTAAAATATAAAGAAGCAACAGTTCATTTTAATCCTTGGTTAGAAAAGAGTATAGAAGAGAGATTTTCCAGTAAGTTTAGAGGAAGAAATGTTACTCCTGATAATATTCTTTTACCCTACTCTATGTTTGATAATAAAAAAATCTCTTATGTTTCAAATAGCTTTTCTATTTTTAAGCCAACCTATTTATATAAAAATAAAAGAATAAATAGATGGCAAATTAAAAATAAAGTTCACTTAGCTAAAGGTTATTCAGACCATCTTCCAATACTTGCAAAATTCTCTATCTTAAAACAAGAGAAACAAAATATAAAAGAGATAAAAAAAATAGAAGACTTATATAAGCTAGAAAATTTAGAAAAAGAAGTTCTTTTAAAAGATTGCATTGTTTTATTAAAAGATGATAAAAATATCATTATCAAACAAAAAAATAATAGAGCTATTTTTGTTTATAAAAAAAGTGATGAGTTATCAGAAGGTTTTTCTTATGATTTAATTATAAAAAAAATCAAAACGTATAATGGTTTAAAAGAGATAAGCTTGTTTGAAATAAAAAATTATAAGGGCAAAATAGTTGATTATAAAAATCTTTATCTAGATATCACAAAAATCAACCCTTTTGATTTAAAAAATCAAAATGAGATTATAAAAGAGATAAGAGGAACTTTTAATAAAGGATACTTTTATTTTGATAATAAAAAAATAGCTATATATTTTAAAAATAAAGAAATTATTCCTCCCAATGGCTCTTCTATTATCATAAAAAGAGCACAAATTGGATATTATGTCGATAAAATTCAATTAGTTATTTTCAATAAAAGCGATATTATATATGTTAATTAAATCAATCTTTACAAATAGCAGTGGTATCTTAGTCTCTAGAATTTTAGGTTTTGTTAGAGACTTATTAACTGCTTCTATCTTAGGTGCTAATATCTATTCAGATATCTTTTTTGTAGCCTTTAAATTACCAAATCTTTTTAGAAGAATCTTCGCAGAAGGAGCTTTTACACAAGCTTTTATTCCTTCATATGCAAAAGCAAAATATAAAATTAGATTTTCATCTATTATCTTTTTACAACTTTTTGCTTTTTTAATTGTCCTATCCCTTGTTGTAACTCTTTTTTCATCACTTATTACAAAAGCTATTGCTTTAGGTTTTGATGAACAAACAGTTGCATTAGCTTCACCTTTAGTGGCTATAAACTTCTATTATCTACCACTTATTTTTGTAGTAACTTTTATGGCAGCTCTTTTACAATATAAACACCATTTTGCAACAACAGCATATTCTACTGCTCTTTTGAATCTTGCACTAATTGCAGCACTTTTAATCTCAAAAGATTTAGAAAAATATGAGATTACTTTTTATCTTTCATATGGGGTACTTGTAGGTGGTATTTTACAAGTTTTAGTACATTTATTTGCAGTAAAAAAATATAACTTATGTAAAATATTTACCTTTAGAAAACATCAAAAAAAAGAGGAAAATAGATTTTATAAAAGTTTTTTAGGTGCTACAGTTGGTAGTTCAACAGCACATATTTCTGCATTTTTAGATACTTGGCTTGCTTCATTTTTAGTAAGTGGTTCAATCTCTTATCTTTATTACGCAAATAGAGTTTTTCAACTTCCCCTCGCTCTTTTTGCTATTGCAACTTCTATTGCTCTTTTTCCAATGATTGCAAGAGCTATTAAAAATAAAGATGAAAACCAAGCTCTAAAACTTATGAAAAAATCTTCGATTATTTTAATTGCCCTACTTTCTTTTGCAACACTAATTGGAATTGTATTTGATAAGAAGATAATTTGGCTTCTATTTGAAAGAGGTGCTTTTACAAATGAAGACACTTTAAATACAGCACTTATTTTAACAATGTATCTTATTGGTCTTTTACCATATGGTTTAGCAAAAATATTTTCTCTTTGGTTATATTCACATGAGAAGCAGTTTTTAGCTGCAAAAATCTCTATGAAAGCTTTAGGTTTTAATATTATTTTTTCATTATTACTTATCAAACCTTATGGTGCAGCTGGACTTGCTTTTGCAAGTACATTAAGTGGATTTATTTTATTAATTTTAACCTTAAAAGAGTTTGGGCTAAAAAACCTTAAAACATTGTATTTTAGTAAACTTTAGATATAATATTACCTTTTTAAAATAAACATAGGAAAATAATGAAAGATTTTTTTAAATACTATTTACCATATTACAAAGATTATAAACTAAAAATATTTTTTGCGCTTATAGGTATTGTAGGGGTAGCAGCAGGTAGTGCAGGACTTGCTTATATTGTAAAACCTCTTTTAGACCAAGTATTCATTGAAAAAGACCAACAAATGCTATATATAGTACCTGTTTTACTAATAGCCGTACAAACAGCACAAGGTGTTGGAAAGTATATTCAAATCTACTATACTTCATATATTGGTCAAGATATTATTAGAATTGTAAGAGATAAACTTTTAGCTCATATTCTAACTTTAGATATAGATTTTTTCCAGAAAAAACATGGTGGAGAGTTAATCTCAAGAGTAACAAATGATATTAATAAAATTCAATCTGCTGTTTCAAGCCAAATTGCAGGAATGATTAGAGAAATCCTAACAATTATTGCTTTAATTGGTGTTGTAATTTATCAAAGTGCTGAATTAGCTTTTTATGGACTTGTAGTTATGCCTTTAGCTATTTATCCTCTTACAGTTTTAGCAAAAAAGATGAAAAAACTATCTTTTAAATCACAAGAAAAAGCTTCGGATATTACTTCACATTTAAGTGAAATTTTTAATAATGTTGAGATTATTAAAGCAAACTCTACAGAAAAAACTGAGTTAGAAAAATTTGAAAAACACAATAAAAAGTTTTTTGATATAAATATTAAATCAGTTAAAACTTCAGAATTAACTTCTCCTCTAATGGAGTTTTTAGGGGCTATTGCAGCTGCTATTGTAATAGTTTATGGTGGAAGTTTAGTAATTAAAGGAGAAATGACAACAGGTACTTTTATGTCATTTATTGCTGCACTTTTTATGCTTTATGCACCAATTAAAAGATTATCAACAATCTATAATAAACTACAAAGTGCTATTGCAGCCCATGAAAGAATTTTAACTGTTTATGAAATCAAACCTACAATTTTAACAGGGGAACAAAATATTCCTCAAAAAGTTGAATCTATTGAGTTTAAAGATGTAGAGTTAAAATATGAAGATTTTGTAGCCTTAAAAAATATTAATTTAACTGCAAAACTTGGAGAAAAAGTTGCTCTTGTTGGAGATAGTGGAGGAGGAAAATCTTCACTTATAAATCTTATTATTAGATTTTATGACACAAGTAAAGGACAAATTCTATTTAATAATACTTGCCTAAGAGATATTTGCATAAAAGATTTAAGAAAAAATATATCTGTAGTTACACAAAGAGTTTATATTTTTAATGATACAGTTGCCGCAAATGTAGCTTATGGTGAAGAGTTAAATGAAGAGAAAGTAATTGAAGCTCTAAAACAGGCTCATGCTTATGATTTTGTAAAAGATATGGAAAATGGTATTTATACTACTTTAGATGAATTTGGTACAAATCTAAGTGGAGGACAAAGGCAAAGAATTGCTATTGCAAGAGCTTTATATAAAAACCCTCAAATTTTAATTTTAGATGAAGCAACTTCAGCCCTTGACAATGAGAGTGAATCAATTATTTCAGAAGTAATAGATGAAGTATGTCAAAATAGAATTACTTTTGTTATTGCACATAGATTAAGTACTATTAAAAATGCTGATAAAATAGCAGTATTCAAAAAAGGTGAAATTGTTTGTGTAGGCAGTGAAGAAGAGTTATTAAATAATTGTAAAGAGTATCAAAGACTTTACAATCTTGCAAATATCTAATATCAAGTTTTTTTCAATACTTTTTAGATAAAATGTTAAAATTTCATAAAAAAGGAAATATTTGTTTACCTATAACACATTAAAGAAAATATTATTTTTGTTTCAACCTGAGACAGCTCACCATTTAGGAGAGTACGCATTAAGAGTTTTACCTAACTGCAGAATTTTAAATGATTATATGGTAAAGAAAAATTTTGTAATGAGTCCAAAACTTACGCAAGAAGTTTTTGGAATAGAATTTAAAAATCCAGTTGGTTTAGCTGCAGGATTTGATAAAAATGCAACAATGATTAAATCTATGCCTGCTTTAGGATTTGGTTTTACTGAAATTGGAACAATGACTCCAAGAGCACAAGAGGGAAATCCAAAACCTAGAATGTTTAGATATCCAGAGCAAAAATCAGTTCAAAATGCAATGGGATTTAATAATGAAGGTTCTTCAATTGTTTTAGAAAACCTAAAAAAAGTTTACCCTTTTACTATTCCAGTTGGGGCAAATATTGGTAAAAATAAAACAACACCTGAAGAGCATGCTTTATTAGACTATAAAGCACTAATAAGAAAATTTAAAGATAGTAGTGATTATCTAGTTATTAATATTTCTAGTCCAAATACACCTAACTTAAGAGATTTACAAAATGAAAAATTTATTACTGAGTTATTTTCTATGGCAAAAGAACTTACTGATAAACCAATTTTTCTTAAAATTGCTCCTGATATGGAAGTAGATGTTGCAATTGAACTTTGTAAGACAGCAGTTAATGCAGGTGCAGCAGGTATTATTGCTACAAATACAACTATTGATTATTCATTAGTTCCAAATTGCCAAAATTTTGGTGGTTTAAGTGGAGCTTGTTTAACTGAAAAATCAAGGGATCTTTTTAAAGAGATTGCAAAAGAGTTATTTGGAAAAACAATTTTAATCTCTGTTGGTGGTATCTCAACAGGAGAAGAAGCATATAAAAGATTAAAAGCTGGAGCAACACTTGTTCAAGCTTATTCAGGGCTTGTATTTGAAGGTCCATCTATGGTTAGAAAAATCAATGAAGAGATTTTAGAACTAATGCAAAAAGATGGTTTTAATAACATTTCAGAAGTAATAGGTTCTGATTTAATATAAAAAAAATAGAGGAAAGTATGAGTATAAAAAGATTAAAACTATTCATTATTCACTTTTCGCTATTCATTATTTTTACGGGAGATTTAATGGCTAATAGTCTATTAAAATATCATACTAAAACCTTAGAAAATGGTTTACAAATAGTTGCAATAGAGATGGATAATGGTTCAGATGTTGTTTCTACAAATATCTTTTATAATGTAGGTAGTAGAAATGAGATTATGGGTAAAAGTGGAATTGCTCATATGCTAGAACATTTAAATTTTAAATCTACAGAAAACCTAAAAGCTGGTGAGTTTGATGAAATTGTTAAAGGATTTGGTGGAGTAAATAATGCTTCAACATCTTTTGACTACACAAAGTATTTTATTAAATCTAGCTCAAAGAATATGGAAAAATCTTTAGAGCTTTTTGCAGAATTAATGCAAAACCTAACTTTAAAAGATGAAGAGTTTCAACCAGAAAGAGATGTAGTAGCAGAAGAGAGAAGATGGAGAACTGATAATAACCCAATGGGATATTTACAATATAGACTATTTAACAATGCCTATATTTACCATCCATATCATTGGACTCCAATTGGTTTTACACAAGATATTATGAACTGGTCAATTGAAGATATAAAAGATTTCCATTCTACATATTATCAACCAAAAAATGCAGTTATTGTAGTTGCAGGAGATATTACTAAAGAAGAAGTTTTTGAAGCAAGCGAAAAGTATTTTGCAAAAATCAAAAATGAAAAAGAGATTCCTCAAAAAGTACATATGGTTGAGCCACAACAAGATGGTGAAAAAAATATCACTATCTATAAAGATAGCCAAGTTGAAATGCTTGCAATGGCTTTTCATATTCCAAACTATGAACATGAGGATCAAGTTGCATTAAGTGCTTTAAGTGAGTTATTAAGTGCAGGGAAAAGTTCTTATTTACAAAAAATCCTTGTAGATGAAAAAAGACTGGTTAATTCAGTATATGCTTATAACTTAGAACTTACAGATCCAGGTCTATTCCTTTTTGTAGCTGTGTGTAATGAAGGAATTAAAGCAAAAGATGTAAAAAAAGAGATTGATAATATTATTAAAAATATTAAAGATGGAAAGATTAGCCAAAAAGAGATTGAAAGAATTAAGATAAATACGAAAGCTGATTTTATTTTCTCTTTAGAGAGTTCTAGTTCAGTAGCTTCTTTATATGGTAGCTATTTTGTAAGAGGAAATACAAAACCACTTTTTGAGTATGAAAAGAATATTGAAAAGCTAAAGAAAGAGGATATTTCAAAAGTTGCTAAAAAATATTTAACAAAGAAAAACTCAACAACAGTGATATTAAAAAAAGAAAAATAATTTACGAAGGGAAGAAATATATGGAAATTATTACCGGTGCGATGACCGCATTGATTACACCATTTAAAAATGGAAAAGTTGATCTAGAAAAATATGAATCATTAATTAAAAGACAAATTGAACAAGGTATTGATGTAGTTGTTCCTGTAGGAACTACAGGTGAAAGTGCAACTTTATCTCATGCCGAACATAAAGATTGTATCTCTGTTGCAGTTGCAACTTGTAAGGGAACAAATGCAAAAGTTATTGCAGGGGCTGGTTCTAATGCTACGCATGAAGCTTGTGATATTGCAAAACATGCACAAGCAGTTGGTGCACATGGACTATTATCGGTAGCTCCATATTATAATAAACCTACACAAGAGGGTTTATATCAACACTATAAAGCAATTGCAAACTCTGTTGAAATTCCTTTTATGCTTTATAATGTACCAGGAAGAACAGGTGTTGAAATTGAAACTGATACAGTAATTAGATTATATGATGATGTTTCAAATATATATGCAATTAAAGAAGCAAGTGGGTCTTTAGAAAAAATTGTTGAATTACAATCAAGAAGAAAAGATTTAGTTATTGTTTCTGGTGAAGATGGTATTGATTTTCCAATTTTAGCAAGTGGGGGTAAAGGTAATATTTCAGTAACAGCTAATATTCTACCTAACTTAAAATCAAAACTTGTACATTCGGTTTTAGAAGGAGATTTTGCAACAGCTAAAAAAATTAATGAGGATTTATATCCTTTAAATTCTGTACTTTTCTGTGAAAGTAATCCTATCCCTATCAAAGCAGCAATGTATATAGCAGGATTATTAGATACATTAGAGTATAGACTTCCTTTAACTGCACCAAGTGCACAAAACTTAAAAGAGATAGAAAAAATTTTAAAAAATTATGAGGTAATTAAATAATGAGTAACGAAATGAAAGGTAAAACTTTAGTAATTTCTGGTGGTACAAAAGGTATCGGTAAAGAGTGTGTATATAAATTTGCTAGTAATGGTGTAAATGTTGCTTTTACTTATAATTCAAATGCACAAATTGCTGAAGATATATGCAAAGATGTTGAAGAAAAATTTGGCGTAAAGTGTAAAGCATATCCTTTTAATATCTTAGAGCCTGAAAACTATAAAGAGCTATTTTTAGAGATTGACAAAGACTTTGATAGAGTTGATTTCTTCATTTCAAATGCAATGATTTATGGTAGAGCTGTAGTTGGTGGATATGGTAAATTTATGAAACTAAAACCTAGAGGATTAAATAATATCTATACTGCTACAGTAAATGCTTTTGTTTGTGGAGCACAGCAAGCAGCAAAAAGAATGGAAAAAGTTGGTGGAGGGGCAATCGTTTCTTTATCTTCTACAGGAAACTTAGTATATATTGAAAACTACTCTGGACATGGTACAAATAAAGCAGCAGTTGAAGCAATGGTTAGATATGCAGCAACTGAACTTGGAGAGATGAATATTAGAGTAAATGCTGTATCTGGTGGTCCTATTGATACTGATGCACTTAAAGCGTTTACTAACTATGAAGAAGTTAAAGCTAAAACTGCTGAATACTCTCCATTAAATAGAATTGGTCAGCCAGAAGATTTAGCACAATCTTGTTATTTCTTATGTACAAGTGATGCTTCTTGGATTACTGGGCACACTTTAATTGTTGATGGTGGGACAACTTTTAAATAATGTCTAAAGCCTTAAATCTACCGAATACTTTAGCTCTTTTTAGAATAGCATTAGCTCCGCTAATGCTATGGTTTTTACTAGAAAGAGACTCTTCTGTTTTTGCTTCATGGCATCCGTCTTGGCTTGATTACTTTGCTGGTTTAATCTTTGTACTTGCTTCTGTTACTGACTTCTTTGATGGCTTTATAGCAAGACGTTGGAATCAAATGACAAAATTAGGTGCAATTTTAGATCCACTTGCAGATAAAATGTTAATGCTTGCAGGATTTATTGGTCTTATGATTATAGATAGAGCTTCTGCTTGGGCAGTATTTTTAATACTATCAAGAGAGTTTTTTATTACAGGACTTCGTGTTGTTGCTGTTAGTGAAGGTAAAAGTGTTGCTTCAACAATGGCAGGAAAAATCAAAACTGTTGTTCAAATGATTGCAATTGGATTTTTAATTATGAACTGGCCATTTGCAACCACACTTTTATGGATTGCAGTTATCTTAACTTTATATTCAGGATATGAATATTTAAGAGACTATTATAAGATTTAAAAAGCATAAGGGAAAATAATTGGGTACTATAACTTTTTTACTTGTACTTTCATTTTTAGTATTTTTTCATGAATTAGGACATTTTTTAGCTGCTAGATATTTTGGAGTAAAAGTTAATGTTTTTTCAATTGGTTTTGGAAAGCAAATTTACTCTAAAGTATGGAGAGGAACAAGATGGCAAATTGCTCTTATTCCTCTTGGTGGTTATGTTCAAATGAAAGGTCAAGATGATACAAAACCTGGTCTTTATGAAGATGGAACAGATTCATATAACAATAAAAAACCTTGGCAAAGAATAATTATACTTTTTGCAGGACCTTTTGCAAACTTTGTCCTTGCAGCAATTTTATATTTTGTAATTGCACTTGCAGGAGCAAACTCTTTAAGCCCAACTGTTGGAACCGTACAAGAGAACTCTCCTGCACTTAAAGCTGGTATTAAACCAGGTGACCAAATAATTAGAATCAATAATACTGAAATTAAAACTTGGGAACAAATTGGAGAGACTATTATCTCAACTGAAGGTGCCTTAAACTTTTATATAAAAAGAGATGGACAATTTATTTCAAAAGTTATTAATCCTCATGTTTCTGATGCACAAAATATGTTTAGAGAAAATATCAAAAAAAGAATGATTGGTATCTCTCCTGCACCTAAAGTTGTAACAATCTACCATGACCCTGTAAGTGCTATCTCTTTTGCTTGGGATAAAACTATTGAGTCATCAAAGATGATTTTCTTAGGAGTTCAAAAACTTATTCAAGGAATTATTCCAAGTAGTGAAATTGGTGGAGTAATTACTATTGGAAAAGTTATTTCTGATGCAAGTGAATCTTCTATAATTGCTCTACTTGCAATTACTGCACTTATTTCTGTGAATTTAGGAGTATTAAATTTACTTCCAATTCCTGCTTTAGATGGTGGACATATTATGTTTAACCTTTATGAGATAATTGCAAGAAGAAAACCTAGTGATAGAGTATTTATGTATCTAACTATCGCAGGATGGGTAATCTTAGGCTCTTTAATGTTGCTTGGTATTTATAACGATATTAATAGATTATTTTTAGGATAGAAAATGGATAAAACAAAAGCTGTAGAAAATCTTGATAAAGTAATTTCAAAAGTAGAAGCTGCAAGACTTAGAGTTTCTGAACACCATATTGTAAAAATTATTGGTATTTCAAAATACTCTACAAGTGAAGATGTAGCCACTTTATACAGTGCTGGACAAAGAGCATTTGGAGAGAATAAAGTTCAAGATTTAAAACAAAAATCAATAGACTTAGAAGAGTTACCTCTTGAGTGGCATTTTGTAGGAAGATTACAAAAAAATAAAATTAACAATCTTATTGATTTAAATCCTACTTTAATGCAATCACTTGACTCTTTTGAATTAGCTCAAGAATTAGATAAAAAACTTGAAGCAAAAAACAAAAAAATGTCATGTTTACTTCAAATAAACTCTGCAAAAGAAGATAGTAAAACAGGTGTAATGCCAGAAGAAGCTATTGAAGTTTATAAAAAAATCTTAGAAGAGTGTCCAAATATCAAACTTAAAGGAGTAATGAGTATTGGAGCTCATGTAGATGATAGAAATATTATCAAAGACTCTTTTATGACTACTAAAAATATCTTTGATGAACTTAAAATTTATGGAGCAAAATATTGTTCTATGGGAATGAGTTCTGATTTTGAACTTGCAATTGCTTGTGGTTCAAATATGATTAGAGTTGGTTCAACACTATTTAAATAAAAGAATTTTTTCTTTTATTTAAAACTCTTTAGTTCTAAAAATACATAACATCACAAAAAAATTATTTCAAGTTTATTCTTTTTCAATTAGAATCCTACAAATCATTTAGAAAGGATTATAATGAAAAAACTTACAATTTCATTACTATTATCAACTGCAACTTTGTTTGCACATCAAGTTACAGCACAAAAAGGTCCAAACAATACATATGAAGCAAATTTTTGGGCACATGGAAAATTTCAAGAATATAAATCTAATCAGTTAAAAGGTGCTTTAGCCTTTGATACAAATAATAAAGAGATAAATACAGGAATTGATTATTCAAAAAAACAACCTGTTTTATTAACTGCTAAAAAACCTGCAATGATTAGTTTAGTTTTTGATGCAGGATATTGGGTAAAAGGTGAAAATGGATATGAAAATATTGAGCCTTCTAAGTATAAAGGAATTGTTTACAATACTTTAAAAAGTATCAAATATGGAAAAAGATTTTTTGAATGGAATGAAAGTTTTTTAAAACCATCAGGACTTCCTTTAGAAGTTATTCCTTTAATCAATCCTCTTACAATTAAAGCTGGAGAAAACCTACCTGTATTAGTAGTAAAAGATGGTAAAGCTTTAGAAGGAGCAGGATTTGAAACATCAGATTATGAGGACTTAAATATCAAAACAAATAAATTTGGAATAGCTAATATTCCAGTTAAATCAAAAGGTTTACAAATTATTGCAGCACAATATTATTCAAGTGAAATAAGTGATCCAAAAGTTAGTAATATCACTATTCAAAGTAGTATCTCATTTGAAGTAAAATAGTTATGATATTAAGAACTCTATTTTTATCGCTTTTATTATCTGCTACTGTTTTTGCACATGGAGTATTTCATAATATTGTTGATGGTGCTGTAGCAATTAGAGTAACAGCACCTAATAATATTGCAATAGATAATGCTAAAATAACTATTTATGCACCTGAAAGCTCGTTACCTTTTACAAAAGGAAAAACTGATTTAAATGGTAATTTTGCTTTTGTTCCAGATAGTCATGGAAAATGGAAAGTTGATATTGATGTTCCAAGTGATCATGGTTCTCATCTAAAAAGTTTTCATGTAACAATAGATGAAAAACAAAATGTAAAAGAGTTTGAAAAAACTCCCTATGATAGATATTTAAATATCATATCTGCATTAGGTTTTTTATTTGGTATTTTTGGAATAATTTCTTTACTAAAAACAAGAAAAAAAGATACAAATTAATTTTTGTGTCTTTTTAATCTATATAAAAAATAATCTTTTAAATAATATTGTAAGTTATATCTATAACTATAATATTTTTCAAATAATTCGAACTATTTAAAAACTCTATAAAAGCCCATTTTATAGGCTTTTAATTTATTTTTTTTAAAACTATTCAATCTTTCATATTTATTTTAATTTTGTATATAAAAATGTAAAATAAAATATGATATAATGAATATAATATTCAAAATATTTCTAAATATTTTAAAGGCATTTGATGAATGATGTAAATGAGGTTAAGAAGTGGTTAACTAAAAAGGGTATAGAAAATTTCACTATATCTGAAGACTTATATATCACAGTACATGGTAGTGTTAATCTAGAAGGTAAAATTGAAGAAGACGAACTTCCTGTAAAATTTGACGTTGTAGATGGGTATTTTAACATTTCAAACAATAATCTAACAAGTTTAAAAGGTTCTCCAAAAAAAGTAGTTAGAGACTTTAACTGTTCACATAATAAATTAACATCACTTTTCGGTGCACCAAATGAAGTTGGAGATTTCGACTGTTCAAACAATGAAATTAAAAATAACCTATCATATGGACCAAAAGAAGTAGCAGGTTATTATAATTGTTCAAACAATAGACTAGAGTCTATTGAAGGTGCTCCAAGAAGTATTTCAAACTATTTTAATTGCTCAAATAATGTACTTACTTCTTTAGAAGGTGGTCCTAAATATGTTGAAGGAACTTTTGATTGTTCTAAAAATAGACTTGAACTATTAAGAGGTGGTCCTATTACAGTTGGACAAGACTATATTTGTTATTGGAATCAACTTAAAAACTTAAATGATATTGCAGATGAAATCTCTTGGAACTTATTTACTGATATCTCACTAAATCACATTTCTAGAAACTTCGATGAAGAGAAAAAAATGTGGAAATATAAAGGTGAAGAGGTAATTGGACATATCTATAAACCTTTACTTGCATTAACAACTAAAGATGAAGTAGAAAGATGGTTACATAGAATGGGTATTAAAAAGTACCATGTTCTTCCAGATAACTCAGTAAGAGTACATGGAGATGTAAGATTATCAGGAAAATTGGAAAATCTATCAAAACTTCCTCTTAGATTTCATGAAGTGGAAGGTGATTTTGATATTAGTGATAATGAACTTACAACTTTAGAAGGAAGTCCTAAAAGAGTTGATGGAGATTTCTTAGCATTTAAAAATGAATTGGTCTCTTTAAAAGGTGGACCAATTGAAGTAAATAAAAACTTTATTGTATTAAGAAATAATATCACTTCTTTAGAGTATGCACCAGTAAGAGTAAAAGAAGACTTTATTTGTTCTCATAACCCAGTTAAATCTCTTGTTGGTCTTGTTGCTGTTGGAGGATATGTTTTTACAAATGTTTATTTAGAAAATGTTAAGTCTCAAGAATTTGTATATAACACGGTTAAAACATATAAATATAAAGGTGATAGTCTTATTACTTATTTAGAAAAAGAGTGTAAAGTTTTAACAGAAGAAGAAAAAGTATT
Organism: Halarcobacter bivalviorum; assembly: GCF_003346815.1. NCBI lineage: Bacteria > Pseudomonadati > Campylobacterota > Epsilonproteobacteria > Campylobacterales > Arcobacteraceae > Halarcobacter > Halarcobacter bivalviorum. The sequence continues at coordinate 1,662,191 of NZ_CP031217.1, forward strand.
TGATAGAACAAGAAAAAATCTTCAAACCGTTATTGGAAAAATGATTAATAACGATACTTTAAAAAAAGAGATGATAAACGATACTTTAATCAACAACCTTACAAAATATAACTTAGATGACTTAAAAGAGATGGTTTTACTTATTAAAAATCCACCAAAAACTGAAGTTAGAAAAGAATTAAGTGAAAGTGAAATTCTAAGTAAAGTATTTAGCGAAGAGCTATAATCTAGCTCTTACGCTTATACTAGAAATAAAAATACCTTAGCTATTATGCTAAAGCATTTTTAAATTTTTGTAGTTCTTCTTCAATAGAAGGAACTCTCATAAAATGTTCCCCAATTAAAAAAGCATCTGCTCCAATAGAGTGTAATCTTTTTATAGTATCAATATTTGAAACCCCTGATTCAGCTACAATAATTTTTCCATTTGGAATCATTGGAATTAACTCATCACAAAGATTCATATCCATTTCAAATGTCTCAAGATTTCTATGATTTATTCCAATAATATTAGCTCCACAATGCATAGCTTTTTTTAAATCCTCTTTATCATGTATCTCTACTAATACTTCTAAACCTAAATGAAGTGCATATTCATAAAGCTCTTTTAAATCTTTTGTACTTAAACTCTTTGCAATAAGTAAAATAAAGTCTGCTCCATAAACTAAAGCTTCAACAATTTGATATTTATCTAAAATAAAATCTTTTCTTAAAAGTGGTGTTGGTACATATCTTCTAATTTGAGTTAAATACTCTAAGTTTCCTTGAAAATAGTGAGGCTCAGTTAGAACTGAAATTGCATTTGCTCCATTTACAGAATAATCTTGTGCAATTTGTAAAGGGTCAAAATCCTCTTTAATTACACCCTTACTTGGACTTGCTTTCTTAACCTCTGCAATAATTCTAATTGGCTCTTCTTTTGTAGAAGTTAAATAAGGTTTTACATCTCTAGGAGGAAAAGGATTTGCACTTAAACTTCTTCCTAACCAATCAAGAGAATACTCTTTTTTTCTTCTTTCAACATCTTCTAACGTTCTTCTATTTATTTCATCTAATATCACTTACTACACTCCTTAATTTTTTCCCAGTGAATTCTAATTTCTTCATCATTTAATCCAGTGCTATCAACAACTTTTTTCATATTTATTTTTGCATTTTTACAATCACCTAACTTATATTGAGCCCAAGCAAGAGAGTCAATATAGGCTAAATTATTTGGTGCTTTTTCTAATGCTTTTTTAACTAAACCAAGCCCTTTTTTAACATCTATATCAAAATCAATTAAAATATACCCTAAATAGTTTTGATAAATATGATTATCTAAAACTGCTAAAACATCTTCAAATTTTTTAATTACACTTGGTAATACTTCTTTTCTATCTTTCGCCACTTCAAATTCTAACATTGCAATTTGTGCAAGATAGTCTAAATTTCCAGTTTCATCATATAATTTTTTTACTAAAGCAAAAGCTTTCTCTGGCATTCTTGCATTTTGATAAAGTACAAAAAGTCTTTCATCATTTGCACCTGTCTCTTCTAAAAATGAAATAGCTTCTTTAATATCTTTTTTTTCTAAGTAGTACATTAGTAGTTTATAAACTTTATCAAGAGTATAAACATTATCATTCTCTTTAAAACTTGTATAAGTTCTTTTTAAAACTGAGATTACTCCATTTATATCATTTTGTTCTTGATAAAATCCAAGTAATTTTGAACAAACTAAATTATCACAACCATAAATATTTAAATGTGATTCTAAATAGTTTATTGCTTCTTTCTTTTCCCCTAAATAAGTATACATAATATCTACAAGATTTAATAAAGTTGCAGAAGTTAAAGACTTTTCATATACTTCTTCAAAAATATCTTTTGCTTCTTTATAATCTTTTTTTAATAAATAATAATTTGCTAATAACTCTTTATTACTATCACTTTTAGATATTTTTAATAATTTATCTAAATTTATTTTTACTTTGTCAAGCTCTTTTTTTTGCATTAAAGAAAGAATATATATTTTTAATACTTTCTCTTCATTTCTCACTATATTATTTTGATTTGATTCAATTACATTAATTATTTCATCATACTTTCTAATTGAAAAAGCTAATCTAGCATATTCAAAAAGATATTCATCATTTAATGTTTTATGAAAAAGTTCTAAAAAAAGATTACTTGCTTTTATTCTATTACCTTCTTTAATATACTCTAAGGCATGAAGAATTAACTCATTTTCATTTTGATAAGGTTTATATTCAAAATCATATTTTACTAAAGTATTATTTGATTGAAAAGAACAACCAAAAAAAAGAAATATACTTAATAAAATTACTAAAGTGTTTCTATAGCTGGGCACTCTTTTATAACCTCTTCTTTATTCTTTTTAAAATATTCCCAAAAAGGGAAAGTTCTACATTGAGTTGGTCTAGCCTCATAAATACCACACTGTTTTTTTTCTAAGTCAAAGAAAATACAAGCATAATTATCTTCTGCTAATTTAACCTCTCTTATACTATATTTATAACCTCTTTTTTCTATATAACTTTTAGATAACTCTTCTAATGAAATATTTAAATGATTCTTTAATCTTTCTATTTCCTCTTTATTTACCCAAATATTTCCACTTTCACCTATACAACAGTTTCCATTACAGGTTTCACAACCCTTTGGGTTAAAAGCAAAATCATATCCATCTTTTTTTATTAAACTCATATTTCCACTTTTATACTATGTGTTGAAGATTTTTTATATATCTCTTTAACTTCATCTGTAAAATCTTCATTTTCAAAAACAACTAAAGGTTTTAAAACACTAAGTAAAGACTTAGAGTTTTTTCTTGCATAAACTAATACTAAAGTAGCATCTTTATCTTTTTTAGGATGAACAAACTGTAAAGACTCAAGATTTAACTTATGCTCTTTTAAATAAAATATAATTTCATTTAATTGTTTAACATCATAGCAAAAAAAGAATTTACCACTACTTTTTAAAAGTTTTGAAGCTTTTTTAATAAATTCATTTAAAGGTAAACTATCATTATATCTTGCTATTTTTATATTTTCATTTTCACTTTTTATTACATCACTATGATAAAAAGGAGGGTTTGAAACACAAATATCAAACTGTTTATCAAACTCTAACTCTAAAAATGAGCCTTTATGCATTGTAGTCTCTATTTTATTGCACTTTGCATTTTTAAGAGACAACTCTTGAAAAGTATTTTGTATTTCACATTGATTTAAATTCAATTTTTCAAAATCTCTTGCAACTAAAAGACCTAAAATTCCACTTCCACTTCCTATATCAAGCAAATCACCTTTTATATTTTTAAACTTTTTTAAATTATCACAAATAAAGTTAAATAAAAAATGTGTATCACTATTGTAACAATAGCCACCATTTGGCTGATATAAAAGCAAAAAGAACCCCTAAATAATTTTTTGTGATTATACCTAATAATATATTTAACTTTAGTGATACAAGTAAATAGTGAAAAATAGATTGAAAAAATAAATGTAATTTTTACTTTTATGCTTGTAACATATAGTAACAAGCCCATAAAATAAGGTTTTATATCAATTATTAATTCTTTTTTATATATTTAATTTAGTTATCATACTTTAATATTAATTTAGAATAACTAATTATATTTACTAAAAATTTAAAGGAGAGCATATGTCAATAATGAAAGCTCCTGAAAATACTCCTGTATGGGTAGATGAGACTAGATGTAAAGCCTGTGATGTTTGCGTTTCAGTATGTCCAGCTGGAGTTCTTGCTATGAGACCTGAGCCTCATTCTACTCTAGGTGCTATGGTAGAAATTATTGAAAAAGATTCTTGTATTGGTTGTACAGACTGTGAATTGTCATGTCCAGATTTTGCTATTTATGTTGCGGATAGAAAAGAGTATAAATTTGCAAAATTAAGTGATGAAGCAAGACAAAGAGGTGAAGCAATCAAAAAGAACAACTATAGAAAACTTGATGCTTAAGGAGAATTAATGGCAAGAGAATTAATTTCAACAGGAAATGACTTAGCTGCTATTGCTGCAGTTGATGCGGGTTGTGAATTCTTTGGTGGATACCCTATTACTCCATCAAGTGAAATTATGCATACAATTTCAGACCTTTTACCAAAAAATGGTGGGGCTGCTATTCAAATGGAAGATGAAATTGCAGGTATTTGTGCGGCATTAGGTGCGGCAATGAGTGGTAAAAGATCTTTAACAGCAACATCAGGACCAGGAATATCTTTAAAAGCTGAAAATATTGGACTAGGATATATTGCTGAAGTTCCTCTTGTAATTATAGATGTTATGAGAGGTGGTCCTTCAACTGGACTTCCAACAAGAGTACAACAAGGAGATATAAATCAAGTGAAAGCTCCTACTCATGGAGATTTCAAATCTATTACTGTTTGTGCTTCAACGCTTGAAGAGTGTTATACTGAAACAGTAAGAGCTTTTAACCTAGCAGATAGATTTATGCAACCCGTGTTTGTATTATTAGATGAGACTATTGGACATATGAGTGGTAAAGCTACTCTTCCTGATTTAGAGGAAGTAAAAAATTCAATTGTACCAAGAAGAGTTTTTGAAGGTGAAGCAAAAGAGTATAGACCTTATGATGTACCAGCTGATGAACCAGCAATCTTAAATCCTATGTTTAAAGGATATAGATATCACTACACAGGATTACATCATGATGCAACAGGACACCCTACGGAAGATGCTGCAACATGTCAAAACTTAATGAATAGACTTTTTAATAAAGTAGATGCTCACTTAGATGAAATTGAATCTTTTGAAGAGTATTTACTTGAGGATGCAGAGATTATGATTATTGCATATGGTTCTGTTGCCTTATCAGCAAAAGAGGCTATTAATAGACTAAGACAAGAAGGTATAAAAATTGGTATGTTTAGACCAATTACACTTTGGCCAAGCCCTGAAAAGAAAATCAAAGAGTGGTGCGATAAAATCCAAAAAACTTTAGTAATAGAACTAAATATGGGTCAATATATTCAAGAAATTGAAAGAGCAAGTGGAAGAAGAGATTTTCACAAATTATTTAAAGCAAATGGTAGACCAATCGCTCCTTTAGAGATTATTGAAAAAGTAAAAGGATTATAAAATGGCATTTAATTATGATGAATACTTAAGAACTAACAAAATGCCAACTTTATGGTGTTGGGGTTGTGGAGATGGTGTTATTTTAAAAGCACTTATCCGTGCAATTGATAAACTTGGTTGGAATATGGATGATGTTTGTGTTGTTTCTGGAATTGGATGTTCTGGAAGATTTTCTTCATATATTAACTGTAATACTGTGCATACAACTCATGGTAGAACAATTGCTTATGCAACAGGAATTAAATTAGCAAATCCAGATAAACATGTAATTTGTATCACAGGTGATGGAGATGGTCTTGCAATTGGTGGAAACCATACAATTCATGGTTGTAGAAGAAATATTGATATAAACCAAATAGTTATCAATAATTTTATCTATGGTTTAACTAACTCTCAAACTTCGCCAACTACTCCACAAGGAATGTGGACAGTTACTGCAAAAAGAGGAAATATTGACCCTACTTTTAATGCTTGTGATTTAGCAATGGCAGCAGGAGCTTCATTTGTTGCAAGAGAGACTATGCTTGACCCTAAAAAATTAGAAAAAATTTTTGTTAAAGGTTTAGAACACAAAGGTTACTCTTTCTTTGATATTTTTTCAAATTGCCATGTTAACCTTGGTAGAAAAAATAAAATGGCAACTGCTATGGAAAACTTAGAGTGGATTGATGAAATCACTATGGCAAAAACTAAGTATGATAAATTAGAAGAAAATGAAGAGAAAGGAAAACTTTTTCCAACTGGTATTTTAAAACATGATACAGAAGCAAGAGAGTATACAGATATGTATAAACTTGTGCAACAAGCACATCAAAATAATACAAAAGTAGAATTTTAGGAGACATCATGGCTAAAACATTAATGAGATTTACTGGTGTTGGTGGACAAGGTGTTCTTCTTGCTGGTGCAATTTTTGCAGCTGCTAAAATCAAAGCTGGTGGATATGGATTAAAGACTGCAACTTATACTTCTCAAGTAAGGGGTGGACCTACAGTTGTTGATATCACTTTAGAAGATGAAGAGATTTTATATCCATATGCAAATGATGGAGAAATTGATTTTATGCTTTCAGTTGCACAAATCTCTTATGACCAGTTTAAAAGTGGTGTTAAAGATGGAGGAACTATTGTAGTTGAACCTAATCTTGTAAGACCAACTGAAGAAGATAGACAAAGATGGAATATTTATGAAATTCCTATTATTACTATTGCAAAAGAAGAAGTAGGAAATGTAATTACCCAATCTGTTCTTGCTTTAGCTATTGCAAATCATATGACTGGTTATACAGTTGATAATGATACTTTAAGAGCGACAATGCTTTCAAAAGTTCCTGAAAAAGTTCATGATATAAATAATAAAGCTTTTGATTTAGGTTTAGAATACGCTAAAAAAGTAAAATAGTTTAGAAGATATCTTCTAAACTATTTACTAACTAATTTAAGTCCTATAATTGAAGCAATAAGAGTAAATAAAAAGAATAATCTTAATGCACTTGCTGGTTCTTTATAAAAAAATATTCCAATAATAATCGTACCAAAAGCCCCTATTCCTGTCCACACTGCATAAGCTGTTCCCATTGGTATTTGCTCCACTGCTTTTGTTAGAAAATAAAAACTTCCACTTGCAAATACTAAAAATATAATAGTTGGTATTAATCTAGTAAAATTTTCTGTAAGCTTCAACATTGAAGCAAAACCAACCTCTAAAATACCTGCTAAAATTAAATACATCCATGCTGTCATTTTAATCCTTTTATTACCTTTCCTAGAAAGATAGATGGAAATATATCATTGAAAAACTTAATTTTATCTTTCTTGGAAAGATAAGTTTAAATCTGTTATAATTACTTATGGATATTAAACAATTTGAAACTAATTTAAAAAATATAAAAGAACAAACTCCTCAGGTATTTAAAGAGTCAATGAATGTAACTATTCCTTTTTTTATTCTTCATAGAAAACTATTTGAACATGGAGATAGACTTTTAAAGGAGAAGTTTTCTTTAAATCAAAGTGAATTAGATATTTTATCTTCTCTATTTTATATGACAAATAATACTCATACAATGAGTCCAACAGAACTCTATGAAGTAATGGTATTTTCTTCAGGGGGAATGACAAAAATTCTAAAGAAGTTAGAATCAAAAAAATATATTAAAAGAGTTGAAAATAGTCTCGATAAAAGAAGTAAACTTGTACAATTAACAAATTTAGGTAAAGAGATTACGGTAAAAGCAATCAGTGAGATAATATCTTTTGAAGATAACTATTTTTCTAAACTAAAAAAAGAGGAGCAAGAACTTTTTACAAAATTAATTTTAAAAGTTCTTAACTAAACTTATCTATTTATATAAACTACATACTCATTTATCTTATCTTCTAATCTTTTAGATAAATATAGATTCGAATTTTTAAGACAAGAAAGAATAAATTTTGCTTCTTTTTGATAATTTAAAACCTTTAAACTATCCCAAGACTCAGGTGGTTTTTGCATATTTGTTATTCTATCTGCTAATTTAACCATTTGCACTTCATAAGGTTGTGTTAAAAGATTATTTATACTTAAAGCCATTTGATCTTTTTTAGACTCTATTGTTTTATCTTTTGTTAAAGCTTCAACTGCTTCTGCTACTTCTGCTCCAAATTCACTATATAAATCATCATAAGTTACATCAGTATCTTCTATTGTATCATGTAATAAAGCAACAGTTATTGCTAAATCTGCTTTCTCTATTTTTAACTGTGATTGCTCACAAGCATGAATTATTTCCATTGCTACTGAAGCTAAATGAGTTAGATAAGGAACTCCATAAGGTGTTTTTTGTTCACCATGTGCCTTTGCGGCAAAATTTAAAGCCTTTAAATATTTTTCTTGAGTAAACATTAGTTTTCCTTTTCTATATTATCTTTCTTTTGTTCTCTTTTACCATGGTTTACTTCCATTTTAGGCATTACAGGTTTTGCAGATTTTGAGAAATTTATTAAATCCTCTACTGTTTGAATCTCTTTACTTATATGTTTTAAAGACTCTTTTAAAATATATGTTGTACTTAAAGCATCACTATAAGCTCGATGATGATTATCTATATCTATATTTAAAAGCTCTTTTAAAGATTTTAAACCATATTTCTCTGCTTTTATAGTTCTTCTTGCTAAATCTATAGTACAAAGTTTTCTATTATATAACTTTCCTAAATGATATTTTTCTAAAGAACTTGAAATAAAGTTATAATCAAACTTAATATCATGTGCTACAAAAACATCATCTTCTAAAAAGAGTTTAAATTTTTCAAGAACATTTTTTAAAAAAGGTGCATTTTCTAGCATTTTAGGAGTGATATTTGTAACACTTTGAATATATTCTGGAATATCTTTTGCATAAACTAAAGACTCAAAAGAATCAATAATTTCTCCATTTCTATATTTTACAGCTCCAATTTCAATTATTTGATGTCCTTTATTTACATGTCCACCATTTGTTTCAATATCAACAATACAAAAAGTTTGTTCAGGAATTAATGTTTTAGTAGTTTTTAAAAAGACTTTATTTTCTTCAATATCTAAAGGAAATCCATTTGAAAGAAGTAATTCAAACTCCAATTCAGGATTATCAAAAAATCTCTCTTTGTGTCTAGATAAAATATCTAAAAAATCATCAAAGTCAATTGGAGCTTTTTTCAGTCTATCAATAAGACCCATATAGAAATTTTTATTGGATTTCATTTACTGCTTTTACAAAGTTAATCATTTTTTGTTTCTCTTTTTTGCCTTTGCTTGCTTCAACACCAGAACTTACATCAACTCCATAAAAAGGGTATCCTTTTATTTCAGATACATTGTGTTCTGTTAAACCACCAGCAAGAACAATTTTAGAACAATCCACATGGTTAAACCACTCTAAAGCAACTCTCTTCCCTGCTCCACCAAAAGAGTCAACAAAAGCATCTACTAAAATATAATTATTGATATTTTCAATAATATCTTTTTCACTTTTAGCTCTTATTACTCTCATATATTTAAATTTTAAGGCTTCAAAGTCAGTAAAACTATCATCATCAATAACTTGAGCTAATTGCATTTTTGCATTTGTACAAACTTGATTAATAAAACCACAGTTTTCATTTACAAATAAACCTACTGTTTGAATAAAAGGAGGAATTGCATCAACTATCTTTCTAGCTTCAAAAGGTTCTATATATCTTGGACTTTTATTGTAAAAAACAAAACCCAAAGCATCAGCACCAGCTTCTACAGCAGCTAAAGCATCTTCTAAATTTGTTATTCCACAGATTTTAACTTTCATATATTAAACCTGCAAGCTCTTTATTGCTTTTGAATAATCTTCATTTCCAAATACATAAGAACCAGCAACTACCATATCAACACCAGCTTCTTTTAACTCATGAATATTTTTATCATTTACCCCACCATCTACTTCAATTAGACATGTAGGATTTCTTTTATTAATTAACTCTTTTAATTTTTTTGTTTTTTCAACTACACTTGAAATAAACTTTTGTCCACCAAAACCTGGATTAACAGACATTAGTAAAACCATATCTAAATCTTCTAATAAGTACTCAATAGCTTCAGGTGGAGTATGTGGATTTAGAACTATTGCAGGTCTTATTCCATATGATCTAATTTTTTGAATAAGTCTATGAGGATGTTTTTCACTCTCAATATGAAAAGATATAAATTCTGGTTTTAAAGGTGCAAATAGTTCCACAAAAAAAGTATTATTTTCAACCATTAAATGTACATCTAAAGGTTTTGTTGCAACTTTTGCTACTGGGTTTACAACCACTGGACCAATTGTCATATTAGGAACAAAATGTCCATCCATTACATCTACGTGAATATAATCACAACCACCATCACAGATGGCTTTTATCTCATCATTAAGCTTACCAAAATCAGCAGAAAGAATCGAAGGTGCTACAAGCATAAATAATTACCTTTTTAATTAATTTCGGGATTATACCATTGTTTTTCTTGAAAAAATATTTTAATCTTTTTATAGTTTTTCAAACTTAGGATTCCAATCTAACCACTCTTCTTGAACATCATCATGTAGTTCAAACCTCATCATATTCTCTGCTTTTTCTTTATATTCTGTTGGAGTTACTAATGAAATACCACCTGTAAGAAGAGTTTCTAAAGTTTCTGTATTTATTTTTACACCTAAAAGATTTATTTTCATTCCAAAGGCAGTTGCATTATAAAAAACTGAGTTTGTTCTTATTAAGTGTTTAAATTTTTCATCAATATATAACTGAAGTTCAACTCTTGTTCCATCAGCAGAAAGTTTATAATTTTCAACAACTCCTATTTGTAATTGTCTATATAAAACTGGTGAATTTTCCTTTAAAGAACTTTTACTCTTTGCAAGAACTACTACTCTTAGGCCTTTATTATTAAATTTCATCTCATTATTTATTTCATCTAAGCTATTATAAAATCTAAACTTATGATAATTTTTTACATTTTTTGCTTTTTCATCAAAACTTACAAAAGAGATTCCACCCTTAATTAAAGTATTTAAAGATTGGGTTTTTATATTTAATTTACTTAAAGAGACATCTACATCAATACCACTTATAGAGTAAAACTTTGTACTCTCATTTATATATTTAGCAAAACTATCAAAAACAAAAAGTTCTACCTCAACTTTTTTTGTATTTTCATTATATTTTTTATTTACTACCTTACCAGCTTCTACACCTTTATAATAAATAGAGTTTGTTTTTGAAACTCTATTTGCATTATCTAAAGTAACTATATATCTTTTTCCTTTTTGAGAAAAATATTTTGCCTCTAACATTTTTTCATAACTATCAAAAAGATAAAATCTATTTACACTTCTTTTTTCTTTTAAATCTCTTGTTTCAAAAGAGATTGAAGAGTTAAGAAAAGCTCCTAAAGGTGCTGTTTTAAAAGATATGTTTTCTAAACTTGCATTTACCTCTATAGGAGCTTGCACATAAAATATTGAGCTATCATTTATTAAATATTTAAACTCTTTGAAAATCTCAACTTCAACTCTTAATTCATCTGATTTTGTATGTAGTTTTTTTGAACTAACTTTTCCTACTTTTATATCTTTAAAATAAACAGGAGAGTTTTCTGCTATTTTTAAGGTATCATCACTTTTTAAAACTATTTTATAAATATCTCTTTTTATAGGCTCATTATATAAAGAGTAAATACTTTTTTCTTCTGTTTTTTCAAGTTTAGTTTTAGTAATATTTATATACGTACCTTTTGCAAGTTTTGATATTTCTCCTAACTTGTCAAGGGAAAGCTTTGGTTCTACTATTTCAAAATATGGTGTATGTTTTAATAAAGAAGCAAACTCTTTTTTTAGTTTTACAAAAATATAGCTTTTTTTATCTTCTAATAAATAACTAATATCATCAACATACCCTACTTCAATTCCATTATAAATAAGTTTTGTAAACTCTATTTCTAAATTATGTTCAAATTCTGTTTCTAAAATTACATAGTCTTCTAAATAAGCTATATCCTCTTTACTATCATAAAGATTAAATACTTTGTTTGTATCTGCTAAAGGAGAAGCTAATATATTTGAATCAAACTCTATTCCTCCTGCAATTAAAGAAGCTAATGTATTTACTTTAAATTTTATACCACTTAAAGAGGCTTTTAAATCAATAGCACTGATATTCCAAAAGTTGCTATCTTTTTTCACTAAACTTTTATATTTTTCTTCAATAAATAGTGTATAAAAAATATTATCATTCTTCAGGTTTTTCTTTACTACTTTACCAACTACAAAACTTTTATATAAAATAGGTGTACCTACTTCTAAACTACCCTTTGAAGATTTTAAAGTTAAAAACAACCCCTCTTCAAAATAGTTAATTGGTCTTTCAAAAGCTGCTTCAAAAGTATATTGTTCCTCTAATTTTTCTATCTCTTCTATACTTTGAGCATTTGGCATTGCTTCAATATAAATACCACTTAAAATAGTATTTAAACCTGAAATCTCTGTAAGTGAAGCTTTAGGTTCCACTTTCCAAAACTTTGTTCCCTCTTTTGCAACTAAAGATAAAGCATTTTTATCAACTTCTATTTTTACTAAAAATCTATTTAAATTTGTCTCATCAACATCAATACTTGTCACAACTCCTATTTTTATTCCCTTATATTTCAAAGGTGTTTTATCAACAAGAAAACCTTCTGCATTATCAAAATAAACACCTATTTCTTCTCCTTGCTTATCAAAATGTTTATATAACATTGATGCAGAAATAAGTAAAGCAATAAAAGGTAGAAGCCAAATTAAAAATACTATTTTTTTACTCTTTTTTACACTTTCATGTTCTATTTCTTCATTCATTTATTAATCCTTATCCCATAATGTTCGTGTATCAAAACTCTCGGTTGCTAGCATTGTTGAAATAACAACAATAGTAAAAGCCACAGCAGCTAATCCTGCTGTAATATTTGATAAATTTCCAAATTGAACCATTACTATCATTAAAGCAACAACAAAGATATCAAGCATTGACCACTTACCTATAAATTTTATAATCCTATAATATTTTGTAGCATTTTTAGCTAATGATATTTTATTATACTTAGTTATATACAAAAGATATAATAAAACTACTAATTTAAATATTGGTACAGCAATACTAGCGACAAAGATAACAAAAGCTATTAAATAAGATTTTGTTTGAAAAAAGTAAACAATACCATCAAAAATTGTATTTGCTTCAACAACACCTAAAGTAGTAACTTCCATCATTGGTAAAATATTTGCTGGAAACAAAAAAATAATTGCTACAATAGTAAAACTAAATGTTTTAACTAACGAATATTCATCCCTTTGTTTTAATTTACTCTTACATTTTCTACAAACTTTTTCTTTTACCTTTGAAACACTATTACAATGTTTACACAAAACTAAGCCTAAGTCTTTATCACTTTTGTATTTCATTTTCATTCCAAACATCATAAGGATTAAATAATGCCATAGTCAAAGACATCATCAGTAAAAAACATAAAAAGAAATAAAAACCCATACCTATATCTAAAGTTGCCATTTTTTGAAGTTTAATAATTGCTACTACAATACTAATCATATATATTTCACCCATCTGCCACTCTAAAAGATGTTCGTAAAACTTCAATGGTTTGGAAACATATTTAGCACTTTTACCTAATTTTAAAGGAATTAAAATAGACATAATTAATATTAACATACAAAGAGGAACTATTATTCCAATAAAAGTAATCAATATAGAAACAGCGGTATATCCATTTTTAAAAAATATTAATAGAGTCTCTACTAAAGTTGTAGTCTGCTTCAAATCTAATATTTCAAGACTTAATAGAGGTAAAAAGATTGCTGGTATAAAAAGAATTATTGAAGTTATTGCAAAAAGTAATACTGTTAAGTAATCTTGTCCATACTTATAAATCAAAGCATTACATCTTGGACAATGAAATTGATGATTGTAATCTAATTGTGGTTTATTTAAAACAAGACCACAATCTTTACAAATAGTTATTTTCTCTAACTCTTCGGACAATGTATTTCCTTTTTTTCTTAAAGGTATATTATAGTATATTATTAATAATTAAAATATCAAAGGTAAAAGATATGAAATTAAAAAAACTATTTATATTTAGCTTAACGATTATTACTTTAGTTGTTTTTTCTGCTTGTAGCGATAAAAAAGAAGAACAAAAACTTCCCCTTGAAGAAAAAAAAGTTAAGGTTGATGTTCATACTATAAAAAAACAGACTTATCCTATTTGGGTAAATTTTTCTGGAAAAACAGAAGCATTTAAAGATGTATCTATTACGTCAAGAGTTACAGGTGAATTAAAAAATAGATATTTTGAAGCTGGAGACCAAGTAAAAAAAGATCAACTTCTATTTAAAATAGATGATATCAAATATAAAAATATTGTTGAGCAAAAAGAGGCTTCATTACAAAAAGATAAAGCAAGTTTAAATCTGGCTATTGCAAATGTAAAAAGATATTCTCCTTTAGTAGAAAAAGGTCTTGCTCCAAAAGAGAAACTTGACCAATTAATTGCTGAACAAAAACAGTTAAAAGCTGTAGTTGATGCAGATATTGCAACTTTAAAACAAGCAAAACTTGATGTTGAATATACAGAGATAAAAGCTACGATTGATGGAGTTATTGGAAAACCTTTAGTTGATATTGGAAATATGATAAATGCTTCTTCTACAGAGTTAGCAAAAGTTGTTCAATCAAACCCTTTATATACAAATTTTAATCCTAGTACAGATGAAGTTTCATTAATCAAAAAATATAAATCTGAAGAGAAACCAAAGGTTGAAGTTATTCAGTCTCAAAATGAATACAACACTGTAAAAACAACTGGTTATGTAGATTTTATTGATAGTGTTACAAATGAAACTACAGGAACAGTTGCTATGAGAGCTATAATTAATAATGATGATAATCTTCTACTTCCAGGAACTTTTGTAGAGATTAATCTATTTATTACTGATCAAATTCCTGTAATTGCTATTAGTCCTAATAATTTAGGTCAAAACCAATTAGGACCTTATGTTCTAGTTGTAAATGCTGAAAATAAAATAGAGACAAGACAATTAAAATTAAATTATAGTAATAATGACTTAGTAATTATCTCTGAAGGTTTACAAGAAGGAGATAAAGTTGTTGTAAGTGATATTACTAAACTTAGAAACAGTATGAGTGTAGAGGCTACCCAAGTAGCAAACCCAATTAAATTTTAGGAGAATTTTATGTTCTCAATATTTTTTATAGACCGTCCTATTTTTGCAAAAGTTATCTCAATCTTTATTATGATTGTAGGACTTATTGCACTTTATTTATTACCTGTTGCACAGTTTCCACAAATAACACCACCTACTATACAAGTTAGTGCAACTTTTACAGGTGGAAGTGCACAAGTAGTTGAAAGTTCTGTTACAACTCCTATAGAAGAGCAGTTAAATGGTATTGAAGGTATGATTTATATGGATTCAACTTCCTCTTCAGATGGAAACTCTACTATAAATTTATACTTTGAATCAGGCTATGATTTAGATGTAGCTGCAATTGATGTACAAAATAGAGTTGCTCTTGCTACACCAATTTTACCAGATAGTGTAAAACAAAGGGGAGTTACAACAAAGAAAAAGTCAACTTCAATGGTTCAAATTCTTACAATAGAATCAAACGATCCAAGCCATGACGCTCTATTTTTATCAAACTTTGCAAGTATTAATATTTCAGAAGAATTAAAAAGAATTGATGGAGTGGGAGATGTTCAAAACTTAGGAGAAAGAAAATACTCTATGAGAATTTGGATGAATCCTGATAAATTATCAAGTTTAAACCTTGGTATTAATGAAGTTATTGCCGCAATTAAAGAACAAAATACAGAAGCAGCTTTAGGTTCTATTGGTTCAAGTCCAAATAGCTCTTCAAATAAATTTCAATACACTCTTACTTCAAAAACAAAACTTGAATCAGCACAAGAGTTTGAAGACATCATAGTAAGACATAATAATGATGGAAGTAAAGTAAGAATTAAAGATATAGCAAGGGTTGAATTAGGAGCAGAAAACTATAGCTG